>CALVHV010000161.1 GCA_944328845.1 uncultured Clostridia bacterium | reverse complement strand
GTAAACGGCGAATGCGTAAATTGCGGGGAGACTGAACCGGGATACGGAGATGAAGACGTATATACCCGTGTGGACGAATTACGACAGCTATATGGTCCCCGCTTCGCTGCGCGAAGTTGTTCTGACGGGCGGCGATTCGCTCAGTTCTTACGCCTTTTACGGCTGCGACGGGCTGACCTCGGTGTCCCTGCCCGCAGGACTCACGCAGATCGGGAGCTATGCTTTCTACAACTGTATGCAGCTGACCTCGGCGTCTCTGCCCGCAGGGCTTGAGCAGATCGGGGACTATGCTTTCTACAACTGTATGCAGCTGACTTCGGCGGATCTGCCCGCGGGGCTTACCTATCTCGGGGAGTATGCCTTTTGCAGCTGTTTGCAGCTGACCTCGGCGTCTTTGCCTGCAGGGCTGTCGAAGGTCGGGAACTATGCCTTCGGGCAATGCGTTTCTCTGAAAGAGGTCACCTTCTCCGAAGGTCTCACGGAAATCGGCGATCATGCCTTTGAGGGCTGTTCTCAGCTCTCTTTCGAACAGTTCCCGCAGACGCTCACGACGATCGGGGAATATGCCTTTTCCGAATGTACCTCACTCACCGCGCTGACCTTGCCCGACAGCGTGCAGCAAACGGGCAGGGGCGCGTTCAGCGGCTGCAATTCTCTCACCTCTCTCACCGTTCCCTTTGTCGGGAACAGCCGCACGTCGGAAAATTATCTTTCTTATCTGTTCGGCGCGTACAGCTATTACGACAGCTATATGGTCCCCGCTTCGCTGGGTGAAGTCATCCTGACGGACGTCGATCGGGTGGCGGATTATGCCTTTTACAACTGCGCGCAGCTGACCTCGGTGTCCTTGCCCGAAGGGCTCACACAGATCGGAGACTATGCTTTTCAAAGCTGTGGGCAGCTGACCTCGGTGTTCCTGCCCGAAGGGCTGTCCTATCTCGGGACGGAGTCTTTCGGGGGCTGCGGCAGATTGCAGAGCATTTCGCTGCCTTCTACGCTGTCCTATATCGGCGACAACGCCTTTATAAACTGTTATCGTCTGTACGAAGTGTATAACAACAGCGATCTCCCTCTTATCTGCGGCATGTGGGAATACGGCAGGGCGGCGTATTATGCGTACGCCGTGTACGGGGCGGGAGAAGAGCCCGTCGATGTCGAAAAGGACGGGTACAGGCTGATCTCTGCAGACGCGGGCTGGGTGCTCGTCGGTGTCCCCGAGGATGCGGAAGACGTCTCTCTTCCCGCCTCCTTCCGCAGGGGCGGACAGACGGTGGACGCCTACGAAGTGGCGCATCATCTCTTCTATCAGTCGGAAACGCTGAAAAGTTTTTACGCGCCCGCGGCGGTCACGGCGATCGGTTCTTATGCCCTTGCCTATTGCGGCAATCTCGAGAGCGCGGTGTTCGACCCCGCCTCTCCCCTCACGCAGATCAGCGAGTATCTGTTCTGTGATTGTGCTTCCCTTGCCGAAGTTTCCCTGCCCGAGAGCGTTGAGATCATTCGGACGATGGCTTTTTCAGGCTGTCGGGAAATGAAGACGTTTACGGTAGGGGAAAAAGTGACGGACATCCAGTGGGATGCGTTCCTCTCTTGCGACAGGCTGTACTCCGTACGCAACGAAAGCGCGCTGCCCCTGCGTGCGGGCAGTTCCGATTACGGAAGGGTCGCCCAAAACGCGATCGCCGTTCTTAGCAAAGAGAACGAGGAGATGTCCTTTGTGCAGATAGACGGCGTGGAATATGCCGTCTGGGAAGGACAGTGGTATGCCGTCGGATGTGAAGACGGCGTCTCTGAATTGCGGTTGGAAGCCTTCTATTACGGGGACGAGTACGTCGATGACATCATCGTCAAACAGAGCGCCTTCCGCGAAAAGAACGGTCTCGTGTATGTGTATATCGGCGAGGCGGTGTCGCAGATCGGGTCGCAGGCGTTTGCCTCGTGCAATTCGCTTCAGAGCGTTCATTTCGAAAATACGCGCCTTGCCGAGCTGCCCGATCAGATCTTTTATAATTGCAGTTCCCTTTCGAGCGTTGTTTTCCCCGTAAATCTGAACAAGATCGGAAACGAGTCGTTTGCTTATTGCTACTCGCTGCGGACGCTCACGCTGCCCGCGGCATTGCGGGAGATAGGGCAATATGCTTTCACAACCGCGCCGATCGTCTCTTTGGAATTGCCTTCCGGCCTCCTCGTCATAGGGGACTGGGCATTCAGTAACACGTCCGTCAAAGAACTCATCCTGCCCGAAGGATTGCAGACGGTAGGAGCCTATGCTTTTTACAATTGTTCCGATCTGTGTTCGGTCACGCTGCTCGGCGCTCCCTCGATCGGCGATTCGGCGTTCGATCAGTGCGCCGATCTCTTGCTGGTCAACAACTTCGGCGGACTGAAGATCGAGGCTGGCGAGCGGGAAAACGGTGCCGTCGCGCTGTATGCGCTGTACGTCAACACCGATCCTTCTCTCGCGTGCGCCGTGGTGCGCTCGGGCGCGTTCTGCTTCCTCGGCAGGGGAGACGAATGGTCGCTGGTCAGATACAGAGATATGGTCGGCAACTTGTTCCTGCCCGAAAGCGTGACGTACGACGGCGGCGAGATCTCCTCGTACACCGTCGCTTCCGGCGCATTCGTCGACCTGAATCTAAGTTCTCTGTACATTCCCTGTTCCGTCGTCGGCATCGAAAGCGGCGCCTTCGGCAACGTTTACTACATCGGCGGCGTGTACTACGGCGGCACGGCGGAGGAGTGGAAACAGATCTGCCAAGAGGGGTGCGGCTTGGAAAACTGGCCGATCTATTACTATGCGGAGTGCGTGCACGACGCAGAGCACTGGACGTTTGACGCATACGGAAATATTTCCGTTTCCCTCTCTCCCTGCGAATGGCGGGAGAGCAGACCCTCTACCTGTTCGCAGGCGGGGGAGATGCAGTACGTCTGCCTCTCCTGCGGCGAGGTGCTTTCCGTCACGGAAACGGAAAAGGCGGTCCATACCCCGGACGAGAACGGCGTCTGCATGGTGTGCAAGGAGGAGGGGTTACTCCTCACCGATGCGAAGGATCTGCCCGATTACGTGAAAAACGACGGCGAAAATCCCTTCGTGACGGGAGAGAACGGGCTCGTCCCTTCCGACCCTCTGTCCGAAACGGAAAGCTGCCTTACTCTGGTTGCTGAGGAAGGGTTCTGCATTTTTGTCCGTTTCGAGTTGGCGGAAGGGGCAACGCTGGTCACCGACCTGGATGGCTCGCTGTCCGAACAAGGCGGAAGCGGCGAAACGGTCTTTGTTCTTTTTGAAGGGCAGACGCTCAGGACGATCGTCAGGAACGGCGGAAAAGATGCGGGCGTTTCTTCGATCAGGCTGATCGTCTATCCACGTTGACGGGTGCTTTTCCGATGCAGGAGACAGAATATGATACAATATAAAGACATTATCGATCGGCTTACGGACGAACAGAAACTGGCGCTTGCGGCGTCGCTCAAATCGCTCGCCCTGCCCGAATTTGCCGCATACGGCATTCCCGCCCTGCACCATGCGGGGCCGCACAGGCTCAACGCATCCATGGGCGGATTGTTCCCCCCGTACGGGTCGGCGGCAAACTCGTGGGACGACGAGCTCATCGGCGCCATGACGGGCGCGCTTGCCCGCCACGCGGTGCAAAACTCTGTCAACATGATCTTTACGCCCAAGCTCAGCCTCAAAAGCCCGTACAGGGAGGGGCTGTCCGAGGATCCC
>CALVHV010000160.1 GCA_944328845.1 uncultured Clostridia bacterium | reverse complement strand
AAACATTACTGCTGATGGTAATATCAAACCAAGTTCTGATACAATTATCCGCTTAGTAACATTTAATGTTACTGTAAGTGGGGGTGCAGAATAATGGCTAACCCTATGCGTATGTCATTTGCCGATTATTTATATAATCGACTTCCGCAGGTGTACAGAACAACCGATAATGAACAAATTTTAAGACGCTTTATTGAAACTTTTGCCGAGGGAGGGTTCGACCCTCTCTTACAAGAGACAATGGATATGATGAACCTTTTAGACGTGGATAAATGTCCTAGTGAGTTTTTACCTTTATTATGTAGTATGTATGGATTTGAATATACTGTAGAAATTCCAGAATTATATATCAGACGTTTATTAAAGTACATTATTGAACTTTATAAACGTAAAGGTACTAAATCAGTAGTAAAATTTATCGCCCGAGAATTAACGGGGTTTGACAGTGAAATCATTGAAAATAAGGATTTTGATGAAGAACTTATTGAAATTACCCATTGGGATATTCGATTTGAACATTACCGTAACTTCGTTCTTAAGTTAAATGCCCCTTATGAGGATTCGGTACTTTACAACCGTGAAGAAATCATGAAAAAACTGGTTAAAGACTTTTTACCTACCAACTCACAAATGGTTGTAATCACTGTGTATTGGTTCAATGAAGAGTATAACAAAAACATCACGGAATCAGTTGATACATACTATACTGTTATGTATGAGGGAGATTTAACTGATTTAATTAAGGGATTTACTTACAATGATACGAAATTTGATGTGACAAGAGACGAGGGAGTAGAAACAACTACCTTAACTCTTAATGTTCTAAGTGAAGACAATTATATAATCACAGACGAAAAATATGTTGAACCTAGTACAGTGTCTAAAACGAGTTCGGAGTTATCTATTTTAGATACAACTAGAGATTTTAACGAGGAAGCGTTAGAAGTAGGTAGAATATACCATAAATCATGTGATATAATTGCAGAGAAAAGTGCAGAAACACATAATATTTTGTTCAAAGATGGTCTTAGTGAAAATAGTTTCCTTAACTACAGTACACCTTTAATGACTAATGGTTTAGTTATGTGGGATATTGTACGAGAAAACGGGAAACCAGACAAATTAATACTATTATAAGGAGGAACAATTCATGTTCAATGAAAAAGTAAATGTAAATGCAGTAGAAATTGAAAAACATGGTATGAAGTATCATGATGGTTCTGAAACAATGAACCGCAGTATTATTGGTGAATATGTAGACACAATCTATCATGCAGATGGACGTGTTGAAGTACGAGAAGCACAAAACTGTATCATTAACGACATTGGTAAATTAATCGCTTGTTTATTTAAAGGACAATCTGGGTATAGTCGTTTAGGATATTGGGCGATTGGACAAGGTTTAGATTCATGGGATAACGTAAACCCACCATCTGCTCAACCATCTGATACAGGATGTGTAAATGAAATCGGACGTAAAGCTATTCCTAGTGAAAATATCGTGTTCTTAGACTCTGGAAATAAAGTTACGTCTACAGTGACTAACCGCATTCAAATCACTTTAACATTTACAGAGAGTGATTGTAACGGTACTTGGCGAGAGTTCGCAATTTTCGGTGGAAATGCAACTTCAACTCGTAACAGTGGTATTGCTATTAACCACAAAAACCACAGTATCTTAGTTAAAACGAACTCAATGGTAATTGAACGTCAAATCCGATTCACATTTAACTAATTAAAAGGAGGAATGTATCATGAGTTTTGAAAAACATTCCAACTTCAACAAATTGGCTAATTTCTCCGAAGTAAAATTCGGGGAAAATATGCCCGTTTTAGAAGTTGAATTAAATGAAATGCAACAAATTCAGAATGAAGCTAGGGCAGATATTATTCGTGATACTATGCCTAGTGGATTTGTCACTTTAGGTGAGATTGATTATGAACATTGTGCGAACAATAATAATCAAATCAAATTATCAACTGAATCAATCGCTTATGTTAATGGTTATCGTATTACAATTCCTAAAAATACAGTTATTGAAATCGGGGAAGCCGATAAAGAGCGTGAAGATTTAGTATTCTTAGAAGTATGGAAAGAAGCAGTTACTGATGTTGATATATTAACAGAACATGGTGGGGAGGGTAATGATGTTATTAATAACCCTATTAAAGATGAACGTTACCCTGTGGCTACTTCTCAACGTGTGGCTTTAAAATATCGTATTCGTCATGTAGGAGATGCAGATTTTAGTGAGGATACTTCAGGATTATCTTCTATTTCTTACGATTTTCATTCATCAGATATGGGATTATATATCAAAACATTTTCTGAATCTTTAGATGGTGTTGTCTATGCTATTCCTATGTTCCGTTTATTACGTAAACCTCATGTGGGATTAGCTTCACCTTTTGAGTACAAAAAGATTCATAACCAATTAGACCCGAAAAAATTCGCCCATTTAGTAGGTCAAGAAAACGTAGAAAAAGTACATTCAGTAAATATTAAAGGGAAAACATTTAAAAACTTAATTACTCATGCTAAACAACAAGGAAGCGGTGCTTTAAATGTAAATGTTAGTCCAGATATTGTAACATTTGATACAGATACGTCTTGGGGTAAAGTTGGGTTTTTAGTTAAAGGAGAACCAAATACAAAGTATATTTTCCATTGTTCTGATTTTTATAAAGGGGAGAAGAGTGTTGAATTTTATGTACGCTTCTCAGATAGTATTCACGCAACTACTCATACTCTTGATAAAATCGACTCAAATACGTACACTTTCACTACTGATAGTTCTGGTGTATTTATGTTTACCTTTGAGGTTTCTAGTGGAGTATCTGGGGCTTATGTTAAGTATCCAATTTTAATGAAGTATTCTGAGTGGGAAGAACAATTAAGAGGAAAGAAAATCGTTGGTGTACAATCTTTAGGTGAGTTAGAGAATAACTCAATCACTGTTGAGAATAACTTAGTAGAAGAGGGTACTTATGTACATGAATTACAAAATCATATTTTA
>CALVHV010000159.1 GCA_944328845.1 uncultured Clostridia bacterium | reverse complement strand
TGCACGAAGTGTTCCCGGACCACGAAATTATCCAAGACATCGGAAGCGGACTTAACTTCAAGCGCAAAGGTTTTACAACCCTTTTGGAACGAGTTTTGTCGGGAGATGTCTCAGAAGTTGTGGTTGCCCACAAAGACAGATTGTGCCGGTTCGGATTTGACCTCGTTGAATGGATCGTTCAAAAGAACGGTGGACGGATCGTGGTTCTTAACGACACATCTGTATCCCCGCAGCAAGAACTTATCTCCGACGTACTTTCAATCCTGCACGTGTTCTCCTGTAGAATCCACGGGCTTAGAAAATACGGCGGTAAGATCAAGGCGGATCCGGATTTATCCAACTGTAGAACAGCGGAAGATGCTCCAGCAGATTCTGGGGATATCGAGATACACATATAACGCAACAATAGCTTATTTGAAAGAGCCTGGTACAAAAGCAAGCTGGATGGGTATTAAAACATCCATCATCAGCAGTTTACCTGAGTGGGCTAATGTAGCTCCGTATCAGGTTCGTTCTATTGCTGTTAAAGAAGCGTGTAAAGCAGTGTCAAATGCTAAACGTAAGTATGTAGAAACACATAAGTCTACGGAAGTACGATTTCGCACGAGAAAGGCAACCAAACAGTCATGCTATATACCAAAGTCAGCAATTAACGAGAAAGGGTTTTTTACAAAAGTATTGGGTGTGATGCAATATGCAGAGCAGCTCCCGATCATTGAGTATGATTGCAGACTCATTTATGAGTATGGTAACTGGTTTGTTTCAGTGCCGTTTAAAAGAACGGTCAATATTCCGAAAACCAAGGAGTTGATCGTTTCCCTGGATCCCGGCATACGAACATTTCAGACATATTACTCATTAACAGGTGCCGGTAGTATCGGACAACATGCTTGGGAGAAGATACTAGGTTACTGTTACGAACTGGATAAACTGACCACGAAATTGAGTGCATCACACGGCGCACGACGGCAGAATTTAAAAAGAGCCGCTGTGCGTTTACGGTATCGGGTTACTTGTCTGAAAAATGAGTTGCATACGAAAGTTGCTGTATGGCTTTGTAAAAATTACAAGCTTATCGTGATTCCAGAATTCTCAGCGGCAGAGATGTCTGGACGGCATAAACGTAAATTGACTCGAAAGACGGTCAGAGCAATGCTCAGTCTTGGACATAGTCAATTTAGAACTAAGCTTGTCCAGTTCGCTGAGCTCTATGGATCGAACGTAGTATTTGTGAATGAAGCATATACAAGCAAAACTTGTACAAAGTGCGGGCACATACACGAAAAGCTGGGAGGTGCTAAAGTGTTTAAATGCCCTGCTTGTGGTATGACAGTATCCAGGGATATAAACGGTGCTCGTAATATTATGTTACGGGCAATGTTAGATCAAACTACCAGTGAAAAGCTGGCATAACCGTTAACAGACAATAAGATCTGTTAACAGAAATAGATCGGGATATACTCAGTGCATTGTTACACGGACTGTTTGCGGATATGCCGCCGGCTGCCAGTGGGGATTCGTCGGCGGATGAGTGTACGTTTACGTTATCTCCTGCCGCCGAACAAGAGCTGGGAGATGCGTTTACACATGCGGCAAAGATTGCAGGCAAGCATGGTGTACCGTTTTTTGCATTTGCAACGATATCGCAGAAACGTGCTTCAGATACAAGTGATTGCTGGAAAGTCGAGAATATGATGTCGATGCGAAATATGTGCAAGTCTCGGTGTGCCAGAATGCATCAGGCATTGCAGATGCTGCTTTCGGATGACAACGAGTAACTGCAGCGTATTTACAGGGAGGGGCTGAGCCCCTCCCTGTGTTTTTTCTTTTAGCTATCATTTTATATGACATGTGAAATCCGAGAATTCTGCAGATATGTTATAATAACGTAACACAAAAGACAGAACAGGTGAACTTACATGCGGAAGCAGGCAGAGATCAAAACAACGCTTCAGCCACATCAAAAACGTGCGTTGATCAAAGCGTTGCGTAATAATTTGATTTTGGCGCATGGTACAGGGACTGGAAAGACACTGACTGCGATTGCAATTGCGGATGCGCTCGGAAAACCCGCGACGGCATTGGTTCCGGCACCGCTTGTTGCAAACTTCAAAAAAGAAATTGCCAAGCATAAGCAGGGAGGACCTGATATTCAGGTCATGTCGCTGCCAACTGCAGTTCGTAGAAATCTGCGGATTCCAGCCGGCAGTACATTGATTGTAGATGAAGCGCATGCACTGCGAAATCCAGATACGAAGAGGCAGAACTACGTTCGGCAACTCTTGCAAAGAGCTGGTCGTGTGTATGCGTTGACCGGTACGCCTGGATATAATGATGTGACCGACTGGGCTTCTTTGATCAACATCGTGGCGAAGCGTCCGGTTGTTCCAGTACAGGATGCGGAGTTTAAAAAGAGGTACATCAATCAAGTCAAGGTTCCGCCGACGCTGTGGGCACGATTGTTATATCGCGCGAAACCGGGCGTTGTTCAGCAGCTGAAGAATGTGAAAGAGTTGCGCCGTGCATTTGAACCGTATGTCGACGTGTTCGACAAAGAGATCGAAAAGCCGAAAGTTATAGACGAGTCAATCGAAGTACCGATGTCCGAAGATCAGACTTTGTTGTACCGATACTTGGAAGGAAATCTTCCCAGCGAGATTCGATATAAGTTGCGGCACAATCTGCCGCCCAGTAAACAGGAAGCCAAACAGCTGAACAGTTTCTTGACGGGCGTCAGACAGGCATCCAACACGACACGCAGTTTTTCGGAGGCGTTGACGCCGGAACAGCTGGAGCAACAGAGTACGAAGCTGCGGGAAGCGGCGGATCGTCTGGCGAAGATGTATCGGAACGATCCGAATTTCAGAGGACTGGTGTATTCCAACTTTATCGGAAGCGGTGTAGAACCGTACGGTGAGCTGTTGAAAGCACGTGGCATTCCGTACCGTACGTTTACAGGTGCGTTGGACGCAAAGGAGAAGAAACAGGTCGTTGACGACTATAACAGTGGTAAGATTCCTGTGATCATAGGATCCGGAAGCGCTTCAGAAGGATTGGATTTGAAGGGGACGAAGTTGATCCAGCTGCTGGATCCACATTTCAATGAGGCGCGTTTGGACCAGGTTATCGGAAGAGGCGTACGATATAAGAGTCATGCGCATTTACCGGAGTCGGAACGAAAGGTGACGGTGCAACGTTATT
>CALVHV010000158.1 GCA_944328845.1 uncultured Clostridia bacterium | reverse complement strand
GTCGAGAAGGGCCTGCGCGACTTCATCGCGCTCAACGGGGCCGATGACGTGGCGCTTCTGCGCGACTACGCCATCGCCCTGCTCGAGCAGGCCCAGGCCAACTACGGAGACGCCGCCGCGAAGGTCGCATGCGACGCCTACGACGAGGTCGTGGCCGCCCTGGGCGTCGAGGCCGACCCCGCCGAGATGGCGGACGCGGGCGACTACGACCCCGAGGGGTTCGCCCGCTACCAGGCGGGCAAGGTCGCCGCCGGTGACATCGAGGGGTTCATAGCCGCCGTCGCCGCCGAGGCGGAGTACCGGGCGCGTTTGGCGGCCAACCTGACGACCTCGCACAACGCCGAGCGTGACCACGGAAAGGGCGTGCGCTTCGCCCGCGTCCCGACGGGCAGGGCAACGTGCGGGTTCTGCGTCGTCATGGCGTCGCTCGGGTTCTCGTACACATCGCGCGAGGCGGCCGGAGACGTCGGGGCGCGGTTCAACTCCTACCACCGCCACTGCGACTGCCGCGTGGTCGCCGGGGTCGAGGGCACGACCATAGATGGGTACGACCCGGAATGGTACAAGAAGGTGTACTACGACGCGCGCGATACCGTTTCAGGCGACGCGCGCAGGCGGTGGGACGCGCTCAGCGACGAGGAAAAGAAGGACAAGGGACCGTACAGCGACTTTTTGTACGACCGCGTATTCGCCGAGATCAACACGCGCTCTCCGGACTGGGTGTACCGCCGCAAGGAGCCGGAAACGACGTTCGAGACTCCAGAACTCGAAGAAATGATACGGAAAGAGCATCCGCATGAACTGGCCACGGCGGCCCGTCTCAAAGCGCACGGGATGAAGACAGACTTTCAAGTTGACGAGGAGATTTATATAGACGAGAAAACGGGGCGAACGCAAGTTCGCGGGTTGCCCGACCTCGCAAACGGATACGAACTAAAGACTCTATCTGGTTCTGCAAGCAGGAATACGATTAACAGCCACCTGAAAAACGCGAGTAAGAAAAAGGGAACTGTCGCCGTCGTATTCGACAACTCGGACAATCCCGATTTGGAAGACCGCGAGCTGATCGAAATCATCCAGGGTCTTAGGAGCTTCAGTCGCGGCAGAGTTTACGTAATCGGAAAAGATGGATCGTACACCCTTGCACGATAAAAGCGCCGCATCTGTCACCATGGGGTGTCAAATGGGGCGCTTTCGAATCAATCATACCACAAAGGGCGAGGCCCTAGTCTTCCAATGCTGGACGACCGTACCTCGCCACGATGAGACGCCCAGGCACCGGTGGACTGTCCCCCGGTAGGAATCGTCTCCTAACCGCATCATATCACAATCCAATCCAACACAGGCGACACGCGACCGCCGCACGGCGGCCGCTCGCATACGCACGTCCCGGCAGCCGCACGGCGCTGGGCAAATCGGACGGGCCGCATGGCCCCGCAGGAAAGGAAGCCGCATGGCCGACAAGAGCAAGGAAACCGAAGAGCTGGAAGAGACCGAGCCCGCAGCCGAGGAGCCCGAGGCCGACGAGAGCAAGGAAACCGAAGAGCTGGAAGAGACCGAGCCCGCAGCCGAGGAGCCCGAGGCCGACGGCGTCGATTGGAAGGCGCTCGCCCGCAAGTGGGAGCGCCAGGCAAAGGCCAACGCCAAGAAGGCTGCCGAGGCAGACGCGCTCAAGGCCGAGAAGGCGCGCGCGGGCTGGGTCGCCTCGGTCGCCAAGGAGACGGGCGTGCCCGCCGACGTGCTCAGGCAGTTCTCCGCAGACAGCGAGGACGACCTGAAGGCCAAGGCCGAGGCGGTCGCCGAGCACTTCAAGAAGGACGCGCTGCCCGTGGTCCCCGGCGACGGCAAGCAGCCCAAGGAGGCCGCAGCCGACGACAAGCGCTCGTTCGTCCGCCAGCTCATGGGCAAGGAAGACTAAGAGGAAGGCACTGCAATGGCCCTTACCGCAAGCAAGGTCAAGCTCCCCACCTCCGTGGCGGTGGAGATCGTCAACAAGGCACGGGACACCTCGACCATCGCGACGCTGTCGCCGTCGAGCCCGCAGCTGTTCACCAACTCCGAGTACATGCTTTTCAACGGCAACGCCGAGGCCGAGGTGCTCGCTGAGGGCGACAAGAAGGGCTCCCACGAGTACTCAACCACCAACGTCGCGGCCAAGACCTTCAAGGTCCAGACCACCACGCGCGTGACCTCCGAGCTCCAGTGGGCCGACGAGGACAACCAGCTCCAGATCATCAGCCAGATTCAGGAGGACCAGGCCCGAGCCATGGGCCGCGCCCTCGACTACGTCGTCTACCACGCCATCAACCCCAAGACGGGCAACCCCCTGAGCGGCTACGAGGCGCTGAGCGCGACCGCCAAGCAGGTTACCGCATCGGGCGACTACGTTGCGGACATCGACGCCCTGTGCGACGCGCTGAACGACGTCTATGACATCAACGGCTTCGCGCTGTCCAAGACCCTCGCCGGTGCCCTGCGCAAGGTGCGCGTGCCCTCCACCGGCATGCGCATGTACCCCGAGATCCCGATGAACCTGAACGTCGGCTCCATCGAGGGCATCAGCGCGGCCACCTCGGGCACCGTCTCTGGCCGCCTTGCGACGACCCCGACGAACGTCCTGGCCTTCATGGGCGACTTCTCGCTCATCAAGTGGGGCATGGTGCGCGACCTGACGGCAGAGATCATCGAGTACGGCGACCCCGACGGCACCGGCGTCGACCTCAAGGCGTACAACCAGATCGCCTACCGCACCGAGGCCGTCTACGCCTACGCGGTCATCGACCCCGAAGGCCTGGCCGTGCTGAAGGGTGCCGCGTCCGGCATGTCCGCCGCGAAGGCCTCCAAGGCATCGGCCAAGAAGGCCGCCGCCGAGACCGCAGAGGGGGCGGAGTAGCATGGGCGTGTTCGACGAGACCATCGTCGTCATCAAGGACGAGGAGCCCGTCGCCGTCGGCACATTCGCCCGCAGGGCGCACCTGGTGAACGAGGACGGCACGGCGTTCTCCGGCGGCTCCGGGGCGTCCGACGTCCCCGACGGCAGCGTGACGACCTCCAAGATCGCCGACGGCGCTGTCACCTCCGAGAAGCTCGCCGAGGGCGTCATCCCCGAGGTTCCCGCAGCGCCGACCGCCGACACCATCGAGGGGGCGACCGAAACCGGCCGCTCCCTCATGAAGGCGGAGAGCGCCGAGGCGGCCAGAACCGCCATCGGGGCTGGCACGTCGAGCTTCGGCGGGTCGTACAACGACCTGACCGACAAGCCGACCATCCCCGAGGCGTACGTGCTTTCCGCCGCCACCGCCGAAGCGCTGGGAGGGGTCAAGAAGGCCGCCGCCGTGGCGGACGCCACCGACGACGCCGTCGGCACGCTCAACGCGCTCCTGGCGTCCCTCAGGGCCGCAGGCATGGTAGAGGCGTCCGCCTAGGGGGTGGTGCGCCATGGGCAACGAGTTCGACCCCGACAAGCCGTTCGCCACGGCGTGCGACCTCCAGGCCGCGTGGAGGCCGCTCAAGCCCGAGGAGTTCGCCCGCGCCGAGAAGCTGCTTTCATACGCCGAGCGGCGCATCAGGGCGATGCTGCCCGCCGGGTGGCAGGACGACCCATCCATAACCTCGAACCTGGAGATGGTCACGGTCGAGTCGGTGCGCCGCCAGATGGCGTCGTCGGCATGCGGCCTGCCGGTAACGCAGGTGTCCCAGGCGGGCGGCGGGTACACCGCGAGCGCGACGCTCCAGAACCCGGCCGGGGACTGGTACCTGAAGGCAGACGAGAAGGAGGCACTCGGCATCGGCGGGTGCCAGGTCTTCTCGGTGGCGATGGGGGCGGTGCCCGATGGGCGCGCTTGACGGGCTGTTCGACGGTCTGTCGCTCCTCGCGACGTGCACCGTGCGGGTGCTCAGGCGTCGCAAGGTCGGCGGCGACGAGTACAACGCGCCCATATGGGGCGCGTGGGAGCCCGAGGACGTGCCGGGCGTCATCGCCACACCGGGCGCGACCGCCGACCTGGAGGCGTCGCGGCCCGAGGGCGTCACGGTCGCCATGACGTTCCACTTTCCCAAGGGATACGGCAAGCCCCTCAAGGGGTGCCGCATCCTGTGGGGGGGCCGGGAGTACCGCGTCGTGGGAGACCCGCAGCCGTACATGGCCGAAAACATCCCAGGCCCGGTCAACATGCCCGTCGAGTGCGAGGCGTGCGATGGCTAGCGGGGCGTCGGTGAGGACGAACGCGCGCGGCATCATCGAGACGCTCAAGTCCTCCGGCGTCAAGCAGTTCCTGAAGGGCCAGGCCGATGCGGCGCGAGCGCGGTGCAACGCGGCCTACTCGTACAAGGTCGACCCCGACATCGAGCCCTACGGCAGCAACGTCGAGGAGCACCGCGTGACGGCGGTCGGCCGCATATACACGTACACGGAGCTGGGCAGGCTCGACAACCTGGAGAACAACACGCTCAAGAAGGGGACGGGGTGGTAGGGATGGCGTTCGACGTCGTCGGCGCGCTCGTCGCGCTGATCCCGGAGAAGGTTGGGTGCCCGGCGTTCGCCGAGGTACCCGAGCGCCTCCCGCACCGATTCGTCACGGTCGAGCGCACCGGCGGAGGCTCCACGCTCGGGGTCGACAGGCCCGCGCTCGCCATGCAGGCGTGGGGCGAGGGCAACGCAGACGCGGCCCGGCTCGCCCTCGAGCTTCGCAACTGGCTTGTGACCAGGTGCGCGCTCGAGGTGCCCCAGGTGTGCCGCTGCACGGTCGAGGGGCTGTACAGCTTCCCCGACCCGTCGCAGCGCAGGAGCCGCTACCAGCTTTCCGTCTATCTCGTCACGAGACCATAGGAGAAAACGAAATGGCAGAAGAACCCATGTTCAACCCCGACAACGTCGGCGTCGGCAAGGGCAACCCGAGCGGCTACGCGTGGGTCGCACCCAAGGGCACGACGCTCCCGACCGACGCCAAGGCTGCGCTCGGCGAAGAGTTCAAGGGCCTCGGCTACGTCTCCGAGGCAGGCCTGGTCAACTCCCAGGAGTCCGACGCCACCGACCTCAAGGACTGGGCCGGGCGCGTCGTCAAGAAGTCCCAGAACAGCTTCGCCGAGACCTACCAGGTCGAGTTCATGGAGAGCAAGGCCGACGTCATGCGCGTGGTCTACGGCGACGCCAACGTCGAGGACGACGGCCAGGGCGGGGTGTCCGTCAAGCACAACGGCAACTTCACCGAGGAGCGCGTCTACGTCTTCGAGACGCTGGTGAGCGACACCATCATCAAGCGCGACGTCATCCCGAGGGGATCCATCCTCGAGAAGGACGACGTCGAGGCCACCAGCGAGGACGCGCTGGTCTACCCGGTCACCATCTCGGCGCTGCCCGACGAGGAGGGCAACACCTCGTACACCTACTTCTACGACTCCTCGAAGGCGGCCGCCGCATCCTACGCCTCCGCTCCTGCGGCAGGTTCCGACTCCGAGACCTACGGCGAGTAAGGGGGGACGCGTGGCTGCAACCAAGAAGGCACCCGCAAAGCGCGAGGGCGTCGAGGTCGAGGCGATGGGCGTGCGCGCCGTCGTGCGCCCCGACGCACTGGACGACTTCGACGTCATGCGCAAGCTGTGCGACGTCGGCGAGAACTCGGCGCGCGGCCTGTTCGTCATCATGGAGGCCGTCTTCGGCGACGACCTCGACCGCGTGACCGACGAGCTGCGCGACGGGGACGGCAAGCTCCCCATGTCGCGCGTCGGCGAGTTCATGAACGAGGTCACCAGGCAGGTCAACGAACTAAAAAACTGATCTTCCTGTGCATGTCGTCCCGGCTGCACCCTTGCGAGCTCGAGGCCGACATGCACGAGGTCTACGGCGTGGACGTCAGGAACCCGGGCTGCTCGGTCGCGCACCTGGCGTGTCTGGCCGCGCAGCTCGGGCCGGGCTCGCGCCTCGCGCGGGCCTACGACGAGCGCAACGCGTGGGACGAATCCGACTACCTGCTCGCGCACATCGCCGACAGCATCGCGTACCTGCGCTACGAGCTGGCCGGGTGCAAGGGCAGAAAGCCCAAGCCCATCGAGAGGCCGAAGAACTCGAGGAAAGACGATCGCCCGAGGTCGCACCACGTGCCGAGGCGCAAGCTCGACCGGATACTCTCGGCCCCTCGCGTGTAGCGCGCCGAGGACTTGAAAAACGAATAGCGGAGGTGGGCCATGGCAGAGGTCGCGAGCGCCTACGTCACCCTCATACCGAGGTTCGACGGGCTCAGCTCGTCGATAGAGCGCCAGCTAGCCGGTGCCAAGTCGTCGTACCAGGGTGCCGGGTCGAAGGCGGCGGGGGCGTTCGGCGGCGGGTTCGCCTCGTCGCTCACCGTGGGCGCGCTCGCGGCCTCGGCCCTGTCGTCGGTCGGAAGCGCCATCGCGGCGCTCGGCGGCGAGATGGTGGCCGCCTCCGACTCCGCCGACAAGTTCGCGAGCACCCTGAGCTTCGCGGGCATAGACACGGACGCCATCGACGCGCTGACCGAGTCGACGCAGCGCTACGCCGACGAGACCATCTACGACATCGCCGACATAAGAAACGTCACCGCGCAGTTGGCCGCGAACGGCGTGGAGAACTACGCCCAGCTCGCCGAGGCGGCCGGAAACCTGAACTCGGTGGCGGGCGGCAGCGCGAGCACGTTCAAGAGCGTCGCCATGGTGATGACGCAGACGGCGGGCGCTGGCAAGCTGACGACCGAGAACTGGAACCAGCTGACCGACGCCATCCCCGGCGCGTCGGGGGCGCTCCAGGACGCCATGGAGGCGGCCGGTGCCTTCGAGGGCAACTTCCGCGAGGCGATGGAGAAGGGCGAGGTCAGCGCCGACGAGTTCTTCGCGGCCGTCCAGAAGCTCGGCATGCAGGACGTCGCCGTCGAGGCGGCCCGGTCGACCGAGACCATCGAGGGCGCGATGGGCAACCTGAACGCCGCCGTGGTCGGCGTCGGGTCGAGCCTGATCACCGCGTTCAAGCCGACCATCACCGGGGCCATCAACGGTATCACCTCGACCGTCGAGGACTTCGGGTCTGCCCTCGAC
>CALVHV010000157.1 GCA_944328845.1 uncultured Clostridia bacterium | reverse complement strand
TTTATCACAATAGACGATATCTCCTATCTTGACCCTGAAACCATCAACGGCTTGAACCTCTACGCTTATTGTGGGAATAATCCTGTAATGCGTGTAGATGAAAACGGTAATGCGTGGTGGGATTGGCTCTTAGGGGCTTTGACAACAGTTGTAGGTATTGCATTATGTTTCGTACCAGGTGGTCAGGTTTTTGGGGTAGGACTGATTGTTTCTGGTGCATCGACATTGGTTTCAGCAGGATTAAATGCCGCTGGAGTTGATGGTAAAATATCTAGCATAATAACGTCAAGCCTTTCTATTTTGGCCGGGATAGCATTATGTTTTACTCCATTTGCCGGTATAGGAGCAGGAATGATTGGGCAAGGCATAGGGGCTATTGCTGGTGGATTTATTAGTGAGGCTTGTGGTGGAAGCTTTACGATGGGGGCTGCAATTGGTGGATTCATCGGAGGTATTGTAGGAGGTGTTGCGTATAAAATATATGATACTTATCAGATTAGACAAATTGCCAAACAAGGCACTGTCGTGATTGGCGAAACCATGACGAGAGTGCAAGGTGTAGCGAATAATATTAAGGGAGGAACATTTAGTAGTTCTAAATTTGCACAATGGTTATTTGGTGACGGCAAACACGGTATAGGTAATATCTTTAGCAAATTGGGAAGCAAATTAACAATGTCTCAAAATATGACATGGATTCGTCGAGTGGCTCAATCGGGTGTGAATATTGTAAATATAGGAATTGATATAACAAGAACAGCAAGAAGTCCATTTTATATTATGGAATTGCAGTCAATATTTAAGTATTTATTGCTAGGATAAATTTACTTATTAGGAGATAATATGTTCAAAAGGGAAAAAAAATCAATAGAAAAACAATTCCAATTTTTGATTGACAAGGGGTTTGATGTCAAAAAGTATTTCCGTCCCCCTGATGAAGAGTATATTTTTACTAAAGGTGATTTAATAATAGAAGTTAGTTACTATCTAGGAATTCAGGATGATGGAAATCATGAAATGTGTTTTTCTATAGCAATATCATTAAATGGTGATAGAAGAAACATCATAGAGAGTGATAATATTTTTGACCGTAACTCTTTGAAAGCTCTATCGAAGGATATAAACAATGCAACTCTTCAGCAGCAAATATCACTATATTCAGAGTTCTTGAAAAACAATATTTACTAATTTTATATAATATTGAAGCCGAGAATCCGTAAGGTTTTTCGGCTTTGATTTATATCGACCGACAAACTGCAAAGCGGTTTGCCGGTCGAAAACCACCGGCTATGCCAGTGAAAAAACTTTAGCTTCAAGCATAAGTAATTAAACAAAAAAGTTCCTCTGTTCTAAATTGTATATGGCTGGCAACCGCATACAGGTAAAGTACAGAGGAGGACGTTATTTGAGAAACCAAAATAATGGTACATACAGTTTAGCACTTACCCGTTGGAAATGTCAATACCATATAATATTTACTAGATATCCTTGAAAACGGATTGGGTGTCGTACGGTATGCGTAAAATAATATTGATAAACTCATTCGAAAATATAGTAAGATTTGGAATTTAAGTGGCTACATTTATATGAAGTTACAAGCCGTGAATAGACGGGCAATACGTATATATTATCAAGAAAGCTATTTTTGATTTGATTGTAAGAACTCTTTGCGAGGAAGTTATGGGAAAAATGATAGGATAATGCATTCTTGACAGCAACGGGAATGTCGTGGTAGAATATAAGCATGATGGTTGGGGAAGCCATGCAGTGCTGGATGCAAACGGAGTAGGTATTGAATTGGCAACGCATATCGGCATCCTCAATCCGTTCCGTTACCGCGGGTACTACTATGATACGGAAACGGGTCTGTACTTCCTCAAAACGCGCTACTACGATCCAGAAGTCGGCAGATTCATCACTATCGACGACATCTCCTATATCGACCCCGAAGCCATCAACGGCTTGAACCTCTACGCTTATTGTGGGAATAATCCTATAATGCGTGTAGATGAAAACGGCAATGCGTGGTGGGATTTGCTGGCTTGGATAGGCCTTGGGTTATTTGTTGCTGCTTTGACTGTTATTACTGCGGGTATGGCTGGAGCAGTCATAGGTGGGATAGCAGGAGGTATTATATACGGTGCAGCTATAGGAACAATAGCATTAGGTACGATAGGTGCAGTTGGCGGTGCGGTTGGAGGAATGATTTATGATGCCGTTCAAGGTAATTCCTTTGGGACAAGTATTTGGACTGGAGTAAAAATTGGATTCGGGATAGGCGCAATTGCTGGGGCAATAATTGGTGGGGCAATAGGTGGTGCCGCTGCGTCATCTGTTGCTGGATTAACTAATACTTCTTTTTGGACTGGTTTAGGTCAAAATGGAGCTCAAATTGCTGCAAAAGCAGCAGCAGAAAAAGGTTTAATCACAATTGGGCAAACATTTGGTGGTAGAGTTGTTCAGTTTCTAACAAATAGATTTGGCTACGCTGCGACGAAATATTTATGGATTTCATTATCTAAAACAATGGCTTCGAAAGTGGCAATGAGTTCTGTAACGGTATTTACCGGTGCTGTAATAAGTCCCATGTCCGTTTTTGCAATGTATGAAATGCCAGCATTAATAAAAAGGGGTATAGAAATTATAAGGATTATTTTAGGAGGTTAGGAAGTATGAGGATAGAAGGAACTTTTTCGAATGAAAATTTATTTGGATACAAACAGTTTTTGGTATATCCTAAAATTGGCGAAAGATATATGTCTGCTGAAAAATTTGTAAAGGGTATAGGAGAACTATATTTGTACATTAAAGAAGTTCCTTCTTTTGAAACTGTTTATAATAAATTTATGAGTCAAAAAATTCCTTGTTTAGGAATCAGCAAGCAACAAGATATTTGTTTATCTTTATTTTATGATCCATACTTTGACAACTTTTATAAAAAAGTAGAGCAATTTCATGGAGAGATGGCAAATAATAGAAAAAAATTTTTAATAAAATATTTTTTAAAATTTCTAGCCGATGAATCAACATTTAAAATGTTTTTAGAGTCAGATAGCAAAGAAAAAGAAAATTATTTCCAAAAAGATATGTTTAATAAAAGTAAACAATTATTGAATTTATTGTCCAATTGATTTCTAAATTCATTTAAAATGATTAGTAGAAATAGGAGCAAATAATTTTGCTCCTATTTCTATTACACGACGAAAGAGACACGGTGACGAGCATCACGCAGAGCACGGAAGAAGGGGAGGAGAACTCTACCCATACGCGCTATACCTGCGGGGAAGTGACGGAACTTGTCAGCGGGAACAACGTAGTGCGGTATGCGTATGACGGAAAACGGCGTGTAACGCAGGTATA
>CALVHV010000156.1 GCA_944328845.1 uncultured Clostridia bacterium | reverse complement strand
GCGCGACCGATCTCGGTGCGCGGCAGAGCGCCAGATACTGCAGAAGCAGTGTGACGGAGTCGTTTGACTGATAATAGCGGTCCATCGACGCTTTTCGACGAACACCCCAGCAGTGAGAGATGACCGCGTCCATCCAGCTGCTCTGTACAGCGGACGCGGGTATGATGTCAATTTTCATAGATTAAGGTTATCTTTTTCATGTTTTTTGTTGTCTATAAACAGCCATATATCACGAATCAAAGCGACAATTCCGAGTATTGCTATGACTGGTATGAGACGTGATAATGTGTCAATGTGAGAACAGATGTAAATAAGTAAAACTGCACCTCCTACTGATTTTGAAATGAGAAATGCGATTGAGATGAGTATGATATGGATGAAGCCGCCCATCACAGGCAAATACGACAGTCCGATCCACGCACTCATCCCTCCTAGGATTGCGGGTGCCCACGCCAGTAATTGTTCGGTTTCGCGTTGCATAACGAACTCCTGAAATTACTGGACATGGGTCCTTTCTTGGTTAGACAGGGTGTTTTGCATGTTTGTTTTCTCCTACATTATGTGCTAAACTACCCGATATGAACATCGATACCAGAACACTGATACATAAATTAGCCGAGGAAACCGGAATCGACAAGGCAACTCTTCGTCTTGTACTGCGAGCGCGATCTCGTATCAGAAAAGACGACCAGGCGTCCGCTTTGTCGGCTGCATTGTGCAAGCGTGGCATCCATGTTACAAAAGATGAGCTAAAAAGGAACTGCGGTGTTCTTCAGAATCCGCAGTTCCGGAGACTCGTGGATGCCGTAAAAGCACCCACGTTGTTTCGTCACATCAGGCTTTCAATGGACTCTGCTGCAGCCGAAGCTGATATGCTCCAACCAGCACCTTGCGTGCGTTGGAAACAGTCTGCAGCTCCGGATCTGTCCTATCAAGTCCGGGAATCAGCTGTTCCAGCGGCTGATTCCTCGATACGATCAGATCTCCCAGAAATTGAGAGAGCCCATTCCGCATCTGATCGTACAGCACCCAAATGCTGGAATCGCCGGCTTGCGCCATCATCGTTCCAAGTGCCGCGTCGTAAGAAGCCGTTGCCAGTCGGATGAACGTATCTCGATCCATTCGACGCAAGGCAAGTGCCAATGCCGGATTCGTTCCGATCAATTCTTCTGTTACAACGCTGACGTGTCTTTTAAAAAAGTTCTTTTCCATCTTTAAGCCTGATTCTCAATAATTATTCTTACATTCGGATACATTTCGACGGTTCTATCTTGCTATGTCATAAAAATCCTCCCTTCTTGGTCGTCGATTCAGTTTTCCAGTTTCAGCGATCCTTCCGGGATCATCAGGATCCGCTGCTTCAATACGCGATTCAACAGCTTTGAATCGTGTGATAAAAGGCGTTTAATGAACTCCTCTTTTGCCAGATGGAGTGTGCCGGATGGTTCTTTTGTTTCCGGGTTGACTTCGACGAGCGCGATTCCCTTTTTCTTACATTCGTCACAGGGTTCGATATCGCCTTCCAGTCGAATATACATCGGCATTTGTCCATCAGGATGACCATTCTCCCTGGCCCATTTTTCACCCTCGTATCCGGTAAGAATGATCTGATTTTTACCTTCTCCGCAATACGGACAGAGTGGAATCGTCGGGTTCAGTCCGGTTTCTTTGCCAATACGCATATGTGTTTCCTTTATCAGTATTTATTGTTCATCTACAGGCACAAATTCGCCGTCTCTCAGTTTATAGCGAGTATATTCTTTGATTTTAACGTTATCCACAAACGCGAACTTGATGTTTACAATCGTTACACCGTCGTCCCCATATTCTGCGCAGCCGATCCAACAACCATAAGTACCGCTTACTACGCCGTGTCTGCCCATCGCAAATGCGATCCCATTGCAGTCCGCGCGTGATTCACTGCGATACCCGGTGCTAACGGCGAGCCCTCCTCTTCCTTCCTGATATGCGAAACTCTTCGTTCCGATGCACGCTGCAATCGACCTGGAATTCATAGAAATCGCAACACTTCTATCTCCAACACAGCTTGATATTGAATCAATGCCAAGAGACTTTGAAATGCCGGCAGTCTTGGTGCTTGTTGCGATAGACTTGGAACCTGGAGTAACAGCGACCCGTCTGTCTGCGTGCTGTGTTAAAACTTTCGCATTGGAACGCAGAGCTTCACTGGCACAATACTGAATCCATTGCAGCGGTCCGTGCACATTTATTATTTTGAAATAGTTTACGATCCATGAATCGGCGGTATACTCCAAGATATGTTCGCGGTCTATATATAGAACCGCATACAATGCCTGCGATTTCGCAGCGCATGCAGGAGGATAATTTTGCAATACGTCCATCGGATTTTTGTAAACAAACAGATTCGCTTTCTGTTTCTGCGCGATCTCTACGTTCTCCAACAACTGATATCCAATTATACTCTTGTTTGATTCCATCTTGAGTTTTTTCCTTGTTCACCATTGAAGTTCTCTAAGTTCTCTGCGTTGCTCTTCTAGATCTTCAGGATATACCCAGTTTCCTTCGTCATCCTGCACCATATCAAAGTAGGCCAACGACTCCGGGGATTCCTGATCGTCGTCCAAGTCTTCTTCATCCGTATAGTTGAGTTCTTCGTCATCGAACGCCCAATCATGGTCATAATCCTCCAGATCTTCGTCGTCCGGCCAGAAGTCTGGTTTAAAATCGCCATCCTCAGTGTACAGATCTTCGTCATCATATGCATTATCGTCGTGCATGATACACTCCTTGTTGTTTTGATATGTAAAAAAGAGAGGCCTGATAAACAAGCCTCCCGCCGATAGAACGAATAATCCACCGGTCGGCACCAGTGGTTCTGCCTGCAGACAATCAGATTATAAGCTGCACAGAAACGATCGTCTGCAAATACGTTCGTTCCAATCGTTCTCATGGATAAGTCTCTGTGCATGTTATCTGGTCGAGTTGTCGAACGACTGCCAACCTCATTTTACAGTCGCTCTACAGAAGCAAGCTGACCTTCCGTCAACCTGCGCATGAACCCAAGAATTCAAGAACACGATTTCATCAAAATTACTACAACCAGCAGCAATCCGATGAGCGGGTATTTCTCCCACATAGTCATTCCTGTTCCAGACCGACCAGTCTCCGAACAACCTTAATATTCGGGACCAGATCAGGTCTTATTTCATGCACAGCTTCAAGGAATTGAACTCCTCTCAGCTTTGCAGTTAGCGGTTTCTCGTTGGCATGAAACAGCTGTTGCGCAATGATGTAACAGCTTTTACGAAGGTCTTCTTCATAGAATTCATGCCCGTTTACTGTGATCTTTGCGATATCGTCGAACATTTTACACTCCTTGTTGTTAATAGTTCGGGACGAATAAAATCGCTCTCAGTTCGACGATATGTAGATCACACCAGCAGCGCTATCGCAGCACTTCTTTTGCGTGTTTTCGGAAGAGCTCTTCTTCCAGACGATCCAGAATCTGTTCGGCTTCCGCTTTGGTGCTTTCTCCGAGCAAGACTCTCACGCAGCAGATCATTGCATCCACCGCCATACGACGTTGGCGATAGTCGAGACCATCCTGTATGCCTGAAATTTCCCGCCGTCTCGATGTCGCACGGGTATTCATCAGCTGTACCAGGATTTCTTCAAAATCTGACCGATCGATGTCGGTCAGATCGAGGAGCTTGATAAGACGCAGCGCACGTTGCATGCAGCATACGTCATATCGATGATGACCGAACCGGTTTACCGCCCGTTCGGCCAAATCCGCTACTGTTGCCATTATCTTTTGAATGGTGGCAGGTTAACGGATTTTTTGTTTTGATGTGTGTCCTGTTTTTCCGGCGTCGACGTACACCAGTATACGCCGAGCGATATTCCAAACAGGACACACATCACCGGGATTAAAAACACGTTGAATGCAATGAAGGTAATCATATTCATATTTTCCTATGTTATGATATAAAAAATCCCGCGAATCCTGTACAGATTGCGGGAACTTAATTCAATGAAAAAAGCGACGGGCACAGTGGCAACTCTAAACCTTCCTGTTGTTACTTTATGCAGTGCCCGTCGCTACTATTATTTTTTGATCTGCTGGGAAATTAAATTTAATTTCCTCGATATCTCATCCAGTCGGTCTAAACCTTTGTATATATCTTTCAAGACTTCATTCGCAGTTCTTTCTTTTTCCATGATATGCTTCCTTTTTGATTGATTGATTGACTATTAAAGGGTTTTATTTCGCATCATCACCCAGTATATCCTGTATGCCGATTGCATGCAGAATAATGCTGTAGCTTTCTTGTTTTTCTTTCGCCGTCAGTTGGCGAAATGACGGACACCAGTCATTACGACCGGTGCTGGTCATCTTATAGACACCACGGGGAACTTCTTTCACATCGGGTGCCGTGTACACGGTTCTGTTGTTCGGGACGATAAAAACAGCGTCATTATCCGGGTAGATGCGGAGACCCGCATTGTTCATCCCGTAGTAAAACGATCCGTAAACCGGAATAATATGGTTCGGATCGAAGCAGTTGGAATCTGTATAAAATTCGATGACTTTTTCCATGATATTCTTCCTTTTGTTTAAATTTTTCAGAGGTACACATACCTCTATGTATTATGCCGCAAAAACAGGCGTTTTTAAGCGGTTTTTCGCTCATTTTGACCTGTTTTTGCGGCATGAATCACTCGATTTCCTTATATCTGGCGTCTGCCAGGTACAAAGTAATCGAGGTTTGATCCGCACTTGCAGTGGCTTCCCACTCAGCCGGATCAATCTTGTTTAAATACTCTTCCAGCGTCTTCACCATGTTCGGCGGAAGACCCCGGAGCGTTGCGTACGGCAAACAACGGGTTTGCATCTGCCGTACGAGATACAGAAACGCGTCCTCCATCCAGGGCGCGTTCATTATATACGCTTCCAGCCAGCGTGCAATGAGGCTGTGCTGCGCCGTAATACTGTTGACGATCGCTTTTTTCACAGCAGTGACGTCAATAGCAGGCTTTTGTACAGACTCCGTACAGGATTCCTGTACAGATTGGGAGGAGGGGACCGGAGCAGGAGCCGGATTCGGCGCGGGATTCGCTGCAGCGGGTGTTTGAGTGGTTACAGCGGCTGCAGACGCTGTATTCGCTTGTCTCAGATTATCTCGAATCCAAGACCGCTTCAATTTACATTCTTCTACCTGCTCTGCGGGAGACAGAGAGTAGAAGTACGCTTTATACATCAAGTTTCTCAATACGTTCATAATCTTTCCTTTCACTTGTAACAGGCTCTATGGTAGAGCTTTTTAATCTTCAAACACAACATCCTCTTTCAAGAGGTGGCAGAACACAGCATCCATTGCGGATTCTGCTTTCAAGTCCGTTATCTTCGTTCCCAGTTTATAATACGGATCAAAATATTGATCCAATTTTTTTATGTGTTCCTGCGTAATCGCAGGATGATAAGGAATCGGAACTCCGATATAGCGGAATCCATGTTTTTCCACATTCAGTGGGAGTAACAGGAACGGATATTCCTGTTTTTGCAGATCAAACGCGGATCGAATCTCCATGTTTCGATCGATCCAATTCACAACCGCAACGGACGTCACTGTGTCCGCATTCAACGGATATCGCACATTTGCCAGATTCCGCATATGCGAAATTACATGAATGGCGGTTTTCATCCCCTCCGTGGTTTCTATATATGAATCGTTGAGCGCTGTCCTCAGTCTCAACGTCATATAATTCACGATCAGTGAATCCACGATCGGAAGTCTTGGTAACTTTGGAACATAAAGCTCCAACTCCTTTCCGCGTTGCACGAGCTCGGATTCGAGCTCCTTTATCCTCTGTATCTTTTGCGTAAGCATTGCGCAAGTGGTTTCAAGCGCATTTACCAGCTGTTCGTCTGTCTTTTCCATGAAACTAGCTCCTTTTGTTTAAACTTTTCAGAGGTACACATACCTCTATGTATTATGCCGCAAAAACAGGCGTTTTTAAGCGGTTTTTCGCGCAAAAAGCGGATTGCAGCGCTCTGAACCCATGTTATTTTATAATGGGCTGACAACAGAACGAAATGGAGTTGATATGGACGGAAAAGCGTATGCGGATATGATTATCGCAGATATCAGGAGCGGAAAGATCGATAATTTCTCTCCGCTGATCGCGCTGTTTAAAATGGCAGGAAAACACCTGACGCTGGATGAGCGTATACAGTTATCACCATTTTTTAAACTTCGTACTCCGAAACAAACGACAATCATGTGCGGACGGCAGGTCGCAAAGTCATGGTCTGTTGCGCAACGCAGTATTCTGATGACCGGTATGATGGCCGGAATGAACACACTCATCGTAGAGCCGCGCTTTGAACAGAAAAAACGATTCCATGCTCAGATTCTCAATCCACTGCTAAAGGGCTGTATCATTCGAGACGAGCTGATTGATCGGCGCGGAAACGATTCCATGGATATGAAGACGTTTCGCAACGGAAACTTCTTAATGCTAGTGAACAGCTACACTAGCCCCGATTCTGTCCGTGGTGCGAGTGGGGTATCCTCATTGCTCTTGGACGAGTCGATTGAATCTAATACTTTAATTAATGTAGTTACAGCAGGAAAATCGACTAATAAAAAAATTTTTGAAATAAAAGCAGGAGACTACTTGCAATCGTTCAACGATGGTGTTATGTTATACAGTGTAGCAGCAAAGGATGCTTTGTTTCATGGCATCAAACCTTGCTACCGTATTACAACAACGTCGGGAAGATCTGTTACATGTACGGTAGATCATCTACTCCCGACAGAACATGGAAAGATGCGTCTTTCCGAGATTGTGGAGTATTTATATGACAGACAGACAGCGATTCGAGATCAGGCACCAGCAACTGGAAACACAAGCGATGTACGACCACGTAGACACGTTGCAACTGAATGCGATCATGGGATCGCTCATGGGGGACGGTGCATTCAAGGGCAAAGAAAACGTCAACGTTGTTGGAATTCGATGGAATCACAGCTGGAAACAGCACGAGTACGTTTCTCACAAATACAAGCTGTTACAAGAGCACGCTGGATGCGAACCGCAAAAGAAGGAGAATCCAGGATTCGGAAATTACTGGGCGTCCTTTCACCTGAAGTCTACGGCAACGTTTCGCTTGTTGCGCGATATGATGTATCCGGATCTCAAAGGTCCGAAACGGATCACATGGGAGTTTCTGTACTCGATCACGCATCCGATCGCGCTGGCTTGGTGGTTCATGGACGACGGATCCAGACCGACCGGACAGAATTCGGGTGCGTCGATTTCGACGAACGGCTTTGTACTGGAGGATGTGGATCGGCTGCGAATCTGGTTGAAGGAGGAGTGGGACGTCGATTCGACTGTGATTACAGTAAAACATTCGTCGACCGGAAAAACAGCAAGGATTCTCAGCCTGACGGTACGCGGATATCTGCGGTTGGTCGATCTGATCAAACCGTATGTACCGGAGAGCATGAAGTACAAGATCGAACTTGCGACACGTCCGTGTGTCGTATGCGGGGAGCTGATTATACAGGGGCATCATCAGTGCTGCTCTCCGCAATGTGCCGCGATTCGGCGTCAAACGATGCGTCAGATGTATCTGGATCGGACACGAGACTGTCGACGCGAGAAGAGCCGTCAGTACAAAGTTGCGCACAGGGATCGCATCAATGCGCTTTCGCGGGCTGCGTATGCTGCACTGCCGGCAGAGAAGAAAGCGGAGCTGAATCGGTACAGCACGGAGTGGAGACGGAAGAACGCGGAGAGACTCAACGAGAAACGTCGTCAGTGGAGACTGGAGCACAGGGACGATCCGGAGTACAAGCTGCAGAGAAAATTGGAATGCGCGCGGCATTATCAGGCTGTGAAAGCGGATCCGGAGCGGTATGCGCATCGGAGAGAACTTGCGAATGCTGCTGCGCGGGAACAATGGAAGAACGATCCGGCGAAAGCGGAAAAACAGAGAAAGTACCGTGCCAAAATCAATGCAGATCCTGTACTGCATCAGCGGAAGCTGGAACGCGATCGGTTGGCCGAACAACGTCGGCTGGCGAAACTGACACCAGAAGAGCTCGCTGCGAAAAAGGCCAGGGATGCTGCTGCCGAGAGAGAACGATATCGGAAGAGGATGGAAGCGCTCAAAGCGGATCCTGTGCGATATGCAGAGCATCTGAAGAAATCTCGTGCGTATCAGAATGCACGGAATGCGAGACTTCGGGCAATGAAGAGCTGTTGACCGCTGTTCCTGCAACATACCAATATGATCCGATTGTTTCGATTGAGTACATCGGAGAACGGCCGGTATACGATATCGAGGTTGTCGGAACTCATAATTTTATCCTGGCGAACGGTCTTTGCAGCTATAACTGTCAGGATATTAACAACGATTTTATTCCGGTGCTCGAAGAGTGTTGTTCTGCGTCTGATTACGGTATTATGACGTACCTGGGTACCGCGAAAACACTGGATGGTACGCTGGCGGCCAGTTTTGAACGGAGCTCTCAGGGTCACTGGTGTATTCGTTGTCATCACTGCGGAAAATACAACATTGCAGCTCCGCAGATGGAGCTGTTTAAAATGATGCGGTCTACGGGGCTCAGTTGCGCGTACTGTTCCGGCACGCTGGCGACGCGTACTGGTTTTTTTGTCCATGCGTATCCTTCCCGAATCGAGGAACATGTAGGATATCATATTCCGCAGATTGTCTTCCCGTTTCACTGTGAGCGGGAAGACAAGTGGCGGGACGTGATGCGAAAGCGTCGGGAATTGAATAAAACCGTGTTCCTGAATGAAGTGCTCGGTGTTCCGGATGATACCGCGACTCGTATTCTGACATTGAAAGATCTGTTGGATGCGCGGAATCAATTGCCGAATACACTGGAGACCGCTATACAGGAGCGGGAAAATTATGATATGATCGTCGTTGGTGTGGACTGGACCGGCGGCGGAAACGGCACCAGTACGACAGTGATCGCGGTGCTGGGACGTCGATTTTACTCCGGTCAGACCGATGTTTTATATATGAAGCGGCTTCCGCAGGGAACACATCCAAAAATTGAGTCTGACACCGTTGTACAGGTCGCTCAACAGGTGCGAGCAGATTTGATTGCACATGACTTTACCGGGGCCGGCTGGATGCGGGAAGCGCTTCTGATCGGCAGCCATTCGGAGTGGGCGACACGGGTCTATCCGATCAGTTATTCGTACAAACCGACTGCGAATATGGTGACTTATGTCGATACCGGAATTCGCAGGTCGTACAGCGTCGATAAAACGAAATCGCTCCTGATGACAATGATGGCGATACAGTACCGGAAAAT
>CALVHV010000155.1 GCA_944328845.1 uncultured Clostridia bacterium | reverse complement strand
CATCCTTTTCGGGAGGGGAACGGCAGAAGCACGCGGATCTGGCTGGATCTGATCCTGAAAAAGAATCTCGGCAAGTGTACCGATTGGAGCAAGATCAATAAGAGGGATTATCTTGCGGCAATGAAAAAGAGCCCCGTAGACGGGAGAGATATCTTTTCTCTCATAAAGAACGCTTTGACAACCGAGATTGATGACAGAGAGATTTTCATGAAGGGAATCGATTATTCCTATTACTACGAAGAAATCGACGAAGAATAAGCGCGTTTATAGTTTTTCGGGCAAATCAACGACAGCGCAGAACCATTTTTCCGAAAATCGGAATAGGGGGTTCGGATTTGTATGATTTCTGTCCACCACGCAAAGGCACCCAATTTGGGGGTGCCTTTTTGCGTGGCGGAGACGGACGAGAACCACGCGCGCCGAAAAAGCGAGAAAAAGAAGAGAGGGCGAAAACCGCGCGTCGTTCGGGCAAGGGTGTAGCCTGCCGCTCCGCCGAGGGGACCCCTAAGGGGTTTCGGCGGTGACCGTTTATCTCTACTATGATGCGCCTATCCGAACCCGAACGGTAAAGAAGATCCCGAGGACAGTTGTCCTCGGGATCTTCTTTGTCCGTGTAATTGTAATGGATGGGGCGGAATTAAAAGACAGTTTTGTCACAAAACGAAAGGGACGTTGTGCAAAAAATTGCACAACGTCCCTTTTCTTTTTTGCCTGTATATCGGATCTATAAACAAAGCGACTGTCAAGGCTTATCGTTTTTTTTGTTCCGCGGCCGCGTTGCCGTCTGCGTGGGGGCCGTCGCTCGTTCGGTTGGCTTTTTCTTTGTGTGCGGAGCGATAGGCGGCAGGGGTGGTCGATTCAATGTTTTTGAAAGTTTTGATGAAGGAATTCACTTCAGCGTATCCGGAAAGCAGGGCAATTTCGCTGACGGACAGATCTGTTTCGACAAGGAGTTTTTTGGCTTGCTCCATTCTTTTGATCAGGATATATTTCAGAGGTGAAATTCCGCTGTATTCTTTGAACAGATGGGTCAGGTAAAAGCGGCTGATGTACATATGGCGGCATACGTCGTCGACGCTCTTGATGTTTGTAAAGTTGTTATCGATAAAATCTTTCGCCTGTTTGTAGGATTCGTTTGTTTTAAAGTAACTTTCGTTGTCGTAGGCGAGGATCCGCAGGATATGCGCAAGGAGGATCTTTACGATGCTGCTGGAGATTTCGTCGTAGAAATACAGCTTTCGGTTTGCTTCGTCAATAAGGTGCGAAAAAAGCAACTCAAAGAGTTCGGCGTCGTTTTCTGTGTGGATAACAGGACAGGCGTCCTCCGTGAGCAGATAATTGTTCTGCAGATTTTCCAATTTGATATTGCTTACGCCGAAAAAGTAGAAAGAAAGCTCTTTTCCCGCCTCGTAGTGCGGCAGATGCGGGTTGAAGACAAGCAGGTCGCCTGTACGGATAGGAATGGTTTTCTCGTCAATAAAAACAGAACCTTCGCCGCTGCGTACAAACAGGATCTCCAAAAAATCGTGTTCGTGCTGTTGCTCTTTCCACGTTTTGGTGCGCTTGAGTTCGCCTACGTATAAAATTTTAGGTTTTAATGGCTGAGTGCTGTTTTTGTGAAATGTAAGATGCTGCCGTATGTCGCTGTCTTTGCGATGAATGTCGTTTTTCATGGATCCATTATAATACAAAAAAAACCAAATTTCTATATTATTATAAAAATAATTAAAAAATTTTTCGCCGAAATTGTTAAAATATAAATTTTTTTGAAAACAACATACTTTTTTGCGGGCGAATTTGGGCAAGTTTGAATGTTGAAGTCTGTCTTTGCCTGTGGTATGATAGGTCCAGAACGAAGCGAGGTGGAAGCGATGGAACAAGAATATCTTCTGCAAATGAAGGACATCGACAAGCGTTTCCTGGGCGTACATGCTTTGAAAGGTGTAAACCTGAACCTGAAAAGGGGAGAAGTGGTTGCGTTGGTCGGTGAAAACGGAGCGGGGAAATCCACGTTGATGAAAGTGCTTACGGGCATCCATCAGCCGGACGGAGGGACGATCACTTATGAGGGGCGGCCTTATTCCGTTCGCAACATACGTGAGGCGCAGGAGCTCGGTATCGGGATGATCCACCAGGAACTGAACATGATGAATCATCTTACCGTGGCGCAGAACATTTACATCGGCAGAGAAAGCATGGTTGCCAAAGCCTGGATCAACGACGGCGCGATGATCAAAAAAACGCGCGAGCTGTTCAAGTACATCGGCATCAATATCGATCCTACCGTCAAGCTCGGCACTCTGACCGTCGGCAAACAGCAGATGGTTGAAATTGCAAAAGCCGTTTCGCATAATACAAAGCTGCTGATCCTGGACGAGCCTACGGCGGCGCTTACACAGACGGAGATCGAAGAGTTGTTCAAGATCATGGCAGATCTGAAAGCAAAGGGCATCGGCATGATCTATATTTCCCACCGCATGGACGAGATCAAACGTATTTCCGACAGGGTCACCGTCATGCGCGACGGAGAGTATGTGGATACAGTGGATACCGATAAAGTCACCAAAGACGAAATCATTCAGATGATGATCGGGCGGGTCGTGTACGAAGATCCCAAACAGAAGAGCAATGTGCCCAAGGATGCGGAAGTCGTTCTCGAAGTAAAGAACCTTACAAGCGGCAATACCATCAAAGATGTCAGTTTCAAACTGCATCGGGGCGAGATCCTCGGCTTTTCCGGGCTGATGGGCGCAGGAAGAACGGAAGTCGCCCGTGCCATATTCGGGGCAGACCCTTTTGACAGCGGTGAGATCTATATCAAGGGCAAGCGCGTCAATATCAAAACGCCTGCCGACGCGGTCGCTCACGGGCTGGGGTATCTGTCGGAAGATCGTAAGCGCTACGGGCTGATGCTCATCAAGTCTGTTGCGGAAAATACCGCGATCGCCTCTCTCGACCGTTATATCCGTTTCGGATTTATCAGCGACGGCAAGATCAAGGATGAAGCGCGCGAATATAACAACATGCTGCGGACAAAAACGCCGTCGATGGACCAGCTTCTTAAAAATCTGTCCGGCGGAAATCAGCAAAAGGTCATCATCGCCCGCTGGCTGATCAAAAACAGCGACATACTCATCTTTGACGAGCCGACGCGCGGCATCGACGTGGGAGCGAAAAGTGAAATTTATACGTTGATCAACGGGCTTGCGGCGCAGGGCAAATCCATCATCGTTATTTCCTCTGAATTGGTAGAGGTGCTTCGACTGTCCGATCGTGTGCTTGTCATGTGCGAGGGGCGGAAGACGGGCGAGTTGGATATATCCGAAGCAAATCAGGAAAAAATCATGCAGTTATCCACGAAAAGGGAGGAAATAAATTATGGTACAGCGGTCTGATACAAAGAAAGCCAACGAATTTGCCGTTGCGCTCAATCTTCGCGGCAGGATGCGCCAGTTTGGTTCGAAAACGGTCAACAATCTCAAAACGAACGGGAAACAGAACCTGATCATCATGCTGTCGGCGGTGGTGCTGTTTCTGCTTTTTACGGTCATCAATCCCAGCTTTGCGGACGGACTGAACATTCTCACAATGGTACAGGAGCTCGCTCCTTATGCCATCCTTGGCCTGGGCGTCACCTTTGTCATCGCAACAGGCGGGATCGATCTGTCCATCGGAACGGTCTGTATCGCCTCTGCAGTCATCGCAGGAAAGTTTTATACGGAAGGGATGCCTCTCTGGCTTGCCTGTATCGCCATGGTCATTGTCGGCGGACTGTTCGGACTGCTCAACGGATTTCTGGTTGCAAAGCTCAAATTGCCCCCGTTCATCGCAACGCTTGGCACAATGATGTTTTCCCGCGGTATTTCCGCTATCATCGCAAAGGAACCGAATATTTTCTTCCCGTCGGGAACCTGGTTCCAAAGCGCTTTTTCCAACTTCAACGATTTCCCGATCGGCCTTGTGTGGGTCATCGTGTTGTTGTTTATCTGCATGTATCTGATGTATAAGTGCAAGATCGGGAGATACATTCTCTCTATAGGCAGTAACGAAGAGGCAACCCGTCTTTCCGGTATCCGCGTCGATAATTACAAGATCATTGCCTACGTGATCAGCGGTCTGCTTGCGGGATTTGCGGCGATCTTCTGGGCGGCGGCAAACCTTACCGTCACATCTGCGGGCGGCAACGGCATGGAATTGGATGCCATTGCAGGCGTCTATATCGGCGGCACAAGCTCTACGGGCGGCGTGGCTTCCGTCTTCGGTTCGCTGATCGGCGCCATCCTTCTGGTCGTGCTGCGCAACGGGCTGAATATTGCCCTCGCTACTTTCCAGGTCCCTGTGGAGTCTACTTATATTACATATGCCGTTACCGGTATCATCGTCGTCCTGGCAGTGTTTATGGATATCCTCAAAACCAAGGCGTCCAATAAGGTCAAAGTCAACGATTCGGCGGTAAAATGCAAGGCAAGGTTTCGCGAGGTATCCGAAGAGCTTCGGGTCAAAAAGGATTATGTGCTTTCGGACAAAAGACTTCTTCAGGAAGAACGTCTCGCGCAGAGCGCGGCGATCGATGCGCAGATCGCAGAGCTGAAAAAAGTCTTTGAAGAAGAGTATGTAAAGTGTAAAGCCGCCGATGCGGAAGCGCTCAGAAAAATGAAGGAAAGCAGGCGTTTGGCAAAAGAAGCCGAAAAAGAGACAAGAGCTGCCGAAAGGGCAGAAAGAGCAGAAAGGGCAAGACATAACAAATAATCGGTATAAAGAGCAGAGCGGCGCGCTTTGCCGCTCTGCCGATAAACAGGCAAACAGCGTTTATGAACGCTAAAAAATTTATCTTCTGTCAGGAGGAAAGACATGAGAAAGTTTCACAAAATTCTTTGCGCAGTCCTCGCTTTGGCGATGACCGCATCCATCGGACTGGGCCTTACGGCTTGTAAAAAAAATGAAGAAAGCGATAAGCCCACGATCCAGGTCATGGCAAAGGGACAGACGCATGCGTTCTGGAAATCGGTAGAGAGAGGCGCGAAAGCAGCTGGCGAAAAGTACGGTTACAGCATTGTTTTCCGTGGCCCGAAAGACGAAACTCCCAACAGCATCCCCGAACAAAAGCGTCTTGTTTCGGCAGCGGTTTCCGACAGCAACACGAAGGCTCTGGTCATCGCTACCATCGGTCAGGGATTCGGCGACTATCTGAAGAGGGCAAAAGAAAAGAATATGCCCGTTGTGGAATTTGACAGCGGCATTTTCGATAAGGCAGAAATTCCCGATCCCAGCCCTGTTGTTTCCAGCGTTGCCACTTCCAACCAACTGGCTGCAAAACTGGCTGCGGACGAGTTTTACAAGGCCGTCGTCAAGGCTGAACTGGAAAAGAAAGCGGAATATAAGGTCGGCGTTATCCAGCACGATAAATCCCAAACGGGTATCGACCGTGCCGGCGGGTTTGAGGAGGCTTTAAAGGCTGCGGCAAAAAAAGACGGGCTGGATTCTTATCTCAAGATCGAAAAAGAAATAAAAGACAATACCGCGGGCGCATATAAGTCGGGGTTGGATGCACTGCAGACAAAAGGGTGCAAAGCGATTTTTATGTCCAACGAAGGCGTCGTCAAAGAATGCTATGCGGCGGTCACAAGCAATCCGAATCAGTATAAAGATCTTCTGTTCTGCGGTTTTGATGCGGGCACAAGTCAGATCAACTGGGCAAAGGACAACGGGGCAAAGTATGCAAAACTTGTTGGTTCCGTTGCGCAGGATTCCTACAACATCGGTTACAAGGCCGTAGAGCAGGCCGCATTTGCGCTCGATCCTGAAAAGACTGTCGAATCGACGGTCAGTATCGCCGGCGTATGGTGGAACAACAGCAATGTGGATCAGATGATAAAAGATGGTTTTGTGTATGAAGGCTGATCACGAAAGTGATCAAACGTCTGATCGGCGGGTATTTTGCGGGGTTTCTGAAAAGAAACCCCGCAAAAATGCTCCACCGCGTCAGTTATGTGCTTTTGTGAGCGGGCGCATCGGCAGAGACGAGGTCATTAAAGGAAGCAAGTTTCTCTTCCCGTGTCAAAGCAGTGCGCAAGGGTAAGAGCATCCGAAGCCTGCAAGTACGGAACAGATTCGGCAGCAAAGATTTCTTATCCGCTCATTGCAGGGCATGCGCCAATGATAAGCAGGTGCATGGATAAATTTTTTAACGCACAACAATACCGTGTGCCGGAATGGCCAAAACACCTCGCAATTCGGCCCCGGCAAAAATAAAAGCCCGAAAAGTTGTACAGACTTTTCGGGCTTTTATTGACTTGCGAAGGCCACCTGTTTTACGGGTGGCCTTGACTAAACTGCAAACATACACAGCATAACAATCAAAATTCAAGTTGTTTTACTCGGGCAAAGGGAAATCTCGACTTTTGGTAAGTCGAGGGTTAGGAGTTTTTCAATTTGTAATTCCTGACAGCGATTTTCGAAGGAGCCCCCTTCATTGGCGGAGACGGACAAGAACCACGCGCGCCGAAAAAGCGGAGAAGGAAAAACCGCATGTTGTTCGGGCAAGGGAGCGAAGGTGACCGTTTATCTCCATCGCCTTGAACCTAAATTGAACATCTCGGAAAGAGTGTTCGATTTAGGTTTTTTCTTTTTGTACGGAACAGAGTACAATCGCATTTAAGGCAGACTGTTTCAAGAAAAGTAAAGGGCTGAACATAAAATCAGTAAAGGAGTTTATTCGAAAACAGGGAAGCGAGATCTGTGATCAGAACAATAAAAAATTATTGAGTAAAGCGTGGTTATGCGATGTGTGTAAAAAAGCACCTATATTTAAAAAAAAATGCCCCTTTTCTTAAAGAATCGGCAATGATATAATAAATAAAAATTCGAAGTATTTTGTTTACCGCTAGTACGGAAGCATGCGCCAGATCCGATCAATTCCGGCAGAGCGTTGAAGACGTGCAGCTGTCCTCAAAAGAAGAAATGCAGGATACTACAGTTATATAGGAGGGTATGTCATGCAAAAAGTGAAATTGGGAATTATAGGGCTTGGTTGTCGCGGATATTCATTGATCGAAACGATTTTGGCGACAGGCAAGGCTGAAATCGTAGCGTTGAGTGATTTATATGAAGACAGAAGAGATGCGGCCTTGCAGCGTATAACGGAATTGGGCGGTGACGAACCTGCCGTTTACGCGGATTACCATGGCATGTTGGCGGATGATAATGTTGATTGCGTATTTATTGCAGCTTCTTGGGATGAGCATATCCGCATGGCATTGGAGAGCATGGAGGCAAAAAAGATCACAGCGCTCGAAGTGGGCGGCGTGTATGATGTGCAGGAATGCTGGGAACTTGTCGAAACGTATGAACGTACGGGAACGCCGATCATGATGATGGAGAACTGCTGCTACGGTGAGTTCGAGATGCTTTGTGAAAATCTTGTTCGGGCGGGCAAGCTCGGTACGGTGGTGCATTGCCATGGGGCTTACGGACACGACTTGCGCGACGAGGTGCTCGGAGGCAATGTAAACCGCCATTACAGGCTGAAAAATTATATACATCGTAATTGCGAAAATTATCCCACGCACGAACTCGGACCGATTGCGCGCATTTTGAATATCAACCGCGGAAACAGGATGGTTTCTCTTGTTTCGGTCGCATCGAAAGCGGTAGGCTTGGAGGAGTTTTCCTATTCGGAAAAAAATCTGGATAAATCCCTGATCGGGCAAAAGTTTGCGCAGGGCGATATCGTGAATACAATCATAACCTGCGAGGGAGGGGAGACGATTTCGCTGAGATTGGATACGACACTTCCGCGCTATTACTCGCGAGAATTTATCGTTCGGGGAACAAAGGGCCTGTGCAACGGCGAAGCAAATATGATCTTTTTAGAAGAGGATGTCAACGAACATGAATTTTTTGACGCGCATCTGACTCTGAAAAAACATATGGACAATGTTTCCGATTATGATGCGTACAGAGCGGATATGTGGAAAAAGATCACTGAGAAAGAGAGAAATGTCGGTCACGGGGGGATGGATTTTCTTTTGTTCGATAAGTTTTTTTCCGCCATTGAAGAAGGGAAAGAGATGCCCATCGACGTGTATGATACTGCCGCGTGGATGTGTATATCTGCCCTTTCCGCACAATCGATCGCGCACGGCGGCATGCCGGTAGCCGTTCCCGATTTCACGCGCGGCAAATGGATGCAGCGCAAGCCCGTTTTGCTTGAATGAGACTATGGGATTGCTGTAAAGAAATGGTTTATTCCGCAGATTTTGCGGGAAACGGGAAAGAAAGATGAAGAATGCAGGGTGCTGAATTAATTATGAAGGAAGAATTTGACTTTAAAGAGATAGTTTCGTTGTTTACCGCAGAAGGAGAGTATGTTTCCTGCGTACGATATGGAGAAGGCCACATCAACGATACGTTCAAGCTCGCAATGCATACGGAAAAAGGAGAAGTCCATTACATACTGCAAAGGATCAATCACCGTCTGTTTACGGATATCGGGAAGCTGATGCACAACATAGAATTGGTTACAGAGTATTGCCGTAAAAGTGTTCTTGCGCGGGGCGGAGATGTAAATCGGGAATGTCTCACGCTTGTTCGCGCTAAGGACGGAAGATCTTATGCGGAATATTGTGGAGATTTTTTTCGCATGTATGTGTTTATAGAAGAAGCCACAAGTTATCAGGTCGTACGAAATCCGAGAGACTTTTATGAAAGCGCTGTAGCGTTCGGGAATTTTGCCAACTTGCTTGCCGGTTTTGATGCAAAGCTTTTATATGAGATCTTGCCGGATTTTCATAATACAAAAGTTCGTTATACCAATTTTCTTCGTGCGGTCGAAAAGGATTCATTCGGCAGAAGAGAGAGCGTTGCTGCGGAAATCGCGTGGGTGCAGGCAAGGAAAAATTTGTGCGGGTTACTTGTAGACAAGATCGAAGCAGGAACGATTCCTCTGCGTGTCTCGCATAACGATACAAAACTGAATAACGTCATGATTGACGATGCAACGGGCAGAGCACTGGCTGTGATCGATCTCGATACAGTGATGCCGGGATCTCTGTGCTATGATTTCGGCGACAGTATCCGTTTCGGTTGCAGTTCTGCACCGGAGGATGAAAAAGACCTTTCCAAGGTAAATTTTCGCTTTGATCTATATGAAACGTATTTGCGGGGATATTTGTCCGCTGTCGGAAATACGATCACTGCAGAGGAGCGCAAGGATCTTGCCGTGGGTGCAGTTTTGATGACGTATGAATGCGGCATGCGATTTTTGACAGATTATCTGGAAGGAGACGTCTATTTCAGGACAACGCGCCCGAATCAGAATCTCGATCGCGCCCGGACACAATTTAAGTTGGTCGATGATATGCAGGGCGTTTTTGATAAAATGGTGCGGGCGGCGGAAAGAGTGTAAAAGATACTGCGCACAGAGTAAAAAAATTGTATTTTGCAAAAATTTCGGGAAAGAGCAATATGACGGAAAGAGAAAATTATATCCGTGCGGCGCGATTCGGCGGCCCGGAGCGTATACCTGTTTTTTTTGCTGTTAATGCAGCTTGTTATTTCGAATATGATCAGGATTTTTTATTCGGGGAAATGGAGAGACACAGGCGTCTGTTTCCCGGATTCGTGCGGCCGAAAGGGAAGTATGTGCCTGAACTTTCTGATTTTTGCAGGACGGGCAAAGTATCTTACGACGCTTTCGGCTGCGGCTGGGAGACTACGACGGACGGATTGCTCGGCACCGTTGTGGAGCATCCGCTGGCAGATCTTTCCGCTCTGAGAGGGTATCGTTTTCCGGATCCGCGGCGTACTACCGGCATTGCGAATATAGATTGGGAAGAGGAGAAAGCCCGTCTGCGGAAGATCCGTGCGAAAGGGGAGCTCGTTTGTGCAGGATTGCGGCACGGGCATACTTTTCTGCAGATGTGCGATATTCGAGGTTATGACAATTTTATTTTTGACATGATGGACGATGAGCCTTATTTGCGGCCGTTTTTAGATCGTCTCACCGAATTTAATCTTTTTATCGTGGATCACTATATGGAGATCGGGACAGATGTGTTTCAGATCCCCGAAGATCTCGGGATGCAGAGGGGACCGATGCTTTCCGCAGAAAATTTTGCAGAATATATTCTTCCGTGTTATCGAAGACTTGCCGAGCACGTACGTAAAGGCGGGGCACTCGTACATATGCATTCGGACGGAGATATCTGCGCCCTTGCGGACGGGTTGCTCGATTTGGGCATCGATATTTTGAATGTTCAGGATCTTGTGAACGGGCTCGAGTGGATTCGGAAAACCCTGAAGGGAAAAGTATGCATCGATCTGGATATTGATCGTCAGAAGGTCACTCGCTTCGGTACACCGGCGGAGGTGGAGGAACTTGTGCGGGAGGAAGTCGGGATGCTGAGCGATAAGGCGGGAGGGCTGATGTTTACTTACGGCTTGTATCCCGGTATTCCCGAAGAAAATATATCCCGCCTGATGGATGCTTTGGAAAAATATATGGAGCTGTAACGTGCCCGTAGATAAGAAAAAAATTTGATATAAGATTTGGAGAGAAAAGATGAAAGTGGAAAAAGAGATGGAACTTTTGCGAGAAGAGCGGCAGAAAACCGTCGACAGGCTGAGTGCGACAGATGATTTCGGGCGGAGTTTCGGGTATATTAACGGGTATCGCAAAAATAGGTATGTTGGCATGTTTTACTTTTTGTGGCACGGCCAACATAAGGAACAAATGCCCGGAATTTATAACGTATCAGAATTGGAGAAAAATGATATGAATGCCCTATTGGATACGGGTGCAAATCCGAAAAGTCCCGTGGGAGCATTTCATCATTGGGGCAAACCGTTATACGGATATTATAACAGCGAGGATGCTTGGGTCCTGCGTAAGCATCTCGAGCTACTCTGTCTTGCAGGGATCGATTTTTTGTGTTTCGATTGTACGAACGCGCGCGAATATTGGGAAGTTCTCGAAGTTCTTCTTCCTTTGATGCAGGAGATGCATGATCAAGGCTGGAATGTACCGAAATTTATGTTTTACCTGAATACCTGCTGTGATGAAGCGATCGCGCGCCTGTATTACGGTTCCGGCAATGAGGGGTGCGCGCTTGAACGTGCAGGAATCTATAAACGCGGGGCATATAAAGATCTGTGGTTTATGCCCGACGGAAAACCAAAGATCGCAGCCGTAACGGAGGAGGGGAACACAAGCAGCGGTACGGATAAGCATCGTGTGCGCGATGAGGAAATATTGTCCTTTTTTGATTTTTGGGAGTCGCAATGGCCGAACAAT
>CALVHV010000154.1 GCA_944328845.1 uncultured Clostridia bacterium | reverse complement strand
AGTGTGGCGCTCAATGCTTCGGCGGGGATAGGCATCCTTATTTTGTCATTTTGGGGAGAAGGCGGTTTTACGACGGATGTGACGGCATTGAATATCGTGTCCGTAATTATTTTCTTTTCGGCAATGTTTGTACTGAGGAAATATAAGATAAATCCTGTTTTTGTCATGCTGGGTTCAGGCGTGCTCGGTGCAGTATTTTATTTATTGCTGTAAAAAGGTTTGCAAGAGAAACCAAACTGTTGTATACTGTACAAAAGGAGAAAAATTATGCCGCCTGTCAGTATGTTGATAAAACCTGCTTCGTCCTCTTGCAATATGCGTTGCCGATACTGTTTTTATGCGGATGTCGCTTCGCACAGAGAAGTGCGCAATGCGGGGATCATGAACGAACAAACGCACGAAAATATGGTGCGTCGCGCCATGGAGTACACGGAAGGGAGCGTTTCTTTTGCCTTTCAAGGAGGAGAACCTACGCTTGCAGGGCTGGATTTTTTTCGCAGACATATGTCTTTTTGCAAAAAATACGCAAAGACGGGCGTACAGATCCACAATTCTCTGCAGACAAACGGATACGCCGTCGATGAGGAGTGGGCAAAATTTTTTGCGGAAAATCATTTTTTGATCGGCCTTTCGCTGGACGGTCCCAAAGAGATCCACGACCTTTTCCGCTGGGACGCGCAGGGGCAGGGTACGTTTAACCGAATCCGTCAGACGGTGACGCTGTTGAACCGCCATAAGGTGGAGTACAATATACTCTGCGTCGTGACGGAAGAGGTCGCCAAAAACGCCAACAAGGTGATGAATTTTTTCATCAACAACGGATTTACTTATTTGCAGTTTATTCCCTGTCTGGACGGGTTGGAAGGGGAAAAGGGGGAGTGGTCTCTTTCGGCAAAGAGATACGGGGAGTTTCTTGTTACCTCATTCAATAAATTCTATTCTTGTTTTTTAAAGAAGAAGTTTTTAAGCGTCCGCAATTTTGACAATTATCTTTCGCTGCTTGCGGGATATCCTGCGGAGAATTGCGGCATGAACGGCCGCTGCGCCGCCTATTTTGTTGTAGAAGGGAACGGAGACGTGTATCCGTGTGATTTCTATGTATTGGACCAATACAAAGGGGGCAATGTCAACGAAAATTCTTTGCGGGAAATACGAAATTCGGAAGTGTTTGAAAAGTTTGTGGAAGAATCCTTTCCCGTTTCCAAAGAGTGCAAAGAGTGCAAATGGTATATGCTCTGCCGCGGCGGATGCCGAAGATACCGTGAACCTTTTGAAAGCGGGATACCGTCCCTCAATTTTTATTGCGAAAGCTATAAAAAGTTTTTCGAGGAGTGCGGGGAAGGGCTTTTGAGCATAACGAAAGAGATTCTGAAAAAAGCATAATTCATTCAATAAAAAGCCGACGCAAGTTTGTATAAACGCGGGTCGGCTTTTTTATCTTATCATTGTGCAGATTTTGCGGTAAAACATAAATTTGGCCCGATGATTAGAATTGTCCATACTTGCGTTTGTTTTGTGTATGGATTTTAAAAATATACTGTGATATAATTTCTACGAGTCTGGAGGAGTAATGCTATGGAAAAACCGGATATTTTGTTTATAATGTGCGATCAGTTTCGATACGATGCTATAGCAGCACATGGCAACGAACGTATTCTGACGCCGAATCTTGATAAGCTGGTGCAAGAGGGTAAGTCGTACCATATGGCATATTCAAATTGTCCTGTTTGCGTGCCGGCAAGGTATTCTATAATGAGCGGTTGTATGCCCTGTAACACCGGAATTTATTCTAATTTGGTTCGCTCCAATAAAGTAAAGGAGCGTTGCGGTGAATATTTGGCAAGCGTAATGTCGAAGGCGGGGTATCGTACGTTCGGCATCGGAAAATTTCATACAAGTCCTTTTGATGAGGATTTGGGGTTTGATATACAGCTGCGCAGCGAGGAATTGTGGAATAACTTGCACCAACGTTATGAACTGGACGATTATGCAAAATATATTCACGAATCATATCCCGAATACAGCCATATAGAACAGCTGCAGGGGGAAAGGACGGATATGTACTATATGCCCCAGACGAGGGCTCTTCCGGAAAAATGCTGCGCGGAACGTTGGTTGACAGAACGTGCAAAGGAACAGTTGAATTCGGAGGATAAACGGCCGTATTTCGGGTTTTTGTCTTTTATACAGCCGCATCCGCCGTGCGCACCACCCATTCCCTATAACCGGATGTACGATCCTGACGATATGGAAAATCCTGTAAGCACAAACAAGGAGATCGATTTCAGCGATGAACAGATCCCGTTTATGAATCGCTTGATTTGGGCGGACGAGATCAATCCTTTTTTGGCCAGGTCGGTAAAAGCACGGTATTACGGAGAAATTAGCTATATCGACAGTTGCATTGGGGAAATTTTAGATTCCGTTCGCGCCAGAGGGAATATAGAAAATACGGTAATTTTCTTTTTTGCGGATCATGGGGATCATATGGGCGATCATCATGCATGGCAGAAGGAAAGTTTTTTTGATCAGAGTGCAAAAATTCCCTTTATTGTATGGTGCGGAAAAAATATCAGGCAAAAACCGAAAGGGGAGCTTGCTTGTCTTACAGACTTATTTGCAATGGCAACAAGTCTTGCGGGTGTCCGTGAATGTCGTGACGGGGTCAATTTGTTTGAAAGGGCAAGACAGAGCGTATACGGAATTTACGGCGAACCCGGAACACGGCTTTTTAAATGTATGGTAAGAAATGAAAGGTATAAGTACATTTATTTGTCGAATGGAGGACGGGAATTGTTGTTCGATATGCAGGCAGATCCGGATGAAAAAGAGCCTGTTGACAAACAAACGGTATTGATAAAAATGCGTAACGAATTGAGGGATGTACTGCTTGCAAACGAACAGACAAAATGTATGGTAACGGAAACGGGAATGGTTTCTTATCCCTATCAGGAGAGAGAGACAAAGCGCATCAGACAGTTCGATCTGTCGTCGGGGGTAAAAGATTTTACCGTCCGTTTTAAGGGGTAACAGGCGAATATGAATAAAAAGCTGAATGTTTTGTTTATTACAAGCGATCAACAGCACTTTGAAACGATCGGTAAGTTTAACCCGAAAATCAAAACCCCGAACATTGATCGTCTGATCGATGGCGGAGTGTATATGAATCGCGCCTATACCGTTAATCCTACCTGCACGCCTACACGAGCTTCATGGATCACAGGAAAATATCCTTCGCAGCATGGGGCTTGGTCGCTTGGGACAAAGCTCATGGAGTCGGAGCATACTTTGGGAGAAGATCTGCATGCGGCAGGGTATGAAACCGCATTGATCGGGAAGGCGCATTTTCAGCCTTTAAAGAGTACGGAAAAATATCCGTCTTTGGAAGCGTACCCGCTTTTACAGGATCTGGATTTTTGGAAAGATTTTCATGGTCCGTTTTATGGTTTCGATCATGTGGAGCTGGCAAGAAATCATACCAATGAGGCGCACGTGGGGCAGCACTATGCCATCTGGCTGGAAGAAAAAGGCTGTAAAAATTGGAGAGAATATTTTCGCGAGCCTACGGGAACGATGACAAAAGAGTCGCCTAAATTGCACTGGGATATTCCTGAAGAGTTTCATTACGACGCATGGATCGCGGAGCGCACAAATGCAATGCTGGAAAAATATAAAAAGGAAGACAAGCCTTTCTTTTTATGGGCAAGTTTTTTTGATCCGCATCCCGATTATTATGCCCCTTCTCCTTGGGATACAATGTATGATCCTGACGATATGGAGGTAGAGGGGCTTTTTGAAGATGAGCATTTACGAAACAGCGATTTTCATCGGCTTTCTCAAGAACAGCACCCTGATGTAGCACAGTACGGTAAATGGCTGCACGGTGTACATTCACATTTATGTGACAGGGAAATGTTAAAGAAACAGATCGCTGTCTATTACGGGATGGTCAGTCTGATGGATAAATATATAGGAAAGATTTTGGATAAGCTGGAGGAGCTCGGCCTTGCTGAAAATACTTTGATCGTATTTACAACAGATCACGGACATTATTACGGACAGCATGGTCTGATCGCCAAAGGCCCTTTTATGTTTGACGATCTGATTAAAGTTCCGTTTGTTGCGCGGCTGGACGGCAAGATCCCCGCGGGAAGTAAGTCGGATGCGTTGTTTTCTACAGTGGATTTTATGCAGACGGTCTTGGATTTTTGTGGAATTCCCGCTCCGGACGGGGTCGCAGGTGTATCGCAAAAGGAAGCGCTTCTTCATCCCGGCGAAAGCGTTCGCGATTGGGTCATTTGTGAACACAATCATGAGAGGGGCAAGGTAAATGTACGTACCTTTATTAAGGGCAAATATAAGATTTCGGTATATTTAAATCAATCAAGGGGAGAATTGTTCGATTTGGAGGCCGATCCTCAGGAACATTACAACAGGTTTTCCGATCCGCAGTACGAGCATATCAAGAGCCGATTGCTGTATGAGTTTATAGAAGCGGAAATGGAGAAAGAACCATTATTTATGCCTCGAATTATCAACGCTTAAAGGAGTAAATAAATGGAGCGATCACAAATAAAAAAAGGTAAATTTTATTATGCAACCGGAAGGCATCGCGATGGTGAGCGAATGTTTTTGAAAAAAACAGAGGCAGATATTTACAATGCATATTTCCGTCACAACGCTTGCTGGATGAGTTGTAAAATTACAAATTTATCTGAAGATATACCCGAAGAAACGCAATTTTTACTTACAAAAAAGCAGGATGTTTATACAGTGTATTTTGCCTTGGCAACAAGCGCATGCCGCTCTTCTCTTTATGGGACAAAGGAAGGCCTGTATGTCTTGATGGAAACAGGGGAAGACGGTTTGGAGTTTTCTGATACGCCCGTGTGCTTCGAAATCGAAGGTAAAAACGTGTATCGCATCATTGCTGACGGTTTTTCTCAGATCTGTAAAAAGTTAAAGACGTTTCGGTTGAAAAAAGAAAAAACCGTACCGGATTTTGTTAATAAAATAGGTTTTTGTACTTATAATGCTTTCGGTTTGAAATTTGACCATGATAAGCTTGTAGAGTATGTAAAGCAATGGCAAGGACAGGGGATCACTCCGGGCTATATCCTTTTGGATGCGGGATGGCAGGAATATAATGCAAACAAAATTGCCTCCTTTGAAGAAGATAAAACAAAATTTCCGCACGGCTTGCAGGGATTTGTCGATGATCTTCATAAGTTGGATGAAAATATAGAGGTATTTTGTTGGCATACATATAACGGATTTTGGAGGGGAGTCGACAAAAACGGAAAATTTCCGCATTTTTCTTTCACAGATAAAATGTATCGGATACCCGAACATATCCGAAGGATAAAAACTGAACCGGAAAGCGCCAATCCCGCTACAGCCGGAAACAATTTTATCAACATGAGTCTGAAAAACGAGCCTACAACATTCCCTCGGGAGGATCTGTTTCGTTTTTATTTCGATTTCTATGCATATTTGCGGCAAAACGGCGTTACGGGTTCTAAATTGGACGCTATGGCTTGGATCGAATTTTTTGCTGAAGGTAAAGGCGGCAGGGTCAGGTTTATGCAGGAACTGATTTCTGCCTTGGAAGCAAGTTCCGCAACACACTTTCATTATCAGCATATCAATTGTTCGTCGTTGTCCAATGACTTTTTATACAATACAATGCTTTCGGGCGTTACGCGAAGTTCTTCCGATTATTTCCCAGACGTGCATCCTTCTCACGGATATCACATCGCCACCAATGCAATGGTTAGCCTGTTACTGGATGAAGTACTGATCTGCGATTGGGATATGTTTATGAGCGGCGGTGACGGGGGTGAAATGCATGCCATGTCGCGGGCGATCAGCGGCGGGCCGATCTATTGTACGGATTCTCCCGAAAAAATCAGGTTTGATATTCTGCGTCGGCTTTGTACTTCCGACGGAAAGGTGCCTCGGTGTCTTATGGCTGCAAAACCGACAGAAGATTGTCTTTTTTATCGGTATGCCGAAGATAACATTCTTTTTAAAATATTCAACCGTAACCGCTATGGGTTTGTGCTTGGAATTTTCAATTGCAATCCGCAGCGCCAAATTACCGATAAAATCGAATTGAGGGGGATCGAGGGCCTCAGGGAAGGGAAATACGCGATTTATTCGTTCCGAAAAGGGTTTATCGGGGTGTATGGGTGTGATTTTTCAATGCCGTATACCATGAATTCTTACGAGAGCGATATTTTGCAGATCGTTCCGTTATCTGACGGATTTTCTGTTTTGGGGATGACAGAGTATTATAACGGCGGCGCCTTTGTAAAAGAGATCCGTAAAGGGGAAAATGGATTGCAGGTCCTTACCATGGAGGCTGGCGAACTGCTGGTATATGCGGAAGGGGAAAGTTGTTGTTCGCATCCCTGTAAGGCGGAAAACGGACTTTTGCGTATTCGGTCTGACGGGGATTGGATAACCATTGCGAGGAAATGACCTATGAAAAAAATCTGGGCAAAGAATTTCGCAAAAGAAATGAATGTTCGGCTCGCTTTCCGTATTGTCGGGATCAAAGCGGATCGCATAGAACTTTGTGCGTTAAATACTTATTCTGTTTACTGGAACGGAAAACTGCTCCACTGCGGTCCGGCTCGCGCCGCAAAAGGATATATCAGAAAAGATATTGTGCCTCTGCCAAAAGAAGAAAAGGGTTGCCTTGTCGTGCTTGTAAACGGGTATAACGTGAACAGTTATTATGTCAACGACGAAGCTCCTTGTTTCGGTGCCACGGTGTATCTTAAAGAAAAGATCGTCGCAGAGACAGACGATTTTGTTTGCTACGAGTTAACGGACATGCCCCGAAAAACGCAGAGATATTCTTTTCAGCGTCCTTTTACGGAAATGTACAAAATGGAAGAGGATCGGCAGAAGTTCTATCTGGGGGGCGATCTGTTTCCCGTTCGGGAAACAGAGGAGGTTTCAGGATATCGTGAACTGCCGCGTCATGTTCCTTTGCCGAGAATGATCGAAAAAAAAGGAAGGCTGTGTGAAGGCGGTAAAGTAAGGGAAGAGACGCGCGAAAATTGGAGATTCCGCTCCATGTTTCCGACGGAAACTTTTAAAGCTTTTCCTTTGCAGGAAGTAGAGGAAATCCTGTCCGATACGGTGGGAAGTTTTGGTTACGAACGCGACCGGGCAAATAACTTGCTCACTTCGATGCGGTACACCGTTTATGAATTTTCTCATACGCAGACAGGCTTTTTCGGGTTGCAGGCAGAGGTTTTGGAGGATGCAGAACTCTATGTTTTGTTTGACGAGATCGATTGGCAGGAATTCGAAAAAACAAAATACAGAAACATCGTTTATAACAGAAATACCTGTGTAAATGTCGTCAAATGGGAGTTGAAAAAGGGGAAATATCAGCTTCGTACGTCGGAGCCGTATGTCGGCCGTTATTTTAAGTGTGTTGTGCGCAGAGGCTGTGTGCATATCTCCGGATTTTCTCTGATCACCTACGAAAACCCGCATATCTATGATCTGAAGCTGAAATGTAAAGATAAAAAGATAGCTGCCGTACTGAAAGCGGCACAAAACACGCTTGCTCAGAATGCCGTTGATATTCTTATGGACTGTCCCGGGCGTGAGCGTGCGGGTTGGCTGTGCGATGGTTACTTTTCGGGCAAAGCGGAAAGTTTCTTGTTTGGGGAAAACGAAGCAGAAAGGTCTTTTCTTGAAAATTATGCGCTTGCACCGCAATCACCGTATTTGCCTGAGGGAATGATTCCCATGTGTTATCCGGGTGATCATTTAAACGGTAATTTTATTCCCAATTGGTCGCTTTGGTACATAGAAGAGTTGTATGAATATTATAGCCGCTCCAAAAATTATACCATGGTTGAGCAAAGCCGCAGTAAAGTGAAAGGCGTTTTAAACTATTTTGAAAAGTTTGAAAATGAATACGGATTGCTGGAAGATCTTGAAAAATGGGTATTTGTTGAATGGAGTAAGGCAAACGATCGGGATCGTATTATCGGCGTTAATTTTCCTTCGAATATGTTGTATGCGCACGCTTTGGAGGCGGCGGGGCAACTGTATCACGAAAATCAGTATATAGAAAAAGCAAAGCGGCTGCGAGAGGCGATCTGTCGGATGAGCTTTAACGGCACTTATTTTGAAGATAATGCAATCCGTAACCGAAAGGGAGAGCTTGTGCTTGTGGGGCATCTTTCCGAAGTCTGCCAGTATTATGCGTTTTATTTTAAAACGGCGGATCCCCGGCAATATGAAAGACTGTATCGCCTGATGAAAGAAGAGTTCGGCCCGAGAAGGGCGGCGGGCGCTTATCCGCAGGTAGCCAAAGCAAATGCGATCGTTGGCAATACGTTGCGTATGTTATACCTCTTACAGCAGGGAGAGCGGGCTCTTGTGCTGTCCGAGAGCTTAGATTATTTTTATCGGATGGCAAAAAGGACGGGTACCTTATGGGAGCACGACAGCCCTCACGGCAGCCTGAATCATTGTTTTGCGGCTGTTGCAGCGAATGTTTTATTGGACTGTTATTGCGGGTTTGGAGGATTTGACCCTGAAAACGAGACGCCCGTTTTAAGCTGTCCGATTGCAGATGCGTTTGAATTGAAGGCGCCTTACAAAAATAAATTATGGAAAATCGTACGGGAAAACAGTAAAACGACCGCACGGTTGTTATAGGAATGTCTGTAAAAAAATATTGGCGGCGTTTTTTATAAAACGCCGCCAATGCAACAAAAATGACAAAGAACAGATATTAGAATTATCCATATTTTTGTTTGTTTTCTGTATTGAACGCAAAAATAAATCGTGTTATACTTGATTTGAAAGATGGACTTTCTTGCGATAATTTTGAGGCGAAAATTTAAAGTAAGATTTGAATTGCCGCGAAAAATAAAGCGGATCGGAAAAGCCTATCTCGGTTGCGATTTCTGCAATAGTTTTATTGGTCTGTTTTAAGAGGTTGCAGGCGATATTCAGTCGGAAAACTGTAAGATATCTGGTAAACGGCATATTCATGTTTTTGCGAAAAACAGAAGAAAAGTAGTTCGGATGGATATTTAAGCGTGCGCTGATAAGAGAAGTGCTCAAATCCATACGGTTGTATTCGGAGTTGATGATCTCAAGGGCAGCTATTACATGGTTTTCTCCTGTTTGGGTCTGCTGTGACTGAGTTTTTTTCTTGGGTTGCAGATCCAAAATAATTTCCAGGATACGGTACAGCGCAGACAATGCGCAAAGATCCTTGCTGCGCTTAGAAGGCTGCATATTCATACGGATCATTTTTTGAAAAATGGATTGGATATCTTTACTGTCGCATGCAAACACTTCGTTTGTCTGAAAACAACGCTCCACAAGTTCTTTGCAATGTAAACCGCTGAAAGTGATCCAGTAATAGCACCAAGGGTCGTTTGTGTCCTGAACATAAGAATAAGTCTGGTTGGGGCATTGCAGAAAGAATGTGTTTTTGGAGACGTTATATGTTTTGTTTCCGCTGGTGAAATAGCCTTTGCCGCTTACAACGTAATGTAAAGAAAAGAATCTGGTCCTTTTTGGTCCTTGGCGCGGTTTTTCTACGGTGCAGTATTCCTGACCGATACTTAAGATTTGGATATCGTAGTGCGGGCGTTCCTGTATACATACGTATTTGAGGTCTTTCAGGTTGAAGTCTACCGAGGAAGGGGTGTCAAGGAGTTCTAAAGTGTTCATATCGATGCCTGTTTTTGTTAAATTATAACATGCTTAAAATATTTCGTCAAGAGTAAAGGGAGGAAACTATGCGAGAAAATTCAGCTGAAAAAACGGACAAAATTTCTGCGGCAGAAGCGGATGTAAAGGGAGGCGAGACAAGTAAAAAGAAAACTAAAAGAGAACAGATCCGCAAGTTTTTGAAAGGTTTTCGCGAGTATCAGTTGTACCTTATGCTTTTGCCGGGGCTGGTTTACCTTGTATTGTTTGAATATCTTCCTATTTTCGGGATCTCGATGGCATTCCAAAAATTCAATCCGGTGCAGGGTTTTTTCGGAAGCGAGTGGGTGGGACTGTATCAGTTTGAAAGATTTGTAAAATCACCGTTGTTTTGGAGACTGATCAAAAATACCTTGTCCATCAGTTTGTTTCAGCTGGCAGTCTTTCCTGTTCCTATCATTTTTGCGCTTGTATTAAACGAAATGCGAAGCCGCGTTGCAAAGCGCACCGCGCAGACGATCATGTATGCCTCCCACTTCATTTCTGTGGTGGTATTGGTCGGTATCATGTTTACGTTCTTTTCGCCGATCAACGGGGTCATCAATAATATACGCGCAATTTTCGGCGCGGAGCCGATCGACTATATGCAGAATAAAAACTACTTTGTGCCGATGTTTGTGCTTTCCGGGTTATGGCAGAATTGCGGATGGAATTCCATCATTTATGTGGGAGCGCTGGCAAATGTCGATCCGTGTCTGCACGAAGCGGCAATGATCGATGGTGCGGGAAGGCTGCGCAGAGTCTGGTCTATCAATCTTCCTGCCGTCATCCCCACAGCGGTCATCCTTTTCATCATGGCGGTGGGCAATGTGATGAGCGTCGGGTTCGATAAAGCCTTTCTGATGCAAACCCCGGGCAACTTAGAGGTTTCCAACATCATTTCCACGTATGTTTACGAAGTATCTCTGCGCAGCGGGCTGGGGGATTACAGCTTTGGCACGGCAATCAGTTTGTTCAATGCGGTGATCAACCTTATTTTGTTGTTCGGAGCAAATTTTATCAGTAAAAAACTTGGGCAAGAATCTTTGTGGTGAGGTGAAGTATGATAAAAGCAAGATCGGTTTCCGATAAAATTTTTGATTGTTTCGTCTATTTCATCGTTGCACTTGGATGCCTCAGTGTTTTATTGCCGCTTATTTACATATTGGCAAATTCTTTAAGTTCGCCCAAAGACGTTGCCTTGGGAAATGTTTTGTTTTGGCCGAAAAACTTTACCTTAGACATTTATCAATACGTATTGGAAAATGATTCCATAGGTATTTCCTATCTTTGGTCGATCATTTACACGGTGTTGGGTACGCTGATTTCCATCAGTCTTATCTTTCTGTCGGCGTATCCGCTTTCGCGCCGAGATCTGAAAGGGCGCGGAGTTTTTATGTTTATCTACGTCTTTACGATGTATGTAAACGGCGGGTTGATCCCTACATTTATCGTTGTGCAGGCACTGGGGCTGTATAATACGATTTGGGGAGTTATACTGCCGGGCTGTATGGGGATTTGGAACATCATAGTAGTGCGGACATACATGTCTACTGCAATTCCGTGGGATTTGCAGGAAGCGGCGATGTTGGACGGCGCGGATGCGTTTCGCATTTTCATTCGCATTATCTTGCCGCTTTGCCGTCCTATTTTCGCCATCCAGATTTTGTTTATGGCGGTGGGCTATTGGAATATGTGGTTCAAACCGCTGATCTATCTTGTGGGGGAAGATCGTCACCCTCTGCAACTCATCTTGCGTAAGATGCTGATCCAAAACGATATGGATAATATCATGGCGGGAGGCGTCGGTTCTTCTACGGGTGCGGAAGAACTTCTGTATATGAGTGAAGCGCTGAAATATGCAACGATCGTTGTCGCTACGTTGCCGATCTTATTGGTATATCCTTTTTTGCAGAAATTTTTTGAAAAGGGAATGGTCGTAGGCAGCTTGAAAGGTTAAGCAGTTGTCGATCGTTTTATAAAACAATCAATCAGGAGGAAAAGATGAAGAAGTTATTAACTTTTATGTTGGCATTGGTAATGGCTTTTGCGTGCCTGAGTACCTTGATCGGATGCGGAAAAGATCGCTATGCGGATTATGATCCGGATAATTTTATAGCAGATACTTCCAATCCTAAAATAGTGAAAGAGCCGATTACGATAACAATGTTCCATCCGAAAGCGCAGATACAACCCTCTTGGGACGAGATGCGCCTTTGGCAGGAAATCGAAAAGATCACAAATATAAAAATAGAATTTCGGGAAGCAGATTCCAGTGCATACAAAGATTTGCGCAGTCTGCAATGGGTCAACAAGGATGAATGGCCCGATCTGTTTTACGGGAACAACACGTTGGACGAGCAGATGAAATACTCAAAACTCGGTGCGATCACCCCTCTCAACGATGATGACGGCGAATGGGGGAACCTTTTGGAACAGTATGCGCCTAACTATATGGCAATGATGGAAAAATATCCGGGAATTGAAAAACAGGCGACACTGGACGATGGATTGATGTACAGTTTTACAAGTATCAATACCGTTCCCCGAGATCTTACATATAAAATGTACGTCAACAAAGATTGGATGGAGGCAGAATACGGAGAGGGTTACGAACCGCAGACGGTGGAAGAATTCAAAGACATGCTCATCAAATTCAAAGACATTTCTACGTTGAACGGCCAGGCGATCCCTTTGATCGGTGCAGGCGGCGGGCTCGGATATGTCAAGAATTTTATTCTGAGCGCGTTCGGTTATACCACGAGCGCCATCGACGTGCTCCCTGGTACGGACGAAATCGTATATGTTGCGGCAACCGAAAATTATAAAGCGTTTTTGAAGTATATGAACGATTTGTATAACGAAGGGTTGCTTTATCAGAACAGTTATTCTGCTACGACGGCAGACGTCAAGGCGTTCGGGAACAAGGGGCTGTTAGGTGCTTTCCAGGGCGCGGGCGCATTTGTCATCGTCGGTAACGATCTGGATGCAAGCTATACGTCTTTGTCTCCCATCACAAGCAGTTACTCTCCCGTTGTGGACGGAGTGCCGCAAAAACTGCATTTGGAACTCAACGGATTCCTTCCGCAGTTTGCCATGATGACATCGACGACCCCGTATAAACGCGAAATAGTTCGCCTGATAGACTGGTTCTATACGGAGGAGGCAGCAATGCTGGCAACTTTCGGTGTGGAAAACGAGCATTGGGAGTATACGGACGATACAAAGACAAATTGGAGAATGATTTTGCCGGAAGGGACTACGAACGTAGAGACGTTCCGAGCCACGCTTTCTCCTACGGCAGGACTGGGGGCAGGCGCTATCGGATATCGCTCTTATGAAACGGTGCGTTACGAAACGGATGCCGCAAACCGAAAAATAAACCAGGAAACGGAAAAATATATTCCTTATCTGACAAGTTTCCCTTACGGCCTTAAATTTACGGAAGAAGAAACGGACCGCAAGGCGATCATTGAAACAGATATCAACAATCATATTAAGCAATACGAGATGGAATTTATTACAGGTAAGCGGGATATAGAATCCGGATGGCAAGGCCACATCGACGCATTGAAGGGATACGGGCTCGATGAGCTGATTGATATTTACCAGGCTGCGTACGACCGTTACATGAATATATAAAGAAGGAGAGGTGGGATGAATATATCAAAACGGTTGCTATGTTTTGTTCTTGCATGTGCTTTGACGGCGGGAATATTTTCGGTATACATTCCGGTATCCATGACGCTGGACGCAGTTGCGCAGCAATTGTCGGCAACGCCTTTTGCGGAAGACGAGCTTCCCGAATACGGGTTGAGCGACGCATCGAATGTAGGCGTAGACAAAGAAAAATTTGAAACGGAAAATCTGTATACACAGCCTCAAGCCGACCATGTTTTAAATCTGTCGGAGTACGGCGCTGTTGCAGACGATCAGAAAGACGATACCAAAGCGTTTGAGGATGCCGTTGCAGCTGCAGCCGAATTGGAGGGGGTAAAAAAGATCGTTCTGCCCGCCGGCAGGCTGGATTTTGTGGAAGGGAAAAACAGCATCGATCCTTTTTTTGCGATCGTAATTAAAAATATCGACGATCTTATCATAGAGGGACAAGAAACCGAATGGATGCTGCATGGGTTGTTCAAGGTGCTGAACGTTGTCGATTGTGATAACTTTTTCCTGACAGGTATCAGTATCGATTACGCGCGCCCTACCAATTCTACGGCAAAGGTGCTTGCTTGTGACGTACAGAAAAAAGAGGTTTTGCTGCAAGTATTTGACAATTATCCTGTTGACGAGTATACGGAGATCAAGGCTTATGTGGAATATGACCGTATCACAAGGAATTTGCGTCCGAACGGAAACTTCAAATATAAGCAGAACACCAGCAACGACTTTGAAAAAGTAGAATATCTGGGCAACCAGATGCTGAAAATTACCTTTGCGACCTCCATCACGGCCGCTCCCACAAATACGCTGGTGGCGCTCTCGCATAATACCCGCGGGTACGATGCCATTGATATTCTTCGGTGCGATGATCTGATTTTTCAAAATATCAATCTGTATAATTCTCCGAGTATGGGCATACGCGGTTATACTTGTAACGATCTGTATTTCAACCGCGTCAATATCATGATCAAACCGGGAAGCGATCGCCTGATGACGACCGGTGCGGACGGACTGCATTTTATCGATTGCGCAGGGGATCTTAAAATCACGAACAGCATCATCGAGAACAATCACGACGATGCATTGAACGTGCACGGGCATTATATGAATGTCAAGGCAGTCAATGCGGCGGCAAAACAATTGACCCTCAATAAAAAGAACTACGATTATCCGCCTCAGGCAGGCGATACCATTGAGGTATACGACAGCCTTTTAGAGCTTGTTGCCGTGCTTACCGTAAAGGCGGTAGAGTATCAGGTGGATCAGAATCAACATCTCGTAACGGTAGAGGAAGAGATCCCTTCGCAGGTAGCTGCAGGGATGTCGGTTGCCAATGCCACGCGTACTCCGCGACTGCTCTTTGAAAACAATATCGTAAGAAACAAGCGTAATCGCGGACTGTTGGTGCAAACACGCGACAGCATTATTCGCAACAATACTTTCTCATCCATCGGCTCTTCGTCGGTTTCGCTTCTCACAATGTTTATCAATACCATCGAATCGCTTCCGGTGAAAAATGTTGTCATCGAAAACAACAAGATGGTCGGAAACAATGTCACGGGCAATGCTCCCGGCGATATCAGCATCATGGCGTATGCGACAAACGGCGCCGAGCCGAACGAAGATACTTTTGAAAACATCACGGTGCGCAATAACTTTATTGCCAACAGCCAGGGTGCGGCAATCAATATGCGCAGCACGCAGAAGTCGGAGATTTCGGACAATTTAATTTATAATGTTGCCATCAACCCGAAAGGGGATGCCAACAACTGTTCTGTCTATCTTTCTGCGGTAAAGGATCTTCTGATAAGCGGAAACTATGCTAAAAATGACGGCGTAAACGAAGACTATGCCAGCATCCGCCTTTCGCCTACGGTGGTGGAAGAAGATTCGATTACGGTGGAGGGTAACACGAATCTGGGCATCGGAGAAGGCGCGGTGGAGCAGCCTCCTTGTTTTGAGGTGGAAAAAACGGATGCAAAGATTTCAGTGGACGGAGATCTTTCCGAGTGGGCTCAGACAGGCACGGATCTCGAAATCGTAGGCGTTTCTGATGTCGAACAGAATGAGATCGTCAAGGAGAGCGATGATTTCAAAGTCAATCTGATGAAGATGACGTATACCGAGGAAGGTCTGTATTGGGCGATCGATGTTACGGATGACGAATTGTTCTTTGCAAAATCAAGCCCGTGGACGGGAGATTGCGTGGAAATTTATCTCTCGAGCGAACTGAAATCTCTTAAAGATCTGAGTTTCTCCAAAGATTCAAACGATTCTTCAGCGCAATTGTATATGCTTCCCACGACGTATGGCGGCAACGATATCGGCGGAAGTTTTGTGGCAGAGGCGAGAACGAGCGAGGAGTTCTATGCACTACGCAACGATGTTACTAAAATGCAGTTTATTTTCCTTGTTAAATCGGACGGATCAGGATATACGGCGGAAGGGTTTATTTCCTTTGCGGCGATCCCCGATATCAAGGCTCTGATCGATGGCGGAAGCGAATTTTCTTTTGTCATAAATGTGGTCGATGCAGATCCTGTCAAAAATATCCTGCGGGTTCAGTCGGCAACGGTGAAGCATCCTGTGGAACAAAATAAAAAGATTCCTGCAGGGATGTCTAAAATCAAACTGGTTTGAGGAGGAAGTGTTATATGAAAAGAAAAGTTTTATACGTTTTGTTACTCCTCCTTATGGTGTTATCTGTTGCGGGAATGGCGGCGTGCGGAACAAAAACGCCGCCGCCCGATACGGGCACGGACGATCCGGACAATAAGCCGCCCATTACCGATCCTACGGATCCGGATGAGCCGGAAGTGACGATCGACGATATTATTCAGGGTTTGCTTGACGATCCAGACCTTGACGGCGTATCGCAGGGAGAGGGATTGCAGAATGCAACGCTCGACCCGGAAGAGTTGGCTGCGTTTGAAGCCCGCATTGCGCCTTTGGGGTTGGAAGAAGGCGAAAACGAATACACAGAAACTTTTGAAAGCGATTCGCTTTTCAAATTGCTTCCCCAGTACCCGAACAAGGGGGCGGCGATGAGTTTGGTGCAGGGGGAAGAAGCGATCGAGGGTACGTCCCTGAAAATTGTGAGCGACGGTTATGCCAATGACGGGGCGGCGGATGGCGTGTATCTGAGAGGAATGCGCTTTCTGGAGGGAGGAAGATACCGCGTCAGCGGTCAGTTTAAGGCGCTTACACAGACGAGTGCCGCGTTTGACATAAAATTTATGGCAAGCGGGCAGTTGAGTCCGGATGTCAAAGCAAGTGTTTCTGCCACGGAATCGCAAGGCATAAAAGAGTTCTCCTTTGAGACCAATGTGCCCGGTAACGATTACTTTATTACCATCGTTTGTAATTCAACAACGGCAGTTTCGGCGGTGTTCGATAATATCAAGGTAGAGCGAATTGATAATCCCAGTACGGTCGAAGGTCTTACCATCAGCGAACATGACGGCGTCTTGGAAGCAGAGTATGTTTTCTCTGATCTGGACAAAGAGAAGGAGGGCGCAACGCTTTACCAATGGTATAAAACAAAACGCCTTACGGTAACAACGGATAAGGTCAAAATCGAGGGCGCTGTCCAAAAGACTTATACCCCGACGGCGCAGGACGACGGAAGTTATTTTACTGTGGAAGTAAGTCCCGTAAACGAACGCGGTGTAATGGGGATAACTTCTTCTTATACGCACGACGAACGTTATGGCACGGCATCGCTCCCTGTTGCGGAGAATCTTGAGATCGCGGGTGTAAAAGAGGTCGGGCAGCGGCTTACGCTGGAGTATGATTACGCCTATCCTTCCGCGGAAGAGGGCGAGACAGAGATCGAGTGGTTTGTTTCGCGCGATCCGGAAGGTAAAGAAATTGTCTGGACAGGGATCGAGGGAACACAGCTGACCGTTACATCGGAGATGGCGCCTTGGTATATCGGTGCGCAGGTCATGGCGGTTGCTCAAACTGGAGAACAGGGTGAACTGCAGCGGGTCGTGCTGGATAGTCCGATTGTGGAAGATCCCACGGATCTGCGTCAGGATGGCGCGATTTTCCGCGATACGTTCGAATATTTCAGCAAGATCTCAGCTCCTACCGTCAATCACGAACTTTCCTTTGTCGAAGACGGGGGGATGGGCGGACGTGCGCTCAAAGTAACGATGAAAAATCTGTCGTTGGCGCATGTTGAATATTCCGGAATGCAGTTCGATGTTTCGGGGAAATACAAAGTTTCTTTCGATTACCGTCTTTTCGGAAATTTCCCGACTGTATTGTATGTAAATTTCTTTGGAGGCGGGGCGGCAACCAACAAACAGGTCAAAATCAATACGACAGGATATGAAGAAGGAAAGGTTTATCATTTTGAAATGGTCACCTTTTTTGAAAGCGGTACGTCCTATACTTTCCGCATTGCACAGCAAAACAACGGGGCTGTAGGTGCGTATTATTATCTTGATAACGTAGAATTTGAAAATGTTTCGTCACAGGCGGCAGGGGATCTTTCCGATGCGGGAAGTTCTGTAGCGGTAGATCTTACAAACGAAAAACAATTTGCGGCGGTAGGGTTAAATACCCGTACGGCAACACAAGTCTCTCCCGAAGGAACGCTTTGTGTATCCGCGGATAATATGAATACAAATCAGGCAATTGCGGCTATTATTACCGGGATCCGCTTTGCAAAAAATTGCGGTTATCGGATTTCCTTTGATTTGTGTAAAACATCAGACTCGGTCGCCGGACCGTTCCAGTTCCAGTTGGACAGCCTTACGACAAGTGAAGTGGTCAAATACGATCTCGGGGCGGCGGATTTAGTCAAAGGGGAGTGGAAGAATTATTCCTTCGAGTTGGCAAGCAAAAATGCCGCAGACTATCGCATTTTGTTTACGACGGCAACGACCAATGACGCAGCGTCTTACGAAATTAAAAACATCCGTATCGAACGTGTCAATATGGCGCCCGTCATCAGCGATCTAATCATAGAAGGTACAGCAGGGGAAGGGAATACCCTCACGGCGCAGTATGATTATTTCGATTATGAGTCGGATGCGGAAAGCGGCACAACATTCCAATGGTTCCGTTCGGTTTCTCCCAACGGGGAAAATCCCGTCATAATAGAGGGCGCTGAGCAAAGCGTTTATACCATGACGGGCGCGGATGCGGGGTATTACATCGGCGTGGTCGTTATTCCTCATGACAGTGCTGCTTCGGTCGGGGGAAAATACTCTGCTGTTTGTCAAACCAAATTCGGAGAATTGTCCGTAAGTATAGACGATTTGCAGGTAGTATTTGATAGCGATTATGCAAGCGCGACGGCCTCCTACACGTATACAGGAGATACAACAGAATTTGAATACCGTTGGTATGTGACAGATCTTGCCGCAGACGGACAGAAGATATATCTGGCAGACCAGACGGGACAGACTTTGCCTGTTATCCAATCTTATAAGGGCTGGTATTTAGGTGTGGAAGTCAGTAATGTAAACGGGACGTCCGCGGTGTTTTCGGCAGTTTCCGAGGAGCCTTGCGGCGGATCGGGTACGCGACAGCTTGCGCAGGACGGGGATGTCTATTACAACAATTTTGCTTACTTTGCGGACGCACAGGCGCAGAAAGAGGATACGCAGATCAGCGTGGAAGAAGGTTCCCTTGTCTTTACGTTCGGCAGTGTGGGGGCTACACCCGTAAGGATTGCGACAAGCGCGGTGCTGAGCGGCGGAGCAAAGTACAGGCTGTCATTCGATTACAGCTTCGTAAAGGCAAACGGTAGCAATCCAGGTACAATGCTTGTTCAGTTTATGACGGGGGATGTCTCCCAGACCCGTAGTATGAAAATAGGAAGCAATACTGTTATCGTCAACGAAGACGGGTCTTATCACGTTGATTTTGTTGTTACGCTTTTAAACTCGGAAGGGTATTATGTTCAGATCGGCTTGCGGGACGGACAAAATTGGGCGGGCGTTCAATTTAAAGTAAGAGACTTGCGGATAGAAAATATTTCTGCAACACTGCCCGAAACAGACCTGTCCGAAGCGGGTGCCTCTGTAACGTTTTTGCAGGACAACGGCGTTGCGATGAGTGCGGCAAATACCAAAACGGAGGTTTCTGTTATAGAAGAGGAAGGCGAGGAAATCTACGAAATCAGAAAAACATCCGTTGGACAGGGAGCGCTTGCAGTCTATTTTACCGGGATGACGTTCGAGACGGGTACGTATACGATCACTTTTGAATATAAAAATGTCGGTACGGCGTCGGCTCCCGGACCCGGCGTTGTTCAGATAACGAGTGCTTCCAACAATGCAGCGACGGTGAAGGCTCCCAATATACCTTTGGGCGCAGGTGATCATGCGAAACTCAATGTATGGGCGGCAACGGAAGCGACGCTTAGCGTAAGCAAAGAATTGCCCGCTGATGCACTGCTGCAATTTACTACCTCTGCTTTTGCAGACAGGGATAGTGCTGTGCAGTTGAGGAATATCGTTATTACAAAAACAGCTTAATAGTAATTACCCGCCTACATTCAGTAGGCGGGTTCAATTTAGGAGAATAAAATGAAATCTTTTGAAAAAAGGTTCGTTTCGCACAATGTCGAATTAGCGTATCGCATTTATGATCCCGAGTCCGACTATAGGGGGAAAAATATGCTTTTATTTGGCGGAGGCGGCTGGAGGTCAATGAGTATCGAGCAACTGTCTTGTTTTGCCGATGAGTTTGTAAAATGCGGAGTTCGATGCTTTATTCCTGAATACAGGGTGTCTTCCAAGCACGATACTACGGCTAAAGACAGCTTTGATGATTGTTGTAATTTTTGGGAATATTTAAGTGATCAGAAAACGTTTCGATCGGATGAGCAAATTTTTTTATGTGGTGCAAGTGCGGGGGGAACGTTGGCATTGCTTCTGTCAAAGTATCTGGGAAATAAAGGTGTAAAAGTTCAAAATATATTTTTATTCAATCCTGTGGTGGATCTCTTTACGCTGCGCGGATTTGAAAAAGAATTGAACTTTGCCGAGAGAAAGCAGTTTTCTCCGATGGAGTGCTATGAGCAGAAATGTGGTATGGAAATTTTCCATGGCGATTGCGATACTCTTGTTCCCGTTTCAGATATATATAAGTTTCAAAAAAAATTGCAAAGTAAAGGGATCAATTGCCATGTAAATGTGTTTGAGGGAAAAACGCATGGTTTTTTCAATAAGCAAAGAGACAAGGAAACATTTGAAGAAATATGCAAAGAAATATGTAAAAAGCTATAAAGTATTTTTTTAAGGAAAGGACCCCGAGTAATTATATCGGGGTTCTTTCCTTATGCGGATGTAGGTGTGTTATTAAAACCAAATTTGATAAATTGTCAAACAATAAGCAACTCTTGATAAGATTTTATAAAAGCAGATTTTGCGGTATTTGGAAATGTACCTGCGTCGTCTGTCAGTTTTGCCCGTCTGTTTTGTTCTTGTTTCCGCCGCCGCATGCTTTACAGAAAGCGGCGGAAATGGTATAATGGAAGAAAACGGCAAAAGACGAGAGATATGGATCAACAAAAGCGAGAGAGAATTGAATATGCTCTGGAACAGATACGGAGCGGGCAGGAAGCAGGCGTCGAGCTTTTGTACGGATCGATGGGCAGGACAATGCTCTTTGTCGCAAACGGCGTGGTGTGCGACACCTTTCTGGCAGAGGACATCGTGCAGGAGAGCTTTGTCAAGATCGTCCGCAATATCGGCAGTTACCGCGCGGGCTCTAACGGTCACGCATGGGTGTGTCGCATCGTCCGAAACACGGCGATCAACTATGTGCGCAGCGTGCGCGGCAGGCGCTGGCAAAGCCTGGACGAATTTGACCGCGCAGCCGAATGCAGTTTCGAGGCGAAGTCGGAATCCGTTCTCCTGGCGGAACAGCTGATGGGCAGGCTTTCCCCCGAGCGCCGCGAGATGATCTACATGAAATACTTTTTGGATATGACGGTGCGCGAGATCGCAGGGGAGATCGGGAAGTCGAAATCTTACGTTTCCAAGGAGATCGGCAAGGCGGAAGAAGAAATGAAGAAAAAAATGGGTTAATTTGAGGACAAAAACGGGAAAAAGGTTGTTTATATAGTAGAGGTCGGTCCGTATGAGAAAAAATAAAGACGAAAAATTAAATGAATTGTTTCGCGAATGTCTCTCCTCGGGCAAGATGCCGGACGAGAGGGTGGCCGAAAACGCGCGCAGACTGTTGGAGGAAAGGGAGCAAGAGTACGAACTTTCTGCCGCTCTCGCCCCCGCCCCCGCCGCGGCGGGGGCGGGGCGCTCCGCGCCCCGCATTTCACCTCTTCGCAAGCGGGAGGTCGTGATCCTTGCGGCGGTGCTCGGCTGCGTTCTTCTTTTGGCGGCGGTCTATTTTCTGACGCAGCTGCTGTATCCTGCGGCAAACATCGTGTTCGACCGCACACAGCTTTCCAACGTCACGCAGGACGAGGTGTACACGGAAAAGGATTTTCTCCCTTTTGTCAAGGAAAACAGCGTCCTCAAGTATGAGGAGTTCGGATTCAGCGAGGAATCTCTTTATTACGAAGAATATGCGGACGACATCATTTTGTACTATCTGCAATTTGAGTCGTACGGTGTGACGGTCGATATGCTGATCGAGATCGACGGCTTTACTTTGGAAGAACTGGAAAAGTATCTGGAGATCGAAAACGAGTACGAAGCGGACGACTTTATGCTGTATCTCGAAGTCGATGAAATAGAGGAGTGCTCGTACGTGTATTTCTTCTTTGACATTTATCAGTACTATCTGGAGATCCACACCGCCGATTTCGACCTGCTTGCCTACGTTCTGGATGATATTATTTATAGTTTTTGAATTTTGTGGACAAACCGCCATCCTTGCGTGTTATTTAAGTAGAAACACGAAAGGATGGCGGTTTTTTCTATTATGAACACGGTGATGTTGATCTACTTTGGTGTGCTCGCTTTGTCGGTGGCTGCGTATTATCTGGTTCCGAAAAGGGGGCGCTGGATCGTCTTGCTGGTCTTCAGCGTTGCTTTTTCTGTGGTGATCAGTACATATCTTTTCCTGTTCTTTCTGGCGACGGCGGTAAGCGTGTATCTGGTAACGAGGTATGCCATCCGTGCACCGCAGGAAGGCGCGGACGAACAGGAAGTTAAAAAGCGTGCCCGTAAAAACTATACCGCCATTGTTCTTGCCATCCTGTTCAATCTCGCCATTCTCGGCGTCCTGAAATATTACAACTTTTTCGGGGGGATGTTCAATTCTCTGCTCTCCCTGACCGGTGTCACGTTCCGCCTGCCCGTTCTGCGCATTGCGCTTCCGCTGGGTATCTCTTTTTATACCCTCACGGCGATCGGGTACATGGTGGATATCCACCGCAAAAAATATGCGCCGGAGAAAAATTTTGCCAAAGTCTGCCTGTTTTTGTGCTTTTTTCCGCAGATTCTGGAAGGGCCCATCTGCCGCTACGACCAGACGTCGGGGCAGCTCTTCGAAGGACACGACGCCGATTACCGCGGCATGCTCTTCGGGGTACAGCGTATCCTGTGGGGGCTGTTCAAAAAGATGGTGGTGGCTGACAGGCTGTACCTGCTGGTCAAGACCGTTTCGGACGCGCCTTCTCAGTTTTCGGGATATGCCGCGCTGCTGTTCATGATCTGTTACACCGTTCAGCTGTATGCCGATTTTTCGGGATTCATCGACATCGCGCTGGGCAGCGGAGAACTGTTCGGCATCCGCCTGCCTGAAAATTTCAGACAGCCCTTCTTTGCAAAAAGCGCGCAGGAATTTTGGCAGCGCTGGCACATTACGCTCGGGGCATGGTTGAAAGAGTACGTCTTTTACACGGTGGCGCTCTCGCCCCGCGTCACCCGCCCTGCGGGCAAGCTCAGGAAAAAATTCCGCAATCATTTTACAAAGATGCTGCCCACCATCGTCGCGCTGTTTGCGGTCTGGCTTTGTAACGGACTGTGGCACGGCCCCGAATGGAAGTACATCGTGTACGGAATGTACTATTTCGTCATCATCACCGCGGGCATGCTGTGTGAACCGCTCTTTAAAAAGATGTATGCGAAACTGGGCGTGAACGCGGACAAAAACCTCCCGCTGCGTATCTTCCGCCACGTGCGGACCATCCTGATCATCCTCATCGGCGAAACCATTTTCGGTGCCAACGATCTGCCCGGCGCGTTTACCATCCTCACCTCGGTGTTCCGCCCTTATCACGGTTCTCTGTTCGCCCTTGGGCTGGATATGCAGGAGTGGATCATCGCGCTCCTCGGCATGGCTCTCATGCTGGCGATGGGCTTTGTCAGGGAGCGGGGCGTGGACATCCGCGCAAAGATAGGGGAAGCCGTTCTGCCTGTGCGCTGGGCCGCCTATCTCGCCGTCACTGTGTTCATCGTGCTGTTCGGTGCATACGGCGATCTGTATGCGGTGGTGCCTTTCATTTACGGTAATTTTTAAAGGAGAACGAGTATGAACGGACAAAAAGCGTTGGCATTGCGCCGCGTTGCAAAGATCTTGGCTTTTTTGGTGTTGCTGCTCGCCATCCTGCACTTCGCCGAATATCTCGTCCGCCCGCGCGACACCATTGCGCAGGCAAAGACGCGCACGGAAGAATCGCTGCGTGTGTTCGACGAACCTGATAATACGCTGGACGTGCTGTTTTTCGGGCACAGCGGCGTATACAGTGCCATTTCTCCGATGGAACTTTATAAGGAATACGGTTTTACCTCCTATGCCTGCTCCCAGCCCCTGCAGATGCCGTGGGAATCGGCGCGGTGGCTGAAGGCGCTCCTGCGCGAGCAATCTCCGCAGGTGGTCGTGCTCGAGGTGGACCATCTCTTTTACGACAGGGACGTCACAGTCGCGCGCAATTCCATCGAAAACCAATTTTATGACCTGTTTCCCGTGTTCCGCAACCATGCAAACTGGAAAAACCGCTTCGGCGGGCGTAAAAAACGGGCGCGCAGTGTCACGAAAGGGTATTTTTACAGTACAGCAGTCAAACCGTATACAGGCAACAAAAAACTGGAGAAGACGGACCACGTCTACAAGATCGGGAAAAGACACATGAAGGCGCTGGAAAAGATATACTCGATGTGCAGTAAAAGCGGTATCCGCCTCATGCTGCTGGAAGTTCCCTCCGTCGTGTTGTGGGATTACAGCCGCTACAACGCCGTTAACGCCTATGCACAGGAACACGGGCTGGATTTTGTGGACCTTAACCAGTGTACGGAAGAGTTCGGCTTCGACTGGAAGACAGATTCGCGCGACAAAGGGGACCACCTCAACTATTCGGGCGCAAAAAAAGTGAGCCGTTACGTCGGAAAATATCTCAAAGAAAAATATTCCCTGCCTGACAGGCGGGAGGACACGCGGTACGCCTTCTGGAAAGAGGATCTCGCGGGGTATGAAAAAAAGATCAAAGGAGACAAAAAATGAGCCGCGTCAAAAACGTTTTGGAATATCTCGAAAACAGCGCGCGCAGGGATCCGCATAAGATCGCGTTTGCGGACGAAACGCAGTCGGTCGGCTATGCCGAACTGGTGCGCCGCGCCAGGGGGATGGCTACGTCCATTGCGCGCCTCGTTCCGCCGCGTACGCCCGTCGCCGTTCTCGGAGAAAAGAACATCCACACGCTGTGCGCTTTCTTTGCCTGCGTGTACGCGGGTTGCTTCTACGTCCCGCTCAACCCGCGTCATCCCGCCGAGCGGCGTCAAAAGATCCTTTCGGCGCTGGGCGAGCCGTTGATCTGGGTGCAGGAGAGCATGAAAGAGATGGTCTGCGGTCTGCCCGGCAAGATCGTCTGCGATCGGGAAACGGAAGGGGAGGCGGACGAAGCGTTGCTGCAGGGAATCCGCGACCGCCACATCGACACCAACCCTCTGTACGTGATGTTTACTTCCGGTTCGACAGGCACGCCTAAGGGGATCGCCGTCTCTCATCGCTCCGTCATCGACTTCATCGAGGAGTTCGTGCCCCTGTTCGGCATCGGGCGGGAGGATGTCATCGCCAACCAGGCGCCTTTCGATTTCGACGTGTCCGTCAAGGATATCTATTCCACCCTCAAAGCGGGCGCGACCATGCAGATCCTGCCCAAAAAGCTCTTCTCCTTCCCGTCCATGCTCATCGATCATCTCATCGAGAGAAAGGTGACCACTCTCATCTGGGCGGTGTCTGCGCTGTGTATTCTCTCTACTCTGCGTGCGTTCGAGTACAAGGTGCCCGACCGTATCGACAAGATCCTTTTCAGCGGCGAGGCGATGCCCGTCAAGCAGCTGAACGTCTGGAAAGAATATTTCCCGAAAGCGATGTTCGTCAATCTGTACGGCCCTACGGAGATCACCTGCAACTGCACCTATCATATCCTTGCCGCGGGCGCTTACGAAAAGGAGGTGCTGCCCATCGGGAAGCCCTTCCCCAACGAGCGGGTGTTTCTGCTGAGCGAGGACGGAAAAGAGATCACGGCGCCCCGCGTTACGGGCGAGATCTGTGTCGCAGGCACGGCGCTTTCCCTCGGCTATTATAACGCCCCGCAGGAGAGTGCCGCCGCGTTCGTGCAGAATCCTTTGCAGTCCGCCTTTTTTGAGCAGATCTACAAGACGGGCGACCTCGCCTATTACGACGAGGCAGGGGACTTATGTTTTGTCGGGCGGAAAGATTTTCAGATCAAATACCAGGGGCACCGCATCGAACTTGCGGAGATCGAAAACGCCATGCTCATGCTCCCGTCCGTCCGCCGTGCCGTCTGTCTTTTCGACGCCGCCGCCGAAAAGATCGTGGCGTTTTTCTGCGGGGAAGCGGATCCCGCACAGGTCCGCGTTTTCCTGCGCGGTCGCCTGCCTTCGTACATGGTTCCCCAGCGCTGCGTGGCGGTGGAAGCCTTTGAACTGACCGAAAACGGCAAGATCGACAGAAAAAAATTAAAGGAGATGTACTTCTGATGAGGCAAACGGAACTGCAAGGAACGGTAACGCCGGCCTATGTGTTTGATATCGATAAGCTGCGGGCGACCATGCGCCGCCTCCGCGCCGCCGTGGACGGAAGGGCAAAAATCTGTTACGCCGTCAAGGCCAATCCCTTTCTCGCGGAAGATCTGACGGAAGAGGCGGACGCCTTTGAAGTGTGTTCCCCAGGGGAATATGACATCTGCGAGAGTTTGCATATCCCCGCCGAAAAGATCGTCCTTTCCGGCGTGTATAAGGCGGAACAGGACTTCCGCCGTGCGGTGCGCCGCTGCGGCGTGCGGGCGGTGTATACGGCGGAATCTCCCTCCCAACTCTCCCTTCTCAGCCGCCTGGCAGAGGAAGAAGGGTTGCGCCTTCCCGTGCTGCTGCGCCTCTCTTCGGGCAACCAGTTCGGCATGGACGGGCAGACCATTCTGGAATTTTTACAGAGGGGAAAGGAACTGCCTCTGTCCGTCGTCGGCATCCAGTATTATTCGGGCACGCAAAAGCGCGCGGAAGCGATGAAAAGGGAAATGCAGCTCCTGTGCGAATTTGCAACGCGCGCAAAGGAACTTGCGCCGAGCATCGACCGTATCGAATACGGCCCCGGGCTGCGCGTGGACTATTTTGTCGGGGAGGACACGGAAGAGAATGCTCTCGAAGTTTTGTCCGAAATTTTGCAATACGTACCCCCGTTTTTGCATACGGTATTGGAGATCGGGCGGTTTATTGCCGCCGAATGCGGCGACTATTATACCCGCGTGGTCGATCTTAAACATACGGACGGAGCCGCCTTTTGCATCGTGGACGGCGGCATCCATCACCTGAAATATTACGGGCAGACGATGGCGATGAAGGTGCCGTTCGTCAGCCGTTACCCCCTCCGCGAGGGGGCGAAAGAGGAAAACCGAACCGTCTGCGGCGCGCTCTGCACGACGGCGGACGTCCTGGTCAGAGATCTGCCTCTCGGCGGGGTCTCCGCGGGCGACCTGCTCGTTTTCCACAAGGCGGGCGCCTATTCGGTGACGGAGGGGATCGGGCTGTTCCTCAGCCGCGATTTGCCGCGTATTTACAGGGAAGAGGGCGGGAAGCGCACGCTTCTGCGCGACTTTATACAGACAAGTAAAATCAATCGAAAAGGAGAGATCAACAATGGAAAAACTTCTTGCGATCTTAAATGAGATCAGGCCGGACGTGGATTTTACCACGGAAAACGATTTGGTGGGCGGGGGTATCCTCGATTCTTTGGACATTATGGAGATCGTCGCCGAGATCAGCGACGCCTTCGACATCACGCTTTCCCCCGCGGACATCGTTCCCGCGAATTTTCATTCGGCTGAGGCCCTGTGGCAGATGATACAGCGCAAACAGGGCTGAGCGCCTTCCTCCTTATGCGAAGCCCGCTCCCTGAAAACAGGGGGGCGGGCTTTTCGCGCGTAAAAAGGTGCGTTATCCTGTTGTCTTTCGCGCGCGGATGTGATATGATAGAGATAACGGGCAACAAACTTTGCAAAACGGGGCGCCGCGGCCGAGAGGAGCGGCGCAGTGCGTGCAGGGCTTGCGCCGCAAAATTTTGGGAGGTCCGACATGGAAAAAATGACTTGGAGAGCGGTGCTCAGAGAGGGAAAGAGAGAGGAATACATCCGCAGGCACAACGAGATCTGGCCGAAGATGGTCCGCGAGCTGAAAGCGGCAGGTATCTGCAACTATACCATCTGGCTGGAAGGAGATCAGTTGTTCGGCTACTACGAGTGCGAAAAGGGCGTGGAGTATGCTCTTCGGTACCAGAACGAAAGCCCCGTCGTGGCAGAATGGGAAGAATCCATGAAGCCGATCATGGAGATGAAACAGGAAAAACCCGTCAAAGTTTTCGAATTGGATTAAAGAAAATTATAAAGACGCCGTCCGATCTTCGGGCGGCGTCTGTGTTTTGTGGGCCGTGCGCTTGTTGTTTCCTTTTGCCGTGTCCGCAAGTCGGGAAAGCCGCCGCCCGCTGTTTTTCAGCGGGCGGCGGCTTTTTCATGCAAAAAAGTTGCTTTGTTTCCCAAAAAACTTTGTCTTATTGCAGAGGATGCCTCTTTTCAACAAAAGAAGAACTTACGCCCGCCGAAAGTGCGGATGAAGGGGGGCTCACTCCAGATAGGAGGTCCCGGGTACTTCGGGATAGCTGCCCATGGAGATAAGGAGCTCCAGTCCCGTTTTCCGTGCGGCGAGCACCGCTTGTTTGACGGCGGCGGCGTCTCCGGAAAAGGCGAGGATGACTTCGTTGGAATGGCTGGTCCCTCTGTCGGGGGTCATGTAGCGTACAATCTCCACCTGCGCCGCCTTCATGGGGTTGTCGGCCATGACCAGTCCGATGGCGGCGGGGGAGCCTGCCAAAAAGCCGAACGCGCGGTTTGGCTGAGCCGAAAAAGCTTTTTGCAAGACTTTTCCCGCACTGGCGGAATAGGTAAATTCCAGGTGTCCCGCTTTGCTGATGTACAGTTCTCCCGCGTATTTATCTGTCAACGACAGCGCGATCCCGATCGCCTTGCGTACGTCCGAAGGGGTATCTCCGCCGATCACCGCATAGTTTCCGTGACCGCCCCAGCCCTTTGTGTCGCGCGGCAATTCGATGTCCAATATTTCCGTGTTCGTTGCTTTCACTGCTTCGTCCAGCGCCGTCAGCTGTCCCGCCGCGCCCGTTCTGGAACTGTACACGCCCAGACAGCGGTATTTTTCCCCGATGTTCATAGCGTGCAGCAAGGTATCGTCTACCCCGCTGATGACGAGACCTATCGTGTCCAAAACTGCCGTTCCCACAAACTCCGTGCGCGTGCACTTTGTGGAGATCGAATGAAAATCCATTTTCTTTTGTCCTTGTTTTCTTTGCTTTTATTGTAGCAGATCGTCTCTGTGATTGTCAATTTGCAAGGGGGCGTCCGCCGCATTTTTTCTGTTTTCTGCGCGGCTTTCTTTGCACCGTTTACGCCTTTTCGACATTTTTCGGCATCTCGGCGGTGCTTTACATCCTCTGCGGGTGGACAGGACGTAGTTTTGCGTTATTCGTCGAAATACGTCGTATTGTTGTTTTTTTTGAAAGAAACGATGCGTTTAAAAAAGTTTTTCTGAAAAATCGTCAAGAAAATTTCAGTTTTAAAAGTGCAAATTCAGAAAAAAAAAAAAAAAGGGTATTGATTTTTAATTAAAAGCGTAGTATTATATTGGCATAGATACCAACAGATCTGCGGGCGGTATCGGGTGATGCGGTTTGCGGAATAAAGGGAAAAGTTGTGCGGGACAGACCGCAAAAGTCAGAAACGGTGCAAAGGAAGGCGTTGTAAATGCACAAAAAAGCCGTTTCTGTGTGACGGGATTTTTTCACGATCAAAACAAGGGGGAGTACATTTTATGAGCAGAGGGAAAAAGGTTTGGATCGCGATGTTGATGGCGGTGTTTTTGGTTTGCGCGGCGGGGTTTTCCTTCGCGTGCGCGGGCATGCTTTCCGCGCGTGCGCAAATGACGCAACCGGCCACAGAATATACTTCGCTGACCATCGATGCCGGCAATTTGGGTCCGCAAACGGTATATTCAGGACATGATCTCGAAAATTTAAAGCCTTATCTTACCGTAACGGCGCAGTATGCAGGCGGGAGTGATACGCTTTCCGCAAGCGAATACACGCTGTCCGTTCAGGGTGGAGGCGAGATCGCTGTCGGAGAAAACACCATTGTGGCGACCATAGAAGGCGGCACGGCAAGCGGCACGTTTACCGTAAATGCGATTGCAGCAACGTCTCAGCCGACGGATTTAGCTGTCCAATTATATGACAGCGAGGATATTTTTTGGTCGACTGTATCCGTAGAAGACATTACGAGAGAAATCAATACAACAGCAAGTTTGGTGTATTTTGGAGAGAGAGCCGAGCCTTTGGTGAACTATGCCGAATATTTTGCGGTCAAATTTAAAAATTCACTTTTGCCCGAGATAGGTGAGACGGAGAGCGTGTATCAGCGAACCGTAATAGTAGAGTTTACATATCAGGGCAAAACAGCCAGTGACGAAATCGAGATCAATGTGCAGTGGAATCGTCCTGACAATCCTGAGGAATACAAAGTTTCGGGCCCGCGTGCATTGACGGCGGGCAGTTCTGCGACGAACGACGAATTTGAAATTACCATTTATTACGTGAATGACCGTGCGCAGAAAACATTGTTATCATGTTATCATCGGAATTTACCATCCGTTATCAGGAAGGCGGTGAAAGCAATGAATATGTAGAATTTGGCGATACGGTTCTCTATATAGATTACGTTGAAGGCGGAGAGACGTTTACGATCAATTATGATCTCTCCAAAACGCCCATTATCGAAAGACCGATCGACGTCCCGTTGCCGACACAGTTTGAAACCGCTCTGAATCGTTATGGTTCGGATTATTCCGCCTCTTTGCAGACGTGGGATTTTACCCGTTACAACAAGTCTCAGATGGAGATCTCGCCCGAAGGTCTTACGGAACAAGACACAAATCCTTCCGATTCGTTGATTTCATTTACTGCAACGGATGCGGGGACGTATAAGGTAAAATTTACGGCTAAAGATGGTTTCCAATTCCGTTCGAGCGGTATCGGAGAGGAAGAGACAAAGCAAAACGCGGCAGGGACGGATATCATTGTCAGCGTCACTTATACGTGGGTCATCGCAAAAGTCGATCTGCAGGGCGTTACTTTTGCATTGTCCAAAAACAGTTGGACCTATGGCGAAGCGGCCGCGGAAATAATAAACCTGAAAGCATCCGGCGTCGGGTCGGAAAGTTCGGGCGTGGCGTTGGATACTGCCTCGGAAGAGGGCGGCGCTGTTGTGCCCGTTTATAACTATAAAGGCACGCCGAATGAGGGAAGCTCCTGGTCGGCGGGGTCTTCCATGCCTGCGGACGGCGGTACATACAGTGTCGGCGTATCCCTGACGGGCATGAAAAACTACAACGATTATACGATGCCTGAAAAGGACGAGGTCTCTTTTACGATCTTGCGCAAGGCCGTCGCTGTTCCCACAGCTGAGGAGACTTCCTTTTCCTATGACAAATATCCTCATAGTTTGGTTATAACACATCACGACGATGAGAGTTTATACGTTACCTCAAACGAGCCCAAGACAAATGCGGGCAGCTATTCTGCGACCTTTACGCTGAACCAAGAATACAACTACTACTGGACAGAGCAGACGGAAGGGGAAGCCGTTTACAGCATTGCCTGGGAGATCAACCCTTCGTCCAACTCTCTTACTCTTACAATGGACGGCTGGACGTATGGAGAGGCTGCGTCTGCACTGGTTCCGACTCTCACATTCGGAAATACGAGCGATATCGTATATACCTGGCAATACCGCAAGTTCGGAACGCAGGAAGGAGAATTTGCCGAGTGCGCCGACCCGCGAGAGGGTACGCCTGCCGCGGGATATTACCGCGTACAAGGTGATTTGGCAGGCACGGGCGACTACGAACCAGTGAAGAGCGATTGGGCAACCTTTACGATCGACCGCAAAGAAGTTGATTTTCCTGTCCTCACGGGTTGGGAAAGCTTTGTCTATGACGGAAGCGAAAAATCTCCGAAAGTGCCGACAAATGCTGGTTACACGCACAGCGGCACCACGCAGGCTACCGATGCGGGGGACTATTCCGTCAAGTTTACGCTGAACGACAATTACCGCTGGACGGGCGACTACAACGAAGGCACGCGCGACTGTTCTGCCACCTGGACGATCAAGCGGCAAGGCGTAGCAAAACCTGACGCGGTGCAGACACAAACCTACAGCGGTGATCTGCATTCCTATTCGTACGAATCTTCCGCCTATACGGTGACGAGCGAAGGTGCAATAAATGCGGGCAAATACGACGTCACGTTTTCGCTGAACGGCAACTATTGCTGGGGCGCCGACGGCTCGGACGACACGGCCGACCATACGCTGACGGGCGGGCTTGTCATTTTGCGGAGCGCAACGCTGGAAAAGCCTGCTTTTGAAGATGCGGAAAACACCGTGTATGACGAAACCGTGCAGAAAAAAACGGTCATCGGATACCAAAGCGGCTATATGGACGTTGCCGCTTCGGATGGCGCGGCTTTCGAAAATAACACTTTCAGCGCGACCAATGCGGACAAATATACCCTGACGTTTACGATCACGAACAACAATTTCACATGGAGCGACGGCGGCGCGGCGGCTCCGGATGTAGGCCAGCCCGATTTTACGCTCACCTGGACGATCGAGAAAGCGGAAAACGCCGTGCTGAATTCTGAGGGCGAATCTTTTGACGGGAATGAGTATGCGGACTGGAAGTTTGGCGAAACGCCTACCGATCCCGCTGATTTGGGCGTGCGCGCGAAGTTCGATAACGCATCGCTTACGGCGGAATATAAGTACTATGCGGCGTCGGATGAGGATTTTTCTCACCCTCTTACGATGACAGAAAAGAGCGACGTCGGGGCGTATATTCTCCGCGTCATCATTCCCGCGGGCGAGAACACGCTGGTAGCGCACTCTGATTTTAAATTTTCCATTGAGCAGAACAGCTCCACGATCCAGGGCACGGCGGAGATCGAATCTCCCGTCCTTGCGGGACAAAAAGCGTGGTATTACAAAGATCCGCTCACAGCTCACGAACTGACGTACCGCGTGACGGTAGGTAAGGCGGATATTACAGGAGCGGCGGTCGTCACCTATTATGAGGGCACGGAAGGCTCCGGCACGCCGATCGAAAGAGAAGCTCTTGCCGAGGCGGGCGCGGGGAAATACTATGTGACCATTGTCGTTGTCGAAACGCCTAACTATACGCGCGCAGAGGCTACGATCGAATTTACCATTCAAAAATATGCGATTGCCATTCCTTCCTTTGAACGCACCAATGTTTATCAAGCAGGTTCTGCATGGAACCCCGGGATCCCGACAACGGGCGGCGAAAAATACCGCGGCGCGACGTGGCGGGTCGCCTACGATAACGAAGATTCCGAGGCGGTGGGCACCTATTGGGCGACGCTCACGCTGGTCGATCCTGCCAATTTCGCATGGAACGGGGACTTTTACAGTGCAATTGTCGACGGCGACACGCTTTCCGACAAGTTTTTAAAGGAAGGCGATACTTCCGCGGTGCGGGTATGGTACCGCATTACGAAAGCGCCCTACGAAAATATGAATCTTACGATCGGCGGAAGCAGCAGTGAGGAGTGGAAATACGGCGATCCGCATGCAGAGGTTTCTTTCAACGCTCCCACAGATGTAGAAAGTAAAGTCACGTTTACCATCACGGGCAGGACGGATAACGAAGACGATGACGATTTCAAAGTAGAAAATCAGCTTTACAGTGAAATCGGAAATTATTGGCCGAAAGATGCGGGCAAGTACACCCTTACTGTCATGATTCCGACGAGTGCGAACTTTGATACCTGCAGCGGTTCGGTCGAATTTACCATTCAACCCAAGGTCCTTACGCCAAGCTGGGATACAGTGGAGTACACCTACGGCTCCGTCGAAGACGCCGTGATATCCTTTACGGGTTTTGCTTACGAAGAGACGTCGGTTCGCTATTCTTTGCAGTACCGTACCGAATCGGCAGATTATTCGGGGAGCGGGACGCCTGTCAATGCGGGCGACTACACCGTGACCGTCACGCTGGGCAATAAAAACTATTGTTTCGAAACCGACGTTTGTTTCGAAGGCGACGTCTATTCGGCGTACAGCGGATTCACGGTCAAACCCTATACGCTGACCGTAGATATCCAAAACCCCGCGGAGCTCACCTATACGGGCGAACCCATCGTTCCGACCGTTTCCGCCCAAAGGATCGGAGAGGACGTACTGAACTTTGTATCTGCCTATTATAAACAGGGCGGAACTCCTGTTGAAGGGGAGCCCGTCGATGCAGGCGCGTACTATGTCGTCGTGACGTTGGGTACGGGCATGGAGAACTACGCCCTCGAAGACAGAGAGGCGCAAGGAGAAGTTTATACCATCTCTCCCGCCGCCTTGAAAGATGTCTCCGTGAAAGAGTTTAATGCTACTTATAAAGGCGGGGAATATGACATCCTCACTTCCATACAGGCGTCCGCCGCCACGGTCGCAGACCGCGACAAGGAAAGCATTCAATGGACGTTTACGGTCGAAGGCGAGGAAAAGACGTCGCTTACCGATGCGGGAACATACACTGTAAACTACACGGTCAGTGCGCCCAACCATATTCCGCAGAGCAGTTCGGTGACGTTTACAATTGACAAAGCCGAGCTCACGCTGAAGGCGAATGATGTTTCTGTCGTTTACGGCACGGAGGCGGGCGCTATCGAATGGCATGAAGGCTTAAACGGCGTTACCGTCCTTTCGGGGCTGGTCGGAAAGGACGTCGGCAAGGAAGCGGAAGTGCTTGCGGACATTACCTTTACCTATTCCGCCGTAAATTATCAGGCGGGCGCAGGTGTCGGAGGAAAATACGGGGTACACATCACCAATGCGTTTGATCTTACAAACTATACTGTCAAAACACAAGACGGCGTTCTCACGGTCACACGCCTTGCGATCACGGTCGAGATCGATTACCAGAGCGGCACTTACGGCATGACCGCCGAGGATATGGCAGCGCAGGTTAAATCGCATCTTCGCGAGGGTTCTGCGCTTTACAGCAAAGATACGGAAAGCAAAGTCTGGTCGCTTTCGGTGCTTACGGAAGACGATGCGGGGGCTTCTCCCGTCAGCGGCACGCCGAATGCGGGCAGGTATTATATCTACGGCAAGGCGGAAAGTAATAACTATTCGATCACTTTCTGCGGGCAGGAAGCGGAGGGAGGCGCATACGGTGCCGAACGTGCCCTCTTTGTACTCGAAAAAGCGAGCGTCACCATTTCTCTTGCGCCCAAAGAAAGCGGAGGTGATTATCTCGTTTACGACGGGACGGGGAAAGAATACACGGCGTCCCTGATAGGGCAGCAGATCGAGATCGCCTTTACGATACGCTACTATCTCACGACAGAAGGAGAGGATGCGGCGACGGAAGAACTTCCCGTCAATGCGGGCAATTATACGGTGGTCGCTACCATAACCGATCCCACAAAGGCAAACAATTACAACATCGGTTCGGGCGCGTCCACAACATTTACTATCTCCAGGGCAACCTATTCCTGGGTAAACGCTGTGTGCGGCGGCGGGTTCAATCAGACTTCGTTTGTATACAACGATACGGTGTTTGCCCCTGTATTGAAAAATGCGGAGCAGATCACGGCGGGCGCGGACGGAATAGAAGTTAAAGTCACGTACAGAGTAGAGGAAGGCGGCGAGATCAAAAATGCGGGCACCTATACGTATATCGCGGAGTTTGTCGTCGAAAGCCAGAACTACAATCCCATCCAGGCGGTCAGTGACGAAATCACCGTGGCGCAGTATCAGATCACGGCGGAGGATGTGACGTGGCAAAACGGGCAGGCGTGCTCCTTTGTGTACAACGGCATGCCGCAGAGCGGCTCGGTCACGGCGACGTTTGTGCCTTTCGTGAACGGGGCAAAGACGGGCGCTCCTGTATCTTTGAGCGTTGCTTTGTCGAGCGGAGAATTTAAAAACGTCGGAGAAAACTATTCTTTCGTCGTAACGGGCGTTGCGGACGAGGACTATGCAAAGAACTATACGGTCATCGAAAACAACATTGCACAAGCGTATTCGATCACGCGGTGCGCCGTAGAGATCAAGGCATCCGATCATGATGACGTGACCTATGGCGAAGATATGCCGACGTTTGCATGGGGATATACGAGCGGCAAATTTTTCGAGACCGTAACCGTCACGGTAGAAGGCTACGACATTGACGGAAACAAGACGAAAGCGGGTACGCCCGTGGAAAGTTATGTCACGCGCATCGTGAGTCTGTCTGCACAAGCGGGAGTTTTAAACAACTATACGATCAACGGCGAAAACGGCGAGGATTGGGCTTCGTCGTCGTGGCGCGATGACGACGAGTATTTCGGCAATTTTGAGATCGTCAAGAGAAATATTTCCTTGGACGGCGCCCAAATGACGGATGCACTCGACCGCACTTATGACGGCACCGCAGTTGCGGCGGTGATCGACCTGAACACGGTGACGGGCCGTTTCGGAGAGGATACGCTTGTCTTTACGTATGCGTATGAAGGGACGGACGTTTCCTATTCGTCCGATGCCGCGCCCACCGAGGCGGGGAAGTAT
>CALVHV010000153.1 GCA_944328845.1 uncultured Clostridia bacterium | reverse complement strand
CCTGCCCTCCCCCTTTGTCAATCAAATCGGAGTTCTCTCAAGTAAGCTGACTAGACAGCAACTAACATAGCGGATAAAATATTCCTTAACCCAACCAGATACCGATTTCTATTTCTATCATTGCGGGTGATTGAATGTCCAACCGTAAAAAGAGAACCTTGGCGGAATTTCCTGATCTGATGCTGGATTGGAACCCGCTGAACAACTCCGGCATACGTCCGGAAGATCTTACCAGCGGCAGTCACCAAGTGGTCGTCTGGACCTGCCACAAATGCGGCCGGAGATGGAGCTGTCAGGTACGAAATCGAACCCGAGGAACCGGGTGCACCTGTGATGCAATGGCGCGGAAAACCGCCTCTCTCCGGAAAAAGCTGGTGGCCCGAGATGGCTCCCTGGCAGAGCATCGCCCCGATCTGGCTGCACAGTGGCATCCCACGAAAAACGGAGGGCTGAGCCCCCGGGATGTCACCTGCAGTTCCACTTACGCCGCCTGGTGGATAGATGCTATGGGCCGCGAGTGGAAAACCCAGGTGTCCGTTCGCTGCCGGAACCCGTCTCCCACCGGCGCCCCCGCCCACATTGTCTACCCCGGGCACAATGATCTGGCCAATCGAAATCCGGAGCTCTCTGCGGAATGGGACCCGGACCGAAATGGGGAACTTACCCCTGAGCAGGTGTCCCCTGGTTCCAACCAACTGGTCTGGTGGCGCTGTAAAAAGGGGCATACCTGGCCCGCCATTGTCTCCTCCAGAGTCAGCGGACGTGGATGCCCCATCTGCAGCCAGGAGCGAAACACATCCTTTCCAGAACAGGCGCTGCTGTATTATCTGCGAAAATTAGGTCCATCCGTGTATAATCGCTATCAGGTGGAGAAACATCTGGAAATTGATCTCTATTTTCCGGATTATAAACTGGGCATCGAATATGACGGGGCCTATTATCACCGCTCCCGAAAAAAAGAGCAGATCGACGCCCGAAAAAACAAACGATTGAAGGAATTGGGGATCACCCTGATCCGTGTTTTGGAAGACGGAATCACTCCTCCCTCCGATACAGAACACATCTTCTGGAGTCACAGGGGACAGCTGGACCATGTGATTGTCGAAGTTCTGAATTTTGTATCCCAGTACTTGGGCAGTTCATCTGCCATCTCCGTGGATACAAAACGGGATCAGACCGAGATCTGGGAAGGATACATCACAGAGGCAAAGGAAAACAGCATTGCCGTGAAATGTCCCGAGCTGCTCTCCCAGTGGCATCCCACGAAAAACGGCAGCCTGAAACCGGAATATATCCCGTACGGCTCCAACAAACGCCTGTGGTGGAAGTGCACACAATGCGGATATGAGTGGCAGTCCCCTGTTGCCAGCCGGACCCGCGGTACTCGCTGCCCTGTCTGCACAGGAAATACTGCGGCGGAGGGAATCAACGACCTGTGTACCACCCATCCAGACCTGGTAAAAGAGTGGAACTTCGGCAAGAACAAAGACCTCTCCCCCAAGCACTACTCCGCCGGCAGCGGCAAATATGTGTGGTGGGTCTGCTCCGCCTGTGATTTTGAATGGCAGGCCGCCATTTCCAACCGGATGCGGAATCGAAATTGCCCCCGCTGCATCGGAAAGGTAACCGCACCGGAAAAATCGCTGGCGCGAACCTACCCACACCTCGCGCAGCAGTGGTGTTTTTCCCGTAACGGAGAACTCACTCCCCAGGACGTCCTCCCTCACTCTGATAAAAAAGTGTGGTGGCAGTGCTCCGCCGGGCATACCTGGAGCGCCGCGATATCCAGCCGGGTCCGGGGAAACGGCTGTCCCTACTGCGGAAACAAGCGGATTCTGCCAGGTTATAACGACTTTGCCTCAACCCATCCGGAGCTTCTGAAGGAATGGGACTACCATAAAAATTCTGTTCAGCCAACCGAAATCTTCGCCGGAAGCCAGAAAAAAGTATATTGGTTATGCGGGAAAGGACACAGCTGGCAGGCAACTGTATATAACCGAGTCCATGGCAACAACTGCCCCTACTGTGCTGGAAAATATGCCGTTCCGGGGGAGACCGATCTGACGTCAAACGCTCCCCTTCTGGCCGAGGAGTGGCACCCGGAGAAAAACAGGCCTCTGACCCCTCAGAACGTGACCACTGGGAGCAGCCGTAAAGTATGGTGGAAATGCAGACGCTGCGGCTTCGAATGGCAGGCCATCGTATGGTCCCGCTGCAAAGGCCGGGGGTGTCCGCGCTGCGCCGGGAAAATAAAATCTCCTTCAGGGCCTGCATAAGACAAGCGAGCCAGCACCCGGACGGGTGTTGGCTCGCTTTTTCGCCCACGATGCAAAGGTAAACTCAATTCTATTTGGCCTTGCTCAACTTACAAAGCTGGTTCCGCTCCGTCAAAATCCGCTCCGCCTCCCGGCATACGGACAAGATCTGTTCTGTCTTTTGGGCCGATACCGCCTCCTGCAGCTGAGCGAGGCACTCTGCCAGCTGGTCCTCGATCTCCGTCAGCGCCTCACTGCTCACCGGGTCGCTGAACCGAAGATCT
>CALVHV010000152.1 GCA_944328845.1 uncultured Clostridia bacterium | reverse complement strand
GAACTGACTCTATAAAAATGGCTGCTGATAGCCAATACTACAACATTCTGACAATCACCAGCAGCAATAATTATCAGCTAGCTATAGTATTAATAGGCAAAATGGTAGCGGCGGGTGGAGTCGAACCACCAACGCGCAGGTTATGGGCCTGCTGAGCTACCGCTGCTCTACGCCGCACCGTAAAGTGGCCGTGTGCGTGGATGCACGGAATATCTCGTACACCAAACGCACACATTGGCCGATGCTTCCGTCTTGATTCTTTCGAATCTTCCTGCTTCCAAACACCCACCGAGATGGCATGAATGCTCCACAGGCATCGTTGTGCACAACTACGGTCTGACTTACCGCATCTATTGCTGCCGCACGACACAACATATGCAATCAGATTGCTGGAACAAGTCCAACGTTCAAACGCCCTCCGTACGGCTGCAAAACTCAAGATACAACAAAAACAGCAAATATCAATAGACTGTTCACTGATTTTCCGACTTTTTCGATGCCGGCAGCTCTGCAACAAACTGGACATCCATCATATTTCTCACACATAAAGCTCAAATCCTTTACACAATTTGAATTGGAATAAACACAACTTTTCCATCGACTGAAACAGGTTGTTTTACCGTATGCATACGAAGCCATTGATCTAAGCGCATTCGACAAACATCCGATGGGTCCGCCGGTTCCGTCAACAAATACGTTTGTCGATTCCGCTCGTGAATCCAGTACGTCGGCACCGGATCATCCAACCGAGACACCGCATATCCGAGAGAACGCACGTACCGTTTAAACACCGAAATCGACACTTCCGTCTTCCCATCAGCAGTCGGCATTGTCCATTCTGTCTTTCGCATCGCACGTTGCAGGGCAGCTCGGCAACGATCCAATACGACCGAATACCGAAGTTCCGCCCGCAGATCTCCGACATACGTCAAACAACAGTCTGCCGTAATCAAATCAAACGCAAGTACACCAATCAGTCTGAAATCATAATGCACCTTCATGAAAAAACAATGCACAATGATTCGCTGTTTTACCACAAAATCCTGCAATTGCTGCAAAACGTCTTCCGGTACATCAAATGCGCGAAATTGACGCAACACACGCGCGGTATACGCACCCTCTGGATCTGAATAGTATTGCTTTGCGGATCGCAATGGAATCACAGCGCTGAATTGCGTGGACGCACGAGCCTCGCCTGTAAACAGCGACTGACAGCGATCATCAAACGAAGGTATGCCGGTTTTAATCGGAATCTCTACCAATCGCGCATACTGATCACGCACCGTGCGTTTTGATGTTCGCATCATTTTACGCATTTGGCACCAACGATTCCAACAGCTCTTTTAACGCCGGATCCGGTTTCGGTGCCGGCAACAACGGCTTCTTGCGCTTCTCATCGATCGGTATAAAAGCCCGCAACTCCGGATACATCTGAAGCAGCGAAGTGGTCGTCGTATGCGATCGAAAAACCTTTGTCAGCAAATTCCGTGTGTCTCGTTCGTCTTGTTCAATGGACCTTTGAAGCCTCGCATAACGAATAATTCGCTGTGCAGTCGAATAACTCAGATCTCTCGTATACACGTTGTTATAAAAGATATGTGCCGGCATCTTTATCGGGTGCGGATACCACGCTAAATAAACGCGTCCTGCCGGCCCGAACACATCTGCCGAAAACCGCGAATCACCCACACAAGACACTGCGATTCCGGAAGTCGATACCGGAAACCATGATTCCGGCAACCGTTTCCAGACATCGAGCGGCTCCTCCGTAAAATTCCAATTCTCCGATGCACTGCTAACTATGCTTTCATCCACGATATCTCGTGCGATTACCAACACTCTGCGTGACTGCTCCTCCTTGATACTGTCGAACTTTTTATGCATAATGCGCTCGATCATCGTATCTCTCATCGAATTCAGCAATCTCATTTTTTACGTCCTTTCTATGCTATTACACTGTTTAATTCACGCCAGACTACTAACATCATTCTATATTGGTCCGCTAATTATGCCGCTATATGTGGAGAGATAATTAGAAATGGGTGACGATACCGAGCCACGATCGCTGCGCGAATTGTTTTTGTGACAAAATACATAATGCCCAACGACCTGTTTAAACGCAGGAACAACGAATTCACCGTTCAAAAGACGAATAATATTCCCCTTGTGATAACAGTGATGAATATGATCTGGAGATTGATCGCATCGATATCCGACCGCCGTATGACAGCGCGTACATACCATCAGGTTTGGAGTAATCGCAGATTCCCTCAATTCATATTGATGGAAACAAAAAAAGCCAGTCCTGTGATACAGGTCCAGCTTTTTCACGAATACCCAATACTGCTGTGAATCAGTTAATCGAACACCTGTCTCCGCGCTCCAACGTCGATACGCATCTTGAAACGCCTGGACGACCTGTTCAATTTTCCCCATTCGACAACTCCTTAATCTGTTTCACCACAAGATCAGCCGGTACCAAATCAGGCCGATTCAAAATATCGACACAAACATAGCGGGTCCAGTCACGATTCGGATGTTCCGAATTTGCAAGTACGGATCGCGCCTTTGCAGCAATCACTTGGCACAACTCACGGTCTTCATCTGTCCGCATAATTGTACTGACCGAAAATAACCCGTCAACATCTCTCATCTCTGACCATCGATTTATGATATCTTGAAACGCAGGTACCTTATCTGCGGATATGCGCACTGTTCTGTCTTGTGTTTGAATCGGGTAACTGGTAACTGAGTAGCTTCTCAACGTAGATCTTACGCACACACAATTTATAAGTGCAAGACGAATACATCGAAGTCGCATGTCTTCGCATATAAATTGCGTATATCCATCGATTCTGCCGAATAGCGTATAAGAAGATTCATCTCTCGTGTTATAAGATGACTGCAGCCACATGGTACCAATCAAAGACGTCATTGCCCTATCAATACGTTTCCGAAGTGCAGCCTGTACTCGTTCACGTAATTTTGCAGCACGCACATCGAGTTGCTTGTGCTGCTCTTCGATCGCTGCGATCTCCTGTAAACACTGTTCAATCGTTGTTTTTTCTGCCATGTCACTCCCTTTCAAAAAGAAAAACGCACTTGCTCTGTGCGCCTACTGAACTACGGACCAGCTAATCGTCTAAGTAACCGGACGAATTCTGACGCCCTTATGCTTTTCCTTATATTTTCCCTTTTTCGTTATCTTCGCTAACCCTTCTTTCAGTCTTTCTCTCTTTTCCCAGTCATCGTCTAACCGCATTGTGTGCTCCAATCTCATTCATTCATTCATTCACTCAGTCAGTCATACAATCAGTAAATATCGGTCTCGCCGCACCAACTGCAATCATCGTTCTTACAATGCATGCATTGTGCTTTAGCAGACTTGTCTACTTTATCTCCGATAATGACGAGCGCTGCCATGAGTACAAAAAAGATAATAAAAAGCATGATTTGTTCCTGTTCGTTTTGCTTATAATAGTACCGGAGATGGGACTTGAACCCATATGCTCATTGAGCATCAGATTTTGAGTCTGACGCGTCTGCCATTCCGCCACTCCGGCATAAGATGGTAGTCGCTGCCGGATTCGAACCGGCGACCCTTTCCGTGTAAAGGAAATGCTCTAACCGACTGAGCTAAACGACTTCGATAACGTCCATGCTTTCCATCGCTTATAAGGTAAGGACTGTACCTTTCTCGTATTTGTGTTACCGCGCTGTAACACCACCTCGACAGGGCAATGGTTAGTGCTTTAGTGAGCCACCAGAAAACTGCGCTGTCAAACCGCCGCACGCTGCGCCGTTTATGGTGTCAGGCGCACTACCAACTCTTTACGTCGAGTAGACGGGAATTTATCAAATAATGGAGCCGACTGTGGGAATCGAACCCACGACCTGCTGATTACAAGTCAACCGCTCTAGCCAGCTGAGCTAAGTCGGCGTGCTATCTGGTGG
>CALVHV010000151.1 GCA_944328845.1 uncultured Clostridia bacterium | reverse complement strand
ATCGCTCCTGGCTCGGAAAGCTGTTTACATCTCCGACAACGTCTGTCGACCAGTATCTGGCAGCCCGCGCACAGGAGAAGCAACAGCTGATGGATCAAGTGACAAAATTGTTTCGACCGGAGAGTTGAAATGCGGACAGTACAGGATGTAATTCGTGATATTGTGACGACGGTTCCGGAAAACTGGAATCATAAAGAGGCGTTGACCCATGCAGGCGTGGGTGCGGGTATTGGCGGACTGCTCGGATTTCTGCTGAGCGGTAAAAAGCGACGGTTGCGCAATACATTGATTGGGGCAGGTGCCCTTGGTTTGGGTGGATTGGGAACATATGCGCTGAAACAGAACATTCTCGAACATACCGGTGGTCTGTATACGAAGAAACGGAAAGGACAGTTGCCTGCGCTGCCTGCTGTTTCAAAAGATCTTAACACACCCGGGCAGCACTATGTCGTTTATATGCCGGGTGCCGGCGAAGAGAAGCGTCCGGTTCCCACAAAAGCGTCGAAGAATACTGCGGTGATTCCGTATGGAGAGATCGACACTGCTGTGAACTTCATTGATTCTCTTCGTCCACAGGATACTGTGAGCCTTGTGGGATTCAGTATGGGTGGAGGCGGAGCGCTGAAAGCGGCGGAGCGTGCCAAGCATCCAATTCAGTCAATGTATACGTTGGATCCTGTATCTGCAGACCCGCTGTATGCGGCGAAAGTAAAGCTGTTCGGGTGGGACAAACCGAATACGGTCGGTATGTGGAAAAATATCCGACCGAAGGATTATACCGCGAAAACGATTCCGAACGCCTTTGTTCGAATGAATCCGCTTGTATTGGGAGACATTGCACCTGAGGGCAGTAACATTCATGTGAAGGATGACCACTCTTTGTGGACGACCGGTCTTCGTATACAGGAACAGCAGCCGGCAGAGTTGCAGCGTTTACGGCAGGCGCTATTACGGCTGGCTGAAAAACGTGCGGCATCTCACACATTACGCAGCTGATTTTATCTGTAGGACGCCGCACAAAAAGACTCTGGCAGATGCATTGTAGCGGTGGTATATTGAGTACCGTTCGATACGATCCAACATCAAACAGAGAGTAGAATCGCTATGATTGAAGTTCGAGAGTTTCAGGGAAAGAAATTGGTGGAGTATTTGCGTCCGGGCCTGCGTGTTCGATTGCTGTTTGCGCACGGTCTGGGAGATACGGTCCTGTTTCTTCCGATTTACAACGCGCTAAAAGCGCTGTACCCGGATGTCTACTGGGCATTGAAGACATACAACGGGCAGGAAGAGCTGTTTGATGACGGTGATGTGACAGGACCTGTTGACTATGAGTTTACAATCGATTTTCCCTGCGGAGAGCACATTCCAGGTATGACGAAACCACGGATGTGCTGTGAGCAGGAACTTGGAATCGATTATGATGCGGTTGTACCGGATACCTATCCGCCAATTCTGGCGTGTCGAAGTCCACTGGTCGGCGTGCATTTCAACAGTACCTGTTTTCCGGCACAGAGCATTCCGATCCAGACCGCCAAGAGTATCTGGGAAGGCGTGCTGGCGGCAGGCTGTGTGCCGATTGAAGTCCATTTTGAGCACAAGTATCATAACAAGAAAAACTACAAGTACCCATTTGTGGATGCGACGGTGCGCAGATGCCAGCCCCGTATCTCCGCACTGACGGGACTTCTGCAGCGCTGCGGCGCATTCATCGGTTGTAATTCCGGTCCGTACTGGCTTGCGTCGGCAATCGGAATTCCGACATTGTTCGTACATACCGTATATCCGTTGCATTCGTATATCCGGGGATCTGCGGATATAATAAAGAAAGAAGATGTGACCGCAGAGAAAATTCGTGATTGGGTAATAAAGGCGTACTCCGATGGCAGAACAATTTGAAAAAACAATGTACGGTTTTTGGAAGCAGCAGAATCCGAAACCGTTTTCCTACAGCGAGCAGTATCGGAACAGTCAGTCTACGAACGATGCAATGAGCTGGTTTCGGATCGGTTGGTTGTCCGCAGCGCTTCCTTATACGAAATTGCGTGAGTTTCGCGTTGTAGATGTCGGTGCCGGGAATTTGCGGTTTACCGAGATCGGAAAGCGTGTGTTCCTGGATTGCGTTCCATACGATGTGGAAGGAGAGCAATCCATCTCCACGGATGAACTGTATCAGACGAATTGGGACATTGCGTGTTTGTTCGATGTGCTGGAGCACTTCCAGGACATCAATGATCTGTTCCGCATTCCGGCAACGTACTACTATCTGTCGTTTCCGGAGACGCCGGACGATGATACATTGGACACGATTGGCGGGTTGGCAAACTGGAAACACTATAAGCCGAACGAACACATCTGGTGCTTGAACCGCATGGGCATTTGCGAATGGCTGGAGGACAAGGGATACGTAGTGCTGCAGACCGAGTATCCGGAAGACGTCATTCGGACCCGGTGGTGTCCTGATGTTCCGAACATTGCATCTGTATTGGCACGTAAACAAGAGGTTTGATATGACGCAACAGACACAAGAGTGGGCCGTGCCTATGCGAAAGGAAGCGCTCGGTCCCTTGGGAAACCCGGATTCTCCTTGGTGGGGTATCGCCGGAGCTGGCCTCGGCGGTCTGGCAGGAGCTGCGATGACAAGGAGCTGGTGGGGACCTGTTCTCGGTATTCTGGTCGGCTGGATGCTGGGCGGGAAAGCACCGACGTGGTGGAATACCTGGTGGCAGGAAAACAACATTACGCCGCGAAATCCCCGTACCGGTGAGACGATTCAGCCGCAGCAGCAGCCGGATGTCAATCCAGAAGGTGTGAATCCGACTGTGGAAGGTGTACGCAATCCAGACACAGCATCGATCGCTGCGGTGAACACAGATCGGCAGCAATTGGAGGAAGAAGGCGTACAGGAACAACTGCGGCAGGCGCAGGAAGAGGCGCTTGCTCAGCAGCAATCGGTACCGGAGGTTGTTTCTCCCGATCAGTGGGAGCAGCAGATGATCGAGGAAGCGGATATGAGTCGGATGAATCAGATCCTGGAACAGCAGGAGCAGGCGCGTCAACAGGCTGCGCTGCAGCCGCGCACCGTACGGATGTCCGACGTTCCTCCGCAGTTCCGTCCCAATCAGCCGGCAGCAGATCCTGTGATTCCGTCCCAGCAGGCGGAACAGGCGGCGTTCCAACGCTTCCGGGAACCGACGCCGCGAGAACTTCAGAATATGTACATGCCGCAGGAAGTTGAAGCGTTTACGGCGCAGCAGGGCCCGCTATATTTCAGCACGAATCCGCAGCGCGATATGTATCAGCAGAGCGCAATGCAGCAGATGCGAGGGGCGCTGGCAGCGGAGCAACGACGCAGTGATCAGGCACAGTATCAAAACAAACAGCAATTGCAACGACCGGATTTCATGTGGAATCAGATGCAGGATGCCACGCAGTCTGCGGAGCGTCAGACGTCACTGCCCCGTGCATTTCAATCGTCGATGTTCTCTTCGGAACAGTTGCCGTGGAATCAGACGCAACGTCGGATCGAAGATAGGAATACACAGCAGGATCTGATGTCGAACAGCCCGGCGGATGCTGTTCGCAATCGAAATCGTAACTTAATAGGAGGGCGATAAGATGGCTGAGAAGTTGGAAGCTGTGGAAAACAAGCAGCGGAAACGCAATGAAGCTGCGAAGTATTATCCCGTGTTGATGGAAGTGGACGGAGAACCCGTATGGTTCATGTTCACGCACAATCAATTGAAGGTCGCGGCAAATCGTGCTGACCGAAATCCGGAAGATATTCCGACTGTGACGGATTCACTGCTCGGAAAACTGATTAACTGGTTCAAATAAAAAGGAAGTTGGTACTATGGAAGGAAACAAGTTTTTGGAAGGGATCGACATTAAGCCGCTTCAGAAGTCGGCATCGGAGGCTGTGAATCGAGCGATTCAGAAGGAAGCGAGCGCAGCGGAGGTCTGGACGACTCTGTGCAAAGTGGCAAATGACGGTGCGCAGTCCGCCGTGGTGGAGTGGGCCAAGCAGAATCCGGAACTGGCTCCGATCGCACTCGGTAAGCTGATGGGACATATCGCTTCCAATCAGTAACGTCGTTTCCGCCGATTATTTGTAACCGGCAATTCTCACGCCTATAGTAGTGTCAGACAGCAACGAATCTACATTACTATAGGCGTATATCATTATGACAGACGAAATCAAAGACGCAGTATCCGAACTTGTGGAGAAAGGGCTTAGCGGACAAAAGAAGAGCGTGGCTACGATTATAGTCAGTGTGATCAGTATCACGATGCTGTTGATGCTTGCGGTCAATACGTATTTCGTGAAAGCATGGATGGAGCGAGTAGAGGTTCACGGTATTGATTCACAGAAGCAGATGCAATCCATTGTACAGGATATCAAGTCCATCGAGCTGAAATTGACGGTATTGAACAGCACATTGGTGGATCGTTCGGAAGTGCGCCGTATGATTCTGGAGCAGACTGTTCCGCGCATTCAGGAAGCGATTCGGGCGCATGAAAAGGAATTCCATCTGAAATAATGATGATGACAGCGTGTATATAAAAAAAGGGGAAGAGCCTGACAGCCCTTCCCCTTTCTTGTTATTTCTCTGCCGCTTTCTCGTGATATCGATCCGCGATCACAGTAAGCCGGTGCTCCTGCAACAGCTTTTCAAAGTTGCAGTAGATATCTTCCGCGATCTCCTGGATCAGCGGCTCTTCTTTTCTCAACAGCATACGGAGCATACAGCAGATATCTTCGGTCATGAAGATCGTGCGGATTAACTCCTCTTTGTCACACTTTGGTGTGCGGAGCCGGATGATCTGCTGACAGAGTTCCGCTGACTTGTCTGCCGCCCATTGCTTGAATTCAGAAAAGTCATAGTGTTCAAACGCGCGCTCGATCAGCTGCGTACGACGTTGTGCGCAGGATTCCTGTTCGGTCTGCTTTGCAGTCGGTTGTTCTACTTGATGCAGCTCTTTCATTATTTCATTCCTCCCATCATACTGCCGAGCAGGTTCTGAATGCCACCGGCACCTCCCATCTGTCCCAGCATTGGAGCGAGCTGCGACAGGATGTTCTGCGGATTGCCGCCCGCTTTCAGGAATGTGCCCATGGTACCGATTGCAACGTCCGCCAGCTTGTCGATATCCGCATCGCCGCTTTTGGTAATCGCGTATTTCGGTTTCCCGTCAATTTTTGTAATTTCAATGATTGCACTTGCCATACGTTTGATTCCTTTTGTTATAGGTGCAGTGGTTGGAAATTAAATGTGCCTTGGTTGGCAGCTTCTAATCGCGCAGCCCTCAGCTCTTCCTGCAGTTTTTGAATCCGCTGTTCCGCGTTTTGTGTATCCTGCGTGACGGATGGTATGGCGGATCCGGAACTGACCGGAGGAATGGATGGCGTTGCTGTCGGTGCAGGTTCCGTCGTCGTTGCTGGTGGCGCAGCGGATTCTGCGGCAGTAACCGAGGTGCCTGCATCCTCTAAATCAGCAAATTTAGACTCTTGTTGGTTTGGTGTCTCAGTTGTAGTTGCTTCTGTTGATTCCGGCTGTTCCGGTGTGTCTAATTGTCCCTGCGGTGCTGTGATTGCGGGTGCAGCAGGTGATTCCCCGTATACGCGTTTGATTTCGCGGGAAATTCCTTCCATCAGGTCTGCCAGCTTGATTAAATCCAAATCCATGTTAAATCCCTTTGATCGTTCCGATTAATGTTTCCGGCGTTGTATTCAGCCGTTGTGCCAATCGTTCCGCCACTTCCCAGCGGCGAACTCCATAGATTTTCCAGTAGTTGACTTGTTGCCGTGTGACACCGCATCGGAGCGCCATGTCGCGATCCGACTTTCCCAGTTTTGTTTGAAACAGCTCAAATCTGCTTTTCATAGCGATCCTTTCCTCCTTATTTCCGATATTAGCATCTGCAACACTACTTTTGCAAGCGGAAGCAAAACTACTTTTGCGATTTCAGATTGATAGCGGGGAGTTGTCTATGGTAGTGAATAGAGGGCAAGACGCTATGCTGACTGTCTTGCATTGCAATCAACCATATCAAACAATGAGGGAATTCATGATGGAAATGAGTGATCATCCTGTAACCAAGCAATATTTCGACTTTGCGGATCGGATGCCATACGGCGGGTATGGCGATGGCTTTGGTGGCGGCGCATGGTGGATCTTTGCGATTCTGGTGCTGTTCCTCTGGGGCGGTAACGGATTCGGCAATCGCAACGGTGTCGGCCCTGTTGCAGCCGATCTGGGCGTTACCACTGCAGAAAATGCGGCGGAAACTCGCGCAGGTCTGAATTATATCGGACAGTCGCAGGCGGCTCAAAACAATACGCTCGGTCAGATCAAGGACAACATGTCCGCAGGATTTGCCGGTGTCCAGCAGTCGCTGTGCCAAGGCTTCTCCGGGATCAACACCAATCTGCAAAACGGCTTCTACGGTCTGAACACTTCGATCCTGAACAGCAAGTTCGAACTTGCACAGGCGATCGACCGTTGTTGCTGCAATACGCAGCAGGGCATTGCCGCGCTGGGCGCTGCGATGGATCGCAACACCTGTGCGATCATCAGCTAGATCGGAAGAGCACACGTCTGAACTC
>CALVHV010000150.1 GCA_944328845.1 uncultured Clostridia bacterium | reverse complement strand
GCCGCCCTTGTATTCGTGCCGAATTACCCGTATGAAATCATTTTCTTTTTCTCCTGCCTTTCGGTATTTTTCTGCTGTATGATGACAAGGGAAAACGGTGATATTGCGTTCTCCTGTGCATTGCCTGTAAAAAAGGAGCATATACCTCTTGCAAAAATACTCGTCACGATTGGATTGCAGTGTATAATTTTACTGCTTGTGGGAATTATCGGCGCAGTCAAAGGAGCTGTTTTGCCTGCGGAGCAGTATGTCAACCAAGCAGGAATATCGGCAAACATTGTTCTCGTGGGGAATGGCGCGATTTTGCTCGGCATATTTAATCTGATATTCTTCCCTCATTACTTCAAAAAACCTGACAAAATCGGTGTTCCGTTTGTAATCGGCGCAATTGTCGTGTTCTTACTGATTGGCGTTTTTATTGTTTTACGTTGGACAACACCGCTGTATTCTATTACACTGAACGGACTTAATTCTGAAAATACGGGAGCAAAAGCGGCAGCTCTGATCATAGGATTTTTTGCATATATCATTCTATCTGCTATAAGTTGTAAATTATCAATGAAATATTTTCAGCAAGTAGATTTATAGTGCCACTAAAGCGGCAGAGATTCAGAAGGCGTTTATTGAATTTTGATAGCGCGCCGTAAAAAGGCAGTCACTTTAAGAAAGCGGCTGCCATTATATTTGTATGAAGTTAAACGGCATATCAGAGCGAGCCGTACAGAGAATAGTACCTTTGACGGATACTTGCCTTGCGGTGGTTTATTGTTCCGCGACCTATACCGAGTTCGGCGCAAACTTCGGCTTGTTTCATGCCGTTCATGTAGCAGTTCAGAATGGCAATTTCCAGCGCGGATAACTGTAACGCCTCTGTAAGCTCATCGTATTTGCTGTAATCGTTCTGTTCCTTTTCAAAGCAATTCACCGGATCCATTGGCAACGCCTTATAATCCGTGAAATCTATGTATTCCGTCTTTTCAGCTTTCCTGCGGAAGCGCATGAGCTCGTTGTCTACTTCGCGATAGCAGGCAATTTTGATTGTGATGTCTTTGCCTCTACGGTCTTTTCCGTAAATCTCATGTACAGTCCTGCCAATGAACTGATAGAGAAAGCAAATTGCTGTTTGCGCTACGTCATAGCCGTCCGATACGATATAGTCTATCTCGCCCATATGGTGCAGGTCTTTGATGAGACCGATGTAGTATCTGTCCGCTACTTTCATATCGAATTTCTTTACGGTACGGAGCGCCTGCAATGCGATCATCTCGCCCATGAGTTTTACATTCTTGTCGGAGATAGGCTCGGCGAATAATTCACCTTCGTTGCGGTACCTACCGTTTGAGAACTTTGTTACCAGCATTTCCATTTTAACACCTCTGAATTTGTATTTGCCTTTTTCGGGCAACAGGCGGAGGTGCATAGGACGGTAAAAGTCCGTAGCAATAGAAATGAAGTTTGCGGAAGTCAACGGGACAAAGAAAAATCGTTGCGTTACAGGTGCGTAAAACAGCCTTACAGATAGCAAAAGAGCCGAGCAAGGTATTTCCTTACTCGACTCACAGTTCGTTTCTATGTGTGTTTTAAGCGACGATTTTGCGACCGTTGACGTCCGCGAGGGACTATGCTACCATAGCCGACCGAAAAAGCACAAATTCAGAGAATTGTTGTTAAATAGCGATATACAATAGTAAAATACTATTTAATTAACGTCTTTATCTACTCCTGTTTATTTCCAAATACCCTATCCACCCATCGGCATTGGCACGCCTTCCGTCATGCCACCTTCATTAAAACTGTCTATACGCAACCAATATTTCTGCCCCGCGACAAGAGCACCGATGCTTGTTTGCTTCTTTGAAAGCACTTGCTTACAGTGGTAGAGTTTATCCGGGGCGTGTCCCCACAAGACATTATACCCCATGGCATCGCCTGTCCATTCGACATAGACATCCCTTCCGTCGGAAGAACGCTCTATCCGCACCAAACGAACGATATGAGGAACAGAAATATTCGAGACACCGAAGATACGCAATCCGGAAACACAGGCATTTTGCCCGAAAGGCATCTCCATTACCGTCAAACGCACAAACCGGATAAGCATCCCCTCTTCCCGAACGACGAGATCATGTGCAAGGTCGGTATCTGCGTGACGTTTATCCTCTATAATAAAGAAATTTTCTCCATCCGTGGAGCCTTCCAACAGCCACCGCGTTTTTCTATGTTCTTTGTCGATATATCTTCCATACGCCTTGACATCGCGCATTTGTTCGTCTGTAACTGACGCAGATATACCTTCGTCGGCAAAATTGACCTGTATCGCGTGCACCCGTTCACTACGGCACAAATCTACGGTCACACTACCTCTCTCCCTGTCGGATCTCCAAAAAGTATAGATATTCTCGTCCGTGACAGCGCCTGCATTTACGCCGGATGAAGCCGTTGCAGGCTTTGCATAAGAGAGAAGCATCCAGCGCGGCGGCTCAAAGGGCGCGTCGTCCACCGAATGAACCCAATCGCCAAAGCGTTGGTCGCAGTATAATTCTCCCTCCTTATCAAATCCCGCGCGCCACAGCCCGACGCGTCGCTCATACGGATGGATACGGGAAATACGCGCCGTCGAGCAATGCCAAAATCTCCCTTTAGTATCTTCAAAGGTGGATCCATGCCCCGCTCCCGTGATAAAACCGCTGGGATGGTAGGAATAGGGATTGTTCTTTGCAAGCCTATACGGACCTAATGGATGATCCGCACAATACACACCGTCGCCATATACGTTCAACTCTGTGCCAGGGCAGGCATATTGCAGATAGTATCTGCCTTTGTATTTGTTCAGCCATGCCCCTTCTATATACGGCCTGTCCGACAGCAGAAGTTTGAGATGCTCCCTTTGATCGGGGATAAGAATTGCATCTATATCGGCGCGCGTCACCTCGTCCATCGGTTTCCCCATCGCGGCGGAGGCTCTCTCCTGCATACGGATATAAATGCTGTTTTCTTTCTCGTTCAAGACATGATCCATCCCAAAACGCTCGTAGCCTGCAACCGCCCTGTTCTCACCCAGCATCACCTTTGGCTCGCCGATGCGGCGCAATGTCTTCGCGTCCAGCTCAACGCCATAAATAGGTTCGAGGTTTGAGCAACCCCAATAGAGATAAAGCCTGCCGTCATCATCGCGAAAGATTTTTGGATCCCAGAATGCAAATTCGCCCTCTATCTTTTGAAACGCTCCGTCGGGAAAGTCCTCACACACATAATAATCGCACTTCTTTCCCTTCTTTGAGGCACAGAACAGGACGACATCCCCACAAACGCATACATCGGGCGCATAGTCGTAGAAGGGCAATCCTTGCAATGGCATAAATGTCCATTGACAGAGGTCATCGCTCTTATAGCAACCGCGACTCATGGATGGAAACATATAATAACTGCTCTTCCACTTGATTACAGACGGATCCGCAGCCTCCCGACTGACGGAGATATTTGTGGAACGGTCGATAAATTGATATCGATATTCCATATTGACGGGATTACAATAATATTTTTTCATCCATTCCTCCTCCCCACAATTCTTCGGCATTGCGGGTAATTTTCACAATCCCGCTCACAGCGATCATGTTCTGTGCTTGTTCGATCTCTCCTTTCTAAACGCCGTGACCGCTTCGGAGGCGCCTTGCGCAACATTTCCCGCATTACACCAGCCTACATAATAGGAGAGCAAGAGGACGAGATCGTCGATCTGCTCTTCGGTCAACTCTCCCCGCCTCAATGCACCGAGCAACTGGATCTTAATGAGATCGCCCCTGCCTTGCGCCGCCGCAACGCCCATGACGAGCAGCCTCTTTGCCGATATGGCGAGCGAAGGGCGATACCATACTTTAGCAAAAACCCTATCCAGCGTCTCTGCCGTATATATGCTGTCCGTGCGCAAGGCGAGCCGCTCGCCCATTCCTCCGCCATAAACACGCTCTGCCGTCTGCACTCCGCGCCCACGTACATCCTCCGTCTCATTAACGTAGTCGAGCGTATCGCAGGCGTACTCCATCGCCGCAAGCGAGGCGGGCATCGCCACACCCGTTTCAGAGGCAAGATCGAACGCCGCTGCAAGATCTTTCTGCATCAACACAAAGTTCTTTTCCGCCACATCTCTAGGCAATCTTCCCTCCTCGCTTGCCCTGCGCAACTTATTAAGAGGTAAAGTGCCGTCGGGATCTGAAACAGTGATGGCGTCCAGCAACGTCACTGCACTTCCACCCGAGCTTTCCACGAGCTCCTGCGCCTCCTTTCCCACTC
>CALVHV010000149.1 GCA_944328845.1 uncultured Clostridia bacterium | reverse complement strand
AACCGTGATTAGAAAAGCTCTTAAAGCACGATTCTTCTTTATAACGTGCCATAGCTCTACCCATTTTCCTAACATTAATACCGTAAATATCCCAAGAGCTATCAGCAATAGCTTCTTCCGTAATAGAAACTTTAAGACCGATTTTCTTAACACGAACTTCTAACTGTCCGTTTTCTACAGTATTAAAGTCTACATATCCTTCATTATAACGTCCACCTTCAGCTACTTCGGCAGCATAAAGTTCCCCAACTATAGGAATAACATATACCGTACTGTTTCCGCCATCAACGTGAACGGTACTCATAAAGTTAGCAGCTAAATATTCAGGTTCAGCAGCTTCACGCAGTTCACCTTCAATAATTTTAGGAATAAGTTTGATTGTATCTGTACTCATAAGGGATTCTCTAATATTTGTTCTTCCCTTAGAAAAATCTCCGCTGATGTTACGAGTCATTTTTTCCATTAAGTCAAATGTTTCAGGTTTAATTGCAGGTGGTTTATCCTGTTCACCTTTTTCATAACTTTGCTGTTGTCTAATAGCTTCTTCACGCAAAGTTTTTATATTATGTAATGTTTCACTTAATCTCAAATTATGAGACCTCCTTTAACAAATATATAGAAAAGGGAATATAGTAATATTCCCTATTATTTTGTAAGTAATACTTTAACGCTACCGACAATGCCATCCCAATCCATAAATGTAGGAACACCACTCATGCCGCGTTTTTTATATTTAAGTTTTACAACTGCGCCATCTGCAAGAGGTTCTAAAAGCGTGTCTGCTTTAGACTTATTAATTACTTTCAGAATAATATAACCTTGAGTTTCAGAAGCATATGTAACTTCAAATGTATCATTATTTAATTTTGCTCCTACTACACAGTTAGTAAATGCTTCGTTGTTAATAGAGATTTGAAGCGTATTCGGTTCAATATTTACATCTAAAGTTCTAAATGTCATTTGAACGTATTCTTTACCACCAGCATAATGTATTTCACCTGCTTTAAATTCAGGGATATCTCTAATAACAGCATTATAGCCATCTGTTAATCCTGGAATACCTAAATCATTATACATAAATTCAGGATTCATACGTGGATCATAATTGTCACGACGACCAGTAGAAGCAAGCATATGTAAATCGTGATTTAAATAGTTTTTATCATACGGATAACCAGGATATTTACCTTCACTATTAAATGGAGAAGTATTAACCGCATCTTCGCCTGCACGATTAGTTTTAGCATAAAGAGCAGGATTGAATTCATCACTATTAAGTCTATCTTCAAGCGCCCAAGTTGCCCATTTAGCAGCACCTTCTGGAACTATTTCATGATTAGTAGAATAAATCTGACCAATAACTTGTTGACGTTCAAGTTCATATTCCTGCATATTCATAGTTGCAACTTCTGCCGGATAAGAAAGCGGAGAAACAGTAATACGACCGTTTTCGTCAGATTTTACAAGAGCACCAGGGAATAAAGCACCATAAGCACTTCCCCAGAAGTTTTCTTCAGCTTTGTCTTTATACATGAACCACGGAAGTTCTACAAGTTTATCGGTCATAATCGGACCAGGCATAATGCCATTAAAAGCATCATCATTACGAGTATATTCATTACGCTGTAACATACCAAGCGGAATATTACCAGGACGAACATCTTTCGTTTCTACATCGCTTTTCGTTACTTTACCTGTAGTAGGACTAATTTCATAACCGTTTTCTTCCAACTGTTCATCTGGAGTTTTAAAGTCTCCAGCATTATAAAATGGACGATAACATGTATCTGTATATGCGTTTTCAAAACCAATTACCGGAATCCATTCTTTATTAATATGTTGAGCTTCTTTACCTTGAGAATCTGGGCTTACTAAGGCTGTTGGGCTAGAGCTGCTATTTTTATAATTATCGCCAGTTTTTCTAAGACGAACAGGTACGCCGCCATTAGCAAGAGTTAATGTATTAAATTGTTTTTGAGATTCAAAATCTACCAAATCCATGTTCGGATCAGCAGCTACCATACGTCCTTTTGGTATTACAATCTGATTAAAACCAAAATCGAAACCATATTTAAACAATACAGGTAAACGATAATCAAATAAATATTTACTATTTGGAATATCATGGTCACATGTATTCAAATTGTTATTGGTTCTATTAATACGGTCTGCATAATCTCTATATCCTGGAATACTTGTTTGGAAAACTTCACCACGAGCACCAGGTTGCAAACGTTCATTAGTTGTCATATTCTGACTGTATATTGCCATTAAGTTTTCAACTCCTTATAATTATCTAAGATGAGTATTAAAGAGAGAACCTACGATGTTTTTGAGTCCTTCTTCTAAATCAATATTACTATTTTGTTTTTCTTTTTTCTCTTTAACAGGTTTATTATTTGCTAAAGTAGGATTTTTTAAGTTATCAGGATTAGGCAAGCTATTAACAGGATTCTTTTTAGAAGTTTTAAGATTAAATTCTTCTTTTAAATCACAAATAGAATCTTTAATAGAGTCTACTGTACGATTTTTAATCATTTCATCTGCAAGAGCTTCTTTTCCTATTGCTTGTCTCATTGCCTGAAGTGTATGTACCATATATTCTCTAGTTTCTTTTTTAGCTTCAGCTAAAGCGTTTTCTACGCCTTCTCTTAATTGAGCTTCTTCAAGTTTTTCTTCTTCAAGTTTATTTTTAGCTTCATTTAAATCAGCAACTTGTTTTGCAAGTTTAGAATTAGTTTCTGTAAGTTCAGAAATTTTATTTTCCGAATTAGTTTTATCTTCAGTCAAGTCTTTAATATCTTGCTCTAACTTAGCAATTTTATCCTTAGCTTCTTTAAGTTCTTTTTCTAAATCATCATTATTAGGCATCTTTTTTACTCCTTTATTATTCAAACATTCTTTTATGATAGGTTTATTTCTAGAATTGGTAGCAGGATATATTTT
>CALVHV010000148.1 GCA_944328845.1 uncultured Clostridia bacterium | reverse complement strand
CTATTGGCTACCTTTCTGTCTTCAACCATAGTTTTAATCATAGACATAATAATATCTTGTTCCGTAACTACAAAAACTTGACCGCCAACATGATTGGTTTCGTCTTCACTAAAAGCAAATTTAAGATACCAGAACTCTTTATTTTCTTGTAAAGCTTCTCTATGAAGTTTATCTAACCATTCTCTTTTAATAGTGAAAGATTTAGTTCCCTTAGCTCTATCTGGCATTTGAGTTTTTAGTTCTTCCATAATTTCTATAATACCAGATATTTGTTCATCACCTTTTTCTATAATAGTAGCTCCGCTATTAAGAGTCATGGAAGATGTTACGTCATCTTTCAATATCTTAATGTTATTTTTATGATTGTTGTATTCAAAACTAGAACCTTTTCTTTTATCAGGTTTATTAGCTTGTTTACGATTTAAAGTATAGCGTTTCTTTTGCTTAATAGGAATATAATTCACACTGTCCGAAAAACATGTATAGCACTTAAGTCCTTCAAATTTACAATCATCATGACCCCATTCACAGGTCATTATATATTCACCACCTAATAAAAGAGTGCAGCCAATTAAGACTGCACTTATATCATATATCGTAGCTTTTATGCCACAGTAACAACCTGTTCTTTCTTATTAGATTTCTTATTGCTTATCTTTTCTAATTCTGCTGTTTCAGCCTGAACTTCTTCTATTTCGTCTTCAGACATATTATCAACGCCACTACCAACAGATTTTAACAATTCATTAAATATATCTGGATTATCTTTCATAGCTTGACGAAAGGCAATTTTACCATTCCATTTATCTTTTACTTCACCTTTTTCATCATACCAATAGAGCCATGCTCCTTTTGATACAATAATACCTTTACTTATAGCTCTAGCTAAAGTAGATAAATACTGTTCAATACCTTGTCCAAATATAGCGTAATAGTCTAATTTGACATATACATTTTTCCACGGAGCACAATGATTTTTAGTAATTCTTACGCCAATCTTAACTCCTTCGTCTTTACCTATAGGGTCAGAATCTAAGATAGCTTTTTTTCTCAAATCTAATGTAAGACTTGACCAATATCGAATAGCCAGTCCGCCAGCTACAATCAAAGGGTCTCTACTCATACTGCCTATATCTGTGGATAATCTCTGTATTAATACGAAAGCTGTATTGTATTCAGCAACCATAGCTGTAAATTTAGAGACCATACGACTATTTAATCTCGCCTGAAGAGCTATCGTTGTATCAAACAAAGAAGCTTCTCTTTCTTTAGTAGGAATTAAACATTTTAAACTATTAATAACGCATATATCTGCTATGCCTGTCGATAGAATATTATATAAAATATCTAATATCTCTTCTGCTGGTTTTTTACTTTCTACTTCTATATAAAAGAATCTATCTGGATCGATACCAAATGTATCTACGACATATCCTTCTTCAAGAGAGTTTTCAGATTCTAACCATATGGCAATAAAATTTGGATCGTTTTTCATGTTAAACGCGATGGTCTCTAGCGCTAAACTAGTTTTTCCACTATCGGCTAAACCAGAAACTATGGTACATCTGCGTCTAGGAAAACCTCCACCTATAGCATCATTTAATTCATAACTAGGAGTAGGGACATACTGTATTCTTAGGCGGTCTAAAATAGCTTTGTTAGCCCCTATTCGTCCAATAATAATCTTCCCAGCTTTTTCATTTACTTTATTTGCAATTTTATCTAAAACGGCTAACTTCTCTGTTAAAGTTCTGTTATCCTGATACGGTACTAAACTTGCCAAAAACAACACCTCCAAATTTTATTGTTTTGCGGCAGTTACTAAAGCATCTTTAAACTGTAGAATAGTTTCAATTCTATTAGGTCCTAATTTTGTATAGATGTAGTTTGTTTCATTAATAAAGTTATTAAACTCATCTACGCTAATTTTAATTTCTAATGTAATGTCTTTTTTATTGGTTTCCATTATTATTGATATCTTCCTTTCGTTTAGCATTAACCATACTTTGTAAAACATCTATGCTAATTTTTAAAGCAGATGTTTGTTGTATTAATACTTTTTTAACAGAATTATCTTCTTTTAAAGAGTTAATAGATTGAATAATTTCTTCATATCTTTGTTTAAGAACTATAATAGTAGCTCTTAAAATAGGCTTTGCAATAAAATAATTTATTTTATTGTCTTTAATAGATGTCTTTAATGCTTCTTCTGATAAAGAAGCTGCCACTAATTGAGCAACAGCCTCTTTATCTCCAGATAAATTATCTATTAAAGCACCTACAAACTGAGTTAAGCCTTGTCTGATTTGATTCTGTTTATTGTTATTCATCGTTTTTTATATCATCTTCTAATCTTTGTGTTACTGCAATTCCTATTACAACATCATTATTTAATTTGATAGCTCTAACTCCTCTACCAGCACGACCGATACAAGAAATAGTTTCAGATGCAATACGTACCATTTTGTTATTTTTTGTCATGATAAATATATCATCATTATTTTGAACACTAGCTACTGCTGCTATATAGTCATCGTTGTTTAATTTGCAAGCTTTAACGCCTTTTGCTCCACGATTAACTGTTGTAAAATTAGCAAATTCACATTGCTTAGCATAACCATTAGCACTAAGCAATAATATCTTTTTATCATTATTAACAATTATAGCCGAAGTAATTATATCGTTATCAGACAATTTCATTCCTTTAACTCCAGCCGCTATTTTTCCCATAGTTCTTACTTTATCAGTTTTAATACGTGTAGCTAATCCTTTTTTAGAAAACATCATAACTTCATCATTTGTATTAATAAACAAAACGGAAGCAATAGCATCATTTTCTTTTAATACAGCGACTCTACTTCTATTACCTCTTTTACTACGAGC
>CALVHV010000147.1 GCA_944328845.1 uncultured Clostridia bacterium | reverse complement strand
GTGAGATAGCAAGAGATTAGTTACTAGTATCTCCAATAAAAGCTGGTGGAGATAGTATACAAGGTAATTTTATATTTAAACCTATGGAAGATAATTTCGCAGAAGATGTCTTGAATAATTGCATAAATTATAATGATAGAGTAGATGCTATTATGCTCTATAAAGATGGTGCTTATAAGTATGAAAAAAGCATTGAATCTACTTCACCTTCTCATGTAGAATTAGGAGATTATATTCACCATTTCTGTATTGGCGTTGTTTGTTGGAAGATAGATACTTCTATTTCTGTAGAGTTCTTCATTAATCATAGAAGCTATAGACCTGTTTATGTAGATAAGGGTAATCATCTTTATTTAAACGGTGAATTATATGTAAAGCCTAAGTTTATATATTTTGTTGAACCTGAAAATCCGGAAGAAAACGACTTATGGTATGATGTTGAAACTAATACTTTATATATCTGGCGTGAATATAATGGCGACTGGGGTTGGGTAGCAGTTAATGATTTTTCTACTTCTGCTATCAGAGAACATAAAATATGGACTCCTGATAACTTTCCTGAAGATAGCCAAACATTTATGTTTGATGAAGATGAAACTAATTTATTTTACGTACCAGATACTAGTTCGCTTGAGATAATTATAGATAATGCGCCTTTAATGAGTGATCAGTTTGAAGAAATTATTGCACCAAATGATAAAGAATACCTAAGCGACGGTCGTGGTTTTAGATTAAAAGATCCATTAGATAGAGCTACGTATGTAGAATGTATTGTTCATCATAATGTTAAAAATAAACCGCTTAGAGAAACTTTTCAACGTGCAGCTATCTTTATCGCAGAAAACTATGAATACTATAGCTCTGATAATACAGCTAAATTGTTTAAAACAGTTACTGAATATGTTATTGGTGAAGACCAATTAGAGGTTTTTGTAGACGGTATACGTTTAACAGAGAATATAGATTTTGTCGAAATGATAGATGACAATACTGAAGCTACAGAAACAGATAGAAAGAAAATGTCTAATCTGTTTAAGATAAAATCTGATATTCAAAGCGGTCAGCTTGTTACTCATAAGATTAGTAAGCATGTATGGTCATACGATCATTTAGATATGATGGTGCATGAAATAGAAGATAAAGCTAATAATGCTTTACAGCAATGTGAATTATTACGTACAGATTTAACTTCTCTTAATGATAATACAGTAAGTCAATTAAACGCTATTAAAGATAGTATTACACAATTTAAAGCTGACGTAGGAAATCTTTCTGATTATTTAAAGAAAGATAGTGTTCTTACTTCTGATAATATGCCACAAGAAGTATTAAGTAAGATAATTTCTGGTCAATTATCTGGACTTTATCCTACTACTCAACAAATCATTTTAAATAATACTAAAGATACTGATTTTGTTATAGTATCTTATGTGAGTGAAAGATTAAACAGAGTCTTAATAAAAGATACAGAATATACTTTAACAGTTGTTAATAATGATATACGTGTAGATTTAGATAGTAGTTTAATAGCTTCTGATGCTAATGTATATATTCAAGTTTTGAAAGTTGGTGATAGATAAGTATGGATGAACCTAAAATCACATGGTACGCTAAATTATCTTCTGATGTAGGATTTAACCAAACAAATGAAATATATGCTGGTACGTATACATCAGACAATGAAATCAAAGTTAATATTCAAATGTGGAATAATCGCTGGGGTACAGTAGATGTAAATTCTTTAACTAACTTTCTAATAAATATATATTTTGATTACATAGAAGACAATTCTCTCTTTGATTATTGTTCAGTCGTTTTGAATAATTCCGATATACTTAACATAAAAAAATCAGGTTCAGTAGGTGTATTGGAATTTCCTCAAACGATCACTTTAAGCGGAACTAAAAATGATGGTACGGAAGAAAATAATCCTAATCATTATATATCATTAGATTTTACTTTTAAAACATCTAACAATACTAAACTTAAAGAAAACGATTTGAAATCTATTTTTTTTGAAATAGTTCTTTTATAAACTAGATTAAATATAAATTGACGGTAATATACAGATAGAATTTAAAAATAAGGAGGTCATTAAATGGCTATAAAATCTGAAGTTACTCATTTCTATTCAGATAAAAATACTGAATTTACAGTAAATAAACAAGTTGACCATACTAAGCCATCTTTGAACCTTGCTACGTTGAAATATACTACAAAAAAGAAAATTACTGATGCTGAAAATGAAGGCGTATTAGTCTTTACCACAGATACTGGAGAACTTTTTGTTGGAACTGGCTATGATACTTTTATTAAAAAGATATCTGATGTTTTTATCGGTAATTATAACGAATTTCCAAGCGTAGGCGTAGTTGATAAGATATATTTAGCTATAGATGAACGTAAAATCTATTATTGGAATGGTACTAGATACTTACGTTTTGCTGAAGTAGATACTGTTGCTTATCAAGATGTATTTATTGTTGAACAAGCTAAAACTAAATTTATTTTAAATAAGACGCCACTTAACGGTGTAGTCACTATGAATATAAATGGTATATCTTATTTCCCAGATGATTTTACTTATAATAAAGATAAAAATCTTATCACTTGGAATACAAAAAATGGCGGTTTTGAAATTACTAACAGTAAAGTTGTATTTGAATACGATGTTTTGTTAGAAGGAAATAAAAATTTAACTACTAACACTCAAAATGTCGTATCTGCTAATTCTCTTCCAACAGAAGAAACTGTTTCTAATGATGATAGTTGGAATGTAGCATTAAACAGTAATAATGAATTAGCACTGTTTTATAATGGAAAAGAAGTTGTTAAGTGTAATAAGAAGCTTTTAGGAGGAATTTAATTGAAATTACCAAGTCTTTCTCAAATAGATGGCGGCGCAACAATTAAAGAAAACGTCGATAAATTATCCTCATCCATTGTATTAGATGAAAAATGGAAAATATACGTTGATGAAAACGGTGATTTAGTAGCTTCTTATGATAATAAATTAGCCGGTACTATCTGCAAAAAACCGGAAGAAGTTTAACTAAAGTTAATAGGGAGATCGTTAATTAAACGTAATTTAAACCATTTCAGGAGGGCATTTAATGGGTCAGGACGTAGTAAAATTTTATTTTAATAAGAAAAGACAGCCTGGAAACATCCAATATGATGACGAACCTATCTATGTGGAAGGTATGCAAGTCGATAAACTTGTTATTGGAGATGACTGGATTATAACTACTAATAAGAATAACGAACTCGTTATTACTTATAAAGATGGTTTAGTGGGTAAATGGATTCCTGTTGAACAAAATCAAGATTAAAAAACTATAACAGAAAAGGATTGTGATTATTAATGGCAGATACTTTTGTCGGAACATCTAATTTTGGTAATACTAATATTACAGGTAAACTCGCTGTAACAGAAAAAATTGAAGCAAAAGACGGTTCTATTGCTGAATCTAGTAAAGAGGTCGTAACTGGCGGTCAACTTTATACTGTAAAAACAGCTTTAGAAGCAGCAGATAGTGCTCTTGGCGGTAGAGTTACTGCTGTTGAAACTTATGTAACAGCAGACGGTATTAATGCTAATAGCAAAAAAATCACTAATGTAGCTGATGGTGATATTTCTAGTGCTGCTAGTAAAGAAGCTGTTAATGGTGGTCAACTCTATACTGCTCAAACTACTTTACAGACTGGCATTGATGAATTAGAAGCTGCTGTAGAAGCTAAAGAAATTTCTATTACTGCTGATAGTGGTAAACCTTATAAGATTATGGGCGCTAATGGTGCATTTAAAGTTGCTGGTAGCGCAAATATCGATACTGCTGTTGATGGCAGTGGTAATGTAACAGTTTCTCTTAAAGACGCTGTATCTATAACAGATCTTACTATTAATGGTAATTTAACGGTAAGCGGTACAACAACTACTGTAAATTCGGAAAATACTACTATTAAAGATAATGTTATTACTTTAAATGCCGGTGAATCTGGTGAAGGTGTAGCTAAAGGTACTTGCGGTATCGAAATTGATCGTGGTTCAGCTACAAAATATCAAGTAGTCTTTGATGAAGCTGATGATAAACTCAAAATCGGCGAAGAAGGAACATTAAAAGCTGTTTCTACAGAAGAATATGTAGATACTAAAGTAGCTGAAACTGTTTCTAACGGTGTTACTCAGATTCAGTCTGGACAATGGCATATGTATGTAACAGACGATGATTCTTTTGTTATTGAATATGGCGGTCAGTTAGTAGCAAAATGGGCTAAACCAACTGAATAAAAATATACATAACTAAAACTGAATAAACACATTCATAACTAAAAAGGACTCATAACGAGTCCTTTTTTATTTTCTTTATATAATAGATACTTTAAAACAATATAATGACTTAAATCAACGTAATAATAAATCAGAAGAATAAAAACAGAGGAGGTAAATTATTTGGCTAACAATGGTCAGTTAATTGTTCAAAACGATATATTTTATCCAAATACTTCATCTAGCAACGTTATAGATTTAGACGAGGTTATGAATAATAAATATTTAAAAGAAGTAGCATTTACTACTCGTCAAAAATCAACTGGATATAAAATAAATGACAAAGTTAACTTTAAAAATGGTCCACTTGATGTATATTTGCTATGTATCAAAGCTGGTACAACTACTGATACGGATTTATTAACATTACCGGATAATATTAACATAGATGAATCATTTTATGATGGAACTGTCGAATGGACTGTTAAACGTTTCGCTGATTATGATACACCTAAAAATCGTGTAGACACTTCTAGTAGTTGGCAAAATAAAAATCCTATCTTAGAAAAAGGCGAATTAGGTATTGAGTCTGATACTAATTATATAAAAATTGGTGATGGAGAAACAACATGGAATTCTCTTTCATATGTTTCTAGTCCTAGTGCTGACAATAAATTAGATGCAAATGGTACTGCTCAAAAAGCCATATCAGATTCGTTGGGTAATAATATCAGTAAAACATATATAAAATCCTTATCTGCTAATGGTACTACCATTACTTACACAAAAGGTGATGGAAGCACTGGAACAATAAAAACTCAAGATACTACATATAAAAACGCTACTGTCTCTGCATCAGGATTAATGTCTGCCGCAGATAAAAGCAAATTAGATAAAGTCCAAACAGGGGCAGAAATAAATCAAAATGCTTTTTCTAATATAAAAGTCGGCTCTCAAATAATTTCCGCCGATAATAAACAAGATACGTTTGAATTAGTTGCGGGTTCTAATATATCTCTTACGTCTAATACTACATCAGATAAAATTACTATATCTTTATCAGGAACAATATCTAATACTACTAATGCTACTAATGCAACTCAAGATAGCAGAGGTCAAAATATTGCTGATACTTATATTAAAAACATTACAGGCAATAACGCTAATAAACTTACTATTACTAAAGGAAATGATGTACAGTCAACTTTAGTTATCAACAACGTCTCTAATGCAGCTAACGCTACTAAAGCCAATCAAGATAGTGCAGGACAAATAATAAATTCTACTTACATAAAATCTATTACATATGATGGTAATAATTTAGTT
>CALVHV010000146.1 GCA_944328845.1 uncultured Clostridia bacterium | reverse complement strand
ACGCAGCGCGTGCCAAATACTCGTCGGGGGAATAGAGGAGAGGTAAAGCACCTCTCTTTTTTCGTGGTGATTTCATGCGAAAAGCGAACGGGCGCGGCATAGCCGCGGCTGTTCGGGCTCGAAGAGCTTTGGCACGCAGCGCGTGCCAAATACTCGTCGGGGGAATAGAGGAGAGGTAAAGCACCTCTCTTTTTTCGTGGTGATTTCATGCGAAAAGCGAACGGGCGCGGCATAGCCGCGGCTGTTCGGGCTCGAAGAGCTTTGGCACGCAGCGCGTGCCAAATACTCGTCGGGGGAATAGAGGAGAGGTAAAGCACCTCTCTTTTTTCGTGGTGATTTCATGTGAAAAGCAAACGGGCACGGCGTTATCAAAGCAGAGCTATACGAAAAAATTTGCTTCTTGACAAAACACATATTTCATGTTATAATAACCGTATTAAAGTCGCTTATAAAAGAAAACAGAAAACCTATATGTAAGGAGAAAGATCATGCCTTCGCGTAAATTATTCAATTGGTCGTGGGATTCAGCTGAATCGCAGGAATCGTTTTTGAAAACGGTTGGTTTTGATGATCCCGAGAAGTCGTTTTTGCAGGTAAAACAGATAGAAACTTTGTTAAATCTTTCGCCTTGCAAAATGATAGATATAGGATGCGGAAACGGGCGGCAAACACAAATTTTTGCGCAAGAGGGATATGATGTTTTAGGAATCGATATTTCTGAAAAATTTTTGAATGAAGCCTGTAGAAATGCAGAAAAAGCAAATATTTCCGTTCATTATCAACTCCTGCGAGCAAGTCAATTGCAACAGAAAGAGGAATTTGATTTTGCTTTGGCGTATCATCATAGCATTGGTTTTTTATCCGAAGAAGAGCTTTCATTGCATTTTTGTAAAATATGCGATTGTTTAAAATCTGATGGAACATTTTTGTTTGAAATGGCGGGTCCGAAACTCATCGGGAACAATATTCCTTATAAGAGCTGGGAAGAAAGAGAAAATGATTTTGTGCTAGTGGATAAAAAAATACAGAACGGATACAGGGAAGAACTTTGCATCCTGATCGATAAATCGACGGGAAACATCAGAGAATTTCATGAAAAGCAAAGGGCGTTTTCCCTTGAAGAATTGATCGTTCTTTTGAAATCTGCGGGATTCAAAAATATACGACCGTATGCCGACTTGCAAAAAACGCCTGCAACGGAGACTGCTTTTGGGGTTTTTATTTGTACAAAATAAGATTTTTAAGCGACCATCCGAGTTATAAACGCTCTGATCAAAGCAGTTATGTTTTTCCCTCGGAGAAAGTGAAATTACGTATATAATTTAGAACCTATTTTATAATCTTCGGGGTGAGCATGGAACAACAAATATTTAACAAAGAAGATTTACTTTCTATGGATCCTATGCATGACGTGAAGGTGAAAGAAATAAAAATTGAGGGAAACACGCTGATCGTCAGTTATGAAAATTTGAGAAAGGATTTCTTCAGACAAGACGGAACACCGTATTATGCGTTTGATAAATTGACCATACAATACTATTTTGAATCGTATTGCAGTGCGTTGGTGCTTGGTAAAAGAAAATATATATACCTTGATTTATCAGATTTTTTAAAAAAATACAAACGGTATAGTTATTTATCGTTCAGGATAAGCGTTGATGATTGGAACGAATTGACATTGGAAATGGACATAAATAAAATAAAGCACGGCAAGCATCTGAGAACAAAATGGCATACTCTTTACATCAGCCTTGACGCTATAAAGGTTATTTATGAATGGTCAAACTAAAAAATAGCGGCAGGCAATCATTAAAATTGCCTGCCGCTCGTTGTTTTTCAGAGATCTTTTGAGCGGATGTATGGAGCAAGATCGTTTCACCGTTGCAAAGGATTGGGCGATGAGTTTTCTGTCTTGACAAAAACAGTCTCCCGTGGTATATTTGTTTGCACAGGCTTTCCCGAACAGTACGGCCTTGGGAAAAAGAAAGCATAACGCCGCGCGGCGATCGGAATGTTTCGATCGCTGCGGAGTACCGTTTTGGGAAAATGTGTTCTCGCAGGGAGCCGAGAAAAAACAGTCCTTGGAGCAGATATGGAAAAGATCGTTTCGCCCGAATTTTCAGAACCGTTGACACAATTTTATGCCGAGCCGCCCGTTGCGGGTGAATATACGGAAAACGCCGAGTTTATTTCTTGCGACCTTTCGCAGCAGTCTTTCAGAAAGTCGGAATTTTACGCGGTGAAGTTTGTCGGATGTCGGTTTACGGGGGCCGACCTGTCCCGCGCCGATTTCTGCAACGCGGAATTCAGAGACTGCGACTTTTCGGGTGCATCCGCAGTCGAGGCGCGCTTCGACCGCGTGTATTTTTGCGGATGCAAGGGGCTGGGTACCTCCTTTGCGGAAGGGGAGTTTGCGGATGTGCGTTTAGAGAGGTGCAACTTTATGTATGCAAATTTCAGCGGCTCAAAGTTCCGTTCGGTGCTGTTTTCCGAATGTGATCTTTCCGAAGGCGCCCTGTCCGAGTGCAAAGTGCGGGATTTGTTTTTGCAAAAGACAAAGCTGTTCCAGACAGATCTCTGCAATACTCTCCTGAAAGGAGTCGATCTGTCCGATTGTGCGGCGGAGGGAGCCGTTTTTTCGCAGGATCTGCACGAGCTCCGCGGCGCAACGGTGAGCTTGGTCCATTCGGCTTGGTTGCTTCGTGCGCTGGGCATCCGCGTAAAATAATCGTGAAGATTTTGTCTTTTGCCGCGGAAACGGGCGGGACGGCAAGAAAAATGTTTGCGGGTGGGCGCCGAATTTCGTTTTCGCCTTGCAAAGCGAAAAAAGTGTGGTATAATAAAAAAGCGGGGCGCCCTTATTTTTTGCAAGGGGGACACTCCGACGGAAAAATGCTCCTGCCGCAGGCTCTTTGCGGAGGGGGAAAAGGAGAAAAGAGATGAACAGATTTGTACTGAACGAGACGAGTTATCACGGAGCGGGCGCCATTGCCGCCATCGCGACCGAGGCGCAGGCGCGCGGGTTCAAAAAGGCGTTTGTCTGCTCGGATCCCGACCTCGTTAAATTTCATGTGACGGATAAGGTGCTGAAAGTGCTTGCGGACGGCGGCATCGCGTACGAACTGTATTCGGACATCAAGCCCAATCCCACCATCGAAAACGTGCAGACGGGCGTCGCGGCGTTCAAAAAGAGCGGCGCGGACTGCATCGTCGCCATCGGCGGCGGCTCGTCCATGGATACGGCAAAGGCGATCGGCATCATCATCGCCAACCCCGAGCACGAGGACGTGCGCAGCCTCGAAGGCGCGGTGCAGACCAAACATCCGTCCGTGCCCATCATCGCGGTGCCCACCACGGCGGGCACGGCGGCGGAAGTCACCATCAACTACGTCATCACCGACGTGGAAAAGAACCGCAAATTCGTGTGCGTCGACCCGCACGACATCCCCGTCGTCGCCGTGGTCGACCCCGAAATGATGAGCACCATGCCCAAGGGGCTGACCGCCGCGACGGGCATGGACGCGCTCACGCACGCCATCGAGGGCTACATCACCAAGGGTGCATGGGAACTTTCGGACATGTTCCACCTCAAAGCCATCGAGATCATTTCCCGTTCGCTGCGCGGCGCCGTCGCGGGCACGGCGGAAGGCAGGGAAGGCATGGCGCTCGGCCAGTACGTGGCGGGCATGGGCTTTTCCAACGTCGGGCTGGGCATCGTCCACTCGATGGCGCACCCGCTCGGCGCGCTGTACGATACGCCCCACGGCGTGGCGAACGCGATCATCCTGCCTACGGTCATGGAGTATAACGCGCCCGCGACGGGCGAAAAATACCGCGAGATCGCGCGCGCCATGGGTGTGAAAGGTGTGGATGATATGACGCAGGAACAGTACCGCGCGGCGGCGGTCGATGCGGTGCGGCAGTTGTCGCACGACGTCGGCATCCCCGCCGACCTCAAGGGCATCGTCAAAGAAGAGGACATCGACTTCCTCGCGCAGTCTGCCATGGACGACGCATGCCGCCCCGGCAACCCCAAGGATCCGACCAAAGCGGACATCGCGGCGCTGTATCGCTCTCTGCTGTAAAAAATACGTCCGCGGCGCGTTGCCGCGCATTGCGAATGTCATCAAAGCGGCGCCGCCGCCCCGGCTCGGGGCGGCGGCTTTTATTTTGCCCGAGGCGGGCGGCGCGCGGACTGCGTGCCGCCCGCCTTTGTGTTTTGGAGCCGCCGTGGGCGCGCTGCCGCCCGTCCCGCCGCGCACAAAAAATTTTAACAGGTATTGCGGCGGCCGAAATATGAAATTTCAAAATGTTTTGAGCGGTGCTGGCCACGTCCCTTCTGCGGCGGGAGCCACCCGCCGCGTTTTGCCCGTTTCCGCCCCCTTTCGGCGCGCGGAATGCCTCGGGAGCGTGCGCGCCGCTGCGGCGCCGCCCGTTTTTCGTATTGCCGCGGCGTTCGGGCGTCCTCTGCCGTGCCCGAAGTGTAAAACAAACATTTTTTCTTTCGGAAAGCGCCTGCATG
>CALVHV010000145.1 GCA_944328845.1 uncultured Clostridia bacterium | reverse complement strand
GAGCTGGGCATTTCTTCGGACGTTTTGCTCATGAAATACGAGTGCGAGAAGTGCCGAGACAGGGGCGTTTTGCCGGACGGAAAGATCTGCGAATGTGCCCGCAAGCATGAAAAAGAGATCCGCGCGTATGTCGCGCAGGAGGTGGGCGCATGAAAATACGTATCAGCGGCAAGCCGGAAGAAACGGCAGATTTTCTGTTGTGGTTGGGCGGAAAGGAAAAAGAGATCCGTCTTGTTACGGTTTCCAATCCGTACCCGAACACGCGCAACCCTCGGGACGAGACGGTGCGGGTGTACATAGAGACAGAGTTCACGAAAGAAGGGGAAAAGCTATGCGGCAAGAGATGATGCTGGGCCTTGCGGAGATGGAAAAAGAGCCGAAAAGAGACGATCATATCAACACGAACAAACTGGACTATCAGATCGTAGGCCCTTTTCAAAAAAGCGAACTGCCGGACGGTTCCGTCCTGTTTTTGGAATACAAGGAGACGGGCAAAAACGAGCTGGAACTTCAAAATGGGTATTCGTGGGAGGGAGACACTTACACGCTCAGGATGAAAACCAAAACAAAAACGCTTTCCCGTTTTATCAGTATCAAGCGCACAAGCACAAACAACTACTTTTTGCAGGCGTGCGAGGTCGGGCAAAAGACGGTGGGCGGGAACTTCCGCTCCATGACGGAGATCAACGAGTATCTGCGCAAGAATTTTACGGCGCGGATCGTGTGAGAAAAATCGCGGCAGCAGCGCGGATCGCGGCGCGGGCAGCGGGAAAAAGTCACACAAAAGCTATGTGAGAAAATCACGGATCAGAAATCGAGCTGCGGGCAAAAACTCACACACGCGCGGGAGCGCGGGAACAAGGATCAGACAGTACAACAGAGCAAGCCGTGTGAGAAAAATTCTTACACGGCTTGCATGTTATTCAAGGCCCTGCAAAACCGGGCAGAAAGAGGGGGTAAACATGAGAGTGAATGTGATTTACAAAGGGAAGCGCGCCCACAGCCGCGGCGGGCTGACGGCAGAGACGGCGCACCGTATCGCGGCGCGGTACTATGAATATTTCGGCGTTCTGTTAGGTTCGGCGCTGGTCGTCGAAGTGGTGCCGGAAGACGACAAGGAAACGGAGATCCGTCCACCCTGACCGCCGAAAAAGTGTACCCTTCGGCGGTATACAAGAGGTCCCCGTGGGTATCTCCTGCCCACGGGGAAATATAAAAGGGAGAAAAAATAAAAAAAGGAGTAAAGACATGGCAAACACAAAGAGAAAGAGTGCAAACGGCGGCTGGAAGATCTTGTCCCTGTTTTTGGCGCTGGTCCTCGTGGCAGGCGCGGTGACGGGTCTGGTCTTCTGGAAGAAGGGAAACATCGAGTTTCATCCTGTGGGGCAGGAAGAGCCCGCAGAGGGCGAACAGGCGACCGATCAGGGCGGCGCAGTGATCACGGACGGGGAAAGCAACGGGCTGAAACTTCTGAGCGCAAAGATCCTGTCGGCCGACTACGAAGCGAACGGGATCTCCGCGCTGGCAGAAACGGCGTACGCATTGGAAGCGACCCTTTCGGGTGACGGTGCGTTCGATGAGTACGTGACCTGGACGGCGGCATGGGAGGACGGCGCGTCCTCGTGGGCAAGCGGCAAGACGGTGAGCGACTATGTGACAGTGACGCCGACGGAAGAGGGAGCATTGACGGCGAACGTGGAATGTCTGGAAGCGTTCGGCGAGACGGTGATCATCACCGTCACCAGCCGCGACAATCCAGAGGTGTCTGCGACCTGCCGCGTGGACTATGCAAAGAAGCTGACGGGCGTCTCGCTGACGCTGGGCCGTAACCCGTATACCAATTTTCTGAAGCCTGAAACGACGACAAAGGAGTTGAGCGGCCTTGTGATCGACCTCAATGCCAATGTGAATGCGCCGTCAGGATATCCGACGACGGTGACGGTGGGCGGATCGTCCTCAGTGTATACGCTGGACGATGACTGGACGTTTACGGCGACGATGCACGAAGCGACCGCGCCGCTGAACGGTACGATCAACGGCAAGGCGCACAGATCCGTGATGGGTTTCGGCGAGGGCGAAGATATTATCGGCACGGCGATCGATTTTGACTATGACTGGCTGAACGCGCATTCGTTCCACATTTCGGAAACGTCGGTGGCGGGCAGCGGTTCTGCAGGGTATTACCTGTACAACACGGCGGGGCAGACAATGCTATCGTACTGTAACGCGCTGACGGACGGGTATCTGTGTGCGATCACCGTGACAGCGACGGGCGAGTACAGCTCTTTCGAGTGGACGATCAACGTAAAGTGCACGTGGAAATACACGACGTCGGTGACGGGTGCCTCGCTTTCGGAAGATCAGATCGTATTCTAAGCAGGTGCGGCGATGAGTAAAGCAAAGGGCGCCAAGAGCGTATGGGAACGCATTGTGACGGTGATCCTCGCCGCCTTGCTTGTACTCACGGCGGCGGGCGGGGTCGTGTATCTGATCTTGTCCGGGCAAAGTGCGGGGCTGTATGTGGAGTACGGCGGCAAGCGGTATTACGGGAACGGGACAGACGTCCTAACGCTTCGCGCCGGCAAAGAGTATGAGTTTGCGGTGGGGTCGGACGAAAGCGAGACGACGGATCACAGCGTCTCTGTGCAGTCGAACAGTGCAAACAATTTCAGCTTCGCTGTCGGAGACGAATACTGGAACTTTTACGATACGGACAGCGAGAAAAACGACTACACATCTCTTTTCGGAATAGAAAAGACGGAAAGCGGGTTTACGCTTTCCGTCCCGCGAAAGGGCCTGAAAGAGCTTGTGGAAGAGCGGTTCGGCGGCGAGGTGAAGTTTCTCAGCGAGCCGGACGCAGAGGCGGCGACCTTTGTCCTTTGTGTCACGTGCGGCGGGGAGACGGTCACTCTCCCGCTCGCTCTGGATCTGTATTGGCTGGATCTCGATCCGCCGTATGTGGTGTTCTGAGAGGTGAAAGATGACAAAATACATCAAAAGGCTTGCGGCGGTGTTTCTGGCCCTCGTGTTGTATGCGGCGATGGCAGCGGGCGGATATTTTTCCGCCCGCATTGCCCTGGCAGAGATTGTGACGGGCGGCACAAAGATGGACAGTTCAAACGTTATGGACGATCTGCAAAGCGCTACTGTGGATGGCGTGCCGTTCGATCTTCGTGATTATGCCTTTGACGAACATGGCGAAACAAATGTGTTTGCATTCGCGGAATACTGTTATAGTTTTTATAGCAATTTGCAAGGCAATTATGGGTTATATGTCTATGTACATAACCCGCGAGGTCTGACGTTCAATTTGCAGTCTGTGCGCAACACGATTCAATTTCGCGCGGGAGAGCAGGAACATTCCGCTAAATATATGCTTTTGTATCTCAATCAATGCGAGATACCGAATTATGAGGGGTTATTCCTCAAATTCAAGGTGTATCTGACGGGAGAACAGAAAGCGGATATTTTGGCATGTCTGAACAGTGCGGAGCGTGTTTACGATGTAACGGAGATCGAACTTGTGACGGCGGATACAGGAGAGGCAGAGCTGTACACTGTATCGACGAACTACTATTATAGCGGTTATGCCGCCGGATATGGAAGCGATCCGAGCGCCGAAAATACACTTTCGATCAAGAGTGAACAGGCAGACACGCTTTCGTTGACGCCTCATGCCACGGTATATCGTCCCGAAGGTACGAACGGAAAAAACGAGTATACGCAGGACAGCTTGCACAGCGTATATTTTGCCGTACCGAATGATTTTATCGAGATGTACGGCGAAATGTCTGCCGTTCATGCCCGCTGGCTGGACGCCGTATTGAAACCTATCCTTGTGACGGGCAATCAACAGGCATACAATGAAATCTCCAAGTATATCGGCAAAGACATAACCGCCAACGGCACGGATTTAGGGTATTTTTATCTCGGTGCTCACCGCACATATAATGTTGCTGGTTTGTCAACAACGGGGCATAGCTATGGTTATAGTTATAACAATCCAGGTGTATGGACGAACAACGTTACTACGCATGAGTATTACGGTGATACGGTCAACACGTTGTATTATGTATTCAATGCGGGCGTCGGTGAGAACAGCGCGGATAATTATATCGTATCGTCGGAAGATTTAACGGAAGAACTGAAAAGGAGCAAAGACGTGTTCGGCGGCGAATCGGTGAATGACAAGTATAGTAGTGTGATATTTGAAAGCGTTGCCGATGAATGGACGGAAAAAAATATCGAACGGGAAACGGAATACCCGCTGACAAGTGAAATCATATCTCAGACTTGGTGGGAAAAACTTTGGGGCAATTCGCATGTCGAAAGTTCCGAAACCTTTGACGGTATTCAAGCGATCTATGCCATAGATACCGAAAACGATCTGAAAGGCACAGATGACGAAATATCGCAACGTCTCTATGTATCGGTCGGCGACGTGCAAGATTTGAAAGATTTTTGCAACGCTTCTGAGAATGAGGGCTGTACAGTGTATCTGTTCCGCTATCAGATAACGGACTATGCAGCACAAGAGGCAACGCTCTTTGAAAAAGGCGGGCTTTACGGTTGGCAAGAGGTGGATACGAATGCTTATTTCTTTCAAGAAACAGTCAATCTCGATTTTGATATTATCGATGTAACGTTTTCTAACGGCGAGGTCGATACCGTTATACCCGTTGCCATGAAGCCCATCGACGTGATCCCGGACGCAACGCCGCCCGTGAACACGACCGAGGACGGTGGCGTGCCGTGGTGGGCGTATGTGATACTTGTTGTCGGCGAATTGATCGTCCTGCTTGTGCTGCGGCTGGTGCTGTGCAAACTGTGCGGCCTGCCGAATTGGATCATGATCCTGCTTGTCGCCGCCGTCGCAGTGCTGGATATATTCTTTCTCGAGGAATGGTCTGCATGGCTCGCGGCGCAGCTGGAGCCGTATCTCGGCTGGCTTCCGTTTTCGTAAGGGGGCAAGACTGTGAGAATGGAGGGCGGCAGCGTGCCGGATCGCGTCCGAAGTTGGCTAAAAATTCACACGGCAAGACGGGAACAGAAAAAAGCGGAGCGGTTCGATGCCTGGTGCGCGCACATGGACGCGCGGATCAAAGAACCGTTCAAAAACACGTACCGCTATTATTGCCCGCCCGCTACACTGTTCATTGTCTTGTTTTTTTGCTTGCGCGATTATTATCACGGCTGGGCGCGCCTGGGCTTTTCTTTCCTGAATATATCCATCTTTTTCGAAGACTGGCAGGCGCGCGGGGATTGGATCTGGCTGGACGCAGCGATCACTCTGCTGTCGCTCATCGTTCAGATCCTCGCCGTCGTGTTCGTAGTGAAGGCGATCGGCGTGATCGTGCGCGTAGGGCATTATCGCGCAAAATACGTTCGTCAAACGGCGGGGTATATGAAGCGCGAGCACAGTATCTGTCTCATCGGCCCGCCCGGAAGCGGAAAAAGCGTTTCGGGCGGGGACATTGCCGTCCATGTGGCGGAGCGGCGTTGGCGGGATCTGCAGATCAAGTACGCCACGGAAAAGTGGCGCGTGCCGTATTATCAGCGCACGGGGCAGACGGAAAAGCTGGAAGACTTCTGCGCGCTGGAAGAAAGTTATTTGTTTTTCAAACAAAACGAGGCGACGGCCGTCCCGTGCCTTGCTACAAGTATCGGGATGAAGGTGGGGGATCGGTTTACTTACAAGGCGACGCCGCTGTTTTTCACGCAGCACAAGCGCGTCGCGGAGTATTGTGTCATCTTCGACGACGAGAGCGGTGCAACAAAGGGCAGCGACACGAGCAAGGCGGCAAGCAAGCGCATCAAGCTGTTTTACAGGTTTGTGCGGCATTTCGGGGATTTTATCATCATCATGACCGAACAGAACAGCGCGAAGAATGCGGACTACATCCGTTCTTGTCTGGACAATAACATTTATTGCTATTGTCAGGAGTGGGTGATGGAGCCGCTGCGGCTGGGCCGAAAGGTCGGAAAGCTCGCGGATAAGGTCATTGCACAGTTGCAGGAGGAAGGCGCGGCGGAAGAGGAAACGCGCGGCAGACTTCGCCGTGCAAAGCGGCTGTATTATCTCAACGAATACAGAAAGAGTATCGGGTTCCGCAGGATCCGTCGTAAGAACGAGGGGAACACGGAGCGCACGACGAACGTGTACAAGGACAGCGAGGAGACCATCATCCTGCCCTCGCGGCCGATCTTCGATTACGACGACAGAACGTACCGCCGCTTGTACAAGGCGGCAGGGCAGCCGATCGAGATGGAGATCTGGGATCGACTTTCTTTCCGCGCGGAGGATGACTTCGACAAATACGAAAAGTACATTATCGAAAAGAGCCCCCGCGCAGCGTCCTCATCCAAAGGGCACGGGGAAATTTGCGGGCAGGAGAAAGATGCCGCGTAGGTGCGCGCTAGCGCTTTGCTGTTTATCTGCTTTTTTCAGAAAGAGGTTTTGCAGGTAAGTTCCGCGTAAGAGTTTTGCAAGAGTAAGCAGTTCCGAAAAAAGTTTGCGTAAAGGCGTAGCCGCGCAAACGTCGGAACGCGCTTGCAAAACGGGCGGAACGGCTGCAAAACTGCTGAAAAAAGATAGCGTGTGGCGATTTTGAAAAAATCGGAGACCGCATTTTTACAAAAATTTTTGCTTTATGCAAAAATTTTTGTTCGCTCAAAATATGGCGGGGCGCGGTGGCGGGCGGTGTGAGAATGGCGGCGACGTCGCCGGAGAGCTGCCGCAAAAAATCACAAAAAGGAGGTGAAGGGAATGGGCAAGGCGGTGCTTTTAGACGCTCTGAAACGGTTGAACAGCGTTGAATTGAAGGTGTTGGAGACGGCGATCGAACAGCTGGGCAAAGGCACCGCCCGGCTGGATTATGTTGCTATCGCGCGCGCGGCGGGAACGTCGCGGCAGGCGGTCAGCTACAATGTCAAAAAGTTTGTCTCGGCGGGATTGCTCGTGTCGCATGGCGTACTCGGTTTTTCCGTGCCGGACGGTATCATGGTACAGGTATAGCCGCCGCGAAGATGCAGGCGGCTGTCCGCATTTGTGTGAAAAAAGGACGTTCAGGCTTCGAGCCGGCGCGGCGTTTCTCACATAGGGAATTGTTCAGACGAAGAGAAGGGAAAAGGAGGTACACGGTCGCAAACACGGCTTACAACTTCATAGCGCGGTTTTCGTCCCCGTCTTTTGGTGGTTCCGCGTCACAAAAAACCGCTGGACTTATCCACCACACCGAACGGGGCGCGACGGATAACGACGAACCACAGCGAAAGCGGCGCTGTGAAAAGCACGGCAAACGGTTTTAGTGTTCCGGATAAAAACACTGGGCGGGCGTGCCGCCCCCGTGCAAGAGGGGACGGAGCCTCGCTCTGGTTATCGGCTGTCAGGAGGCACGGGGCAGTCGCGGGGCGAGGCCGTGGAAATTTTTTTCAGATCTTTTTTTTGGGAGCGCGGTCCGCCCTTCGGGCGGGGAGTGAAAAGGTCGCGCTGGCCCTCAAAATCCCGAACGGACAGCCGCGCAGCGTCATCATCCCGTATCCGATACGCAGGTTTAAGAAAATGCGGATAAGGTCGGCAGGGCGACGGGTGGACGAGGGGAGCGAGCAGATCTGCAAGCGAGCCTCGGCAAACAATGGCAAAGTGCACCCTTTTTCTGCGTGTGAGTTCTGCGCCGTTTCCCCGGGAGAAATCGGCTGTTTTTTCACAGGGCCTTTTGCCCGACTGCGCTTGCCTGCGTGTGAGTTTTTCGCGCTGCCGCAGCGCGGATCCGCATGCCGGCAGGATTTTTTCTCACATTGCGCCAGATGGTTTGTGTGTGAGTATTTGCTCGCAGCTCGATTTCAGATCCGCCATTTTCTCACAGAAAAACCGCCCCTGCAATAAACCAGGGGCGGAGGATGTCAAACAAGTGTCAAAAAGTGCGGCGAAAAATTTCCACAATATATTGTGTTATTTATTAAGAAAAAAATCAATAAGTAGTGGTACTGGCAGGATGGCATTCAAGAGGTGGACGGTTCGAGTCCGTTTATCTCCACCA
>CALVHV010000144.1 GCA_944328845.1 uncultured Clostridia bacterium | reverse complement strand
CCTTTTTTTCACAGTATACTCCTTTTCCTGCGAAAAGTCAAACATTTGTTTATATTTTTCAAGTGGAAGATTTTTCAAAATTTCACTTGTTTTTCATGCAATGATAGTGTTATAATAATATACGAGGTCTACAATAATAATCAGAAAGTGAGACATGGAGGAAAGTAAGATGAAAGTACTCATCGTGGACGACGAAGAGATGATCCGCAACGTCTTGCGGGAATACATCGAGTTTGAAGGGAACGAGGCGTTCGAAGCGGCGGACGGCATTCAGGCGGTAAAGATGTGCCGCGAAAACGATTACGATATCATATTGATGGACGTGATGATGCCTTCGCTGGACGGTTTTTCCGCCGTCAAGGAGATCCGCAAATTCAAGGATATTCCCGTCATCATGCTCTCCGCGCGCGGGGAGGAATACGACAAGCTGTTCGGGTTCGAAGTGGGCGCGGACGACTATGTCACCAAACCTTTTTCGCCTAAGGAAGTGATGGCGCGCGTTGCCGCGGTCACCAAGCGTCACAAGGCAGGGGCGCCCGCTTCGCGCGAGACGCTGTGCTTTGAGGGGCTGGAGATCGACATGAAGGGGAGAAACGTGTTTGTCGACGGAAAAAAACTCGATCTCACCCCGAAGGAATACGAGCTTCTCTTTTATCTTGTCAAAAACAACGGCATTGCCCTTTCTCGCGAAAAACTTCTTTCGGACGTATGGGGCTTCGATTTTTACGGCGACGACAGGACGGTAGATACGCACATCAAAATGCTGCGCGGCAGTCTGGGGGAATACCGTAAATTCATCGTTACGCTCAGGGGGTTGGGTTATAAATTCGAAGCATGAACAAGTTCAGTCATTTTCACAGCATCAATTTTATCCTGTGGCTGAGCTTCCTTGCCTTTGCGGCCTTTATCATTATGTTCACGTGGGTGTTTCAGACCACCCTGTTAAAGATTTTTCTCAGTAAGCAGACGGCGGACGATCTTTCCACTTTCGGGAAATTGGCGTACGAGCGGCTGCAGATCGAGCTGCCCGTGCAGGAAAACATAGCGGACATCGACCGCTGCGTGGAGACGCTCCAGAACAACGACCGCGCCGCTACCGTGTACCTGTTTACTGCGGACGGCAAGCGGTTGTATCCGCAGGGGGAAGGCGTGGACATTTATGCGTACGCCCTGGCGTCCGAAAATCAGACGGGAACGTTGGTGAGTATGCAGCAGGCGGATTTTCTTCTGGCAAAGGAAGAGTTCCTCGCGGCGTATGAGGGAGACCAGAAGAGCGTGCGGGGGATCTCTGTCCTCTTGGACAAAAACCGCTTCTGTTACGTCGCCTATCTCGGGAACACGGACGCGATGGAAGGGGCGGACGGAACGGACGGCGCTTTTTTGTATATCGAATATTCCACAGAACTTGTGGATACGGCGATGGGGTCCATGCGGGTGCAGCTTATCCTCATTTCCATCATCGTCATCTTTTTGGCGTTGGTCATCTCCTTGCTGCTTTCCATGAAGCTGACAAAGCCCATCACGCGCATCACGCGCGCCGCAAAACAGATGGCGGGAGGGGATTTCAGCGTCAATTTCAAGGGCGAATATTCGTATGCGGAGATGGAACAGCTCGCCGAGACGCTTGACTATGCAAAGGAAGAGATCGGAAAATCCGACCAGCTGCAAAAGGAAGTGCTTGCCAACGTCACGCACGATTTAAAGACCCCGCTTACCATGATCAAGGCGTATGCGTCCATGATCCAGGAGATCTCGGGCAACGATCCCGAAAAGCGGGCAAAGCACACGCAGGTCATCATTGACGAGTCGGACAGGCTCACTTCGCTTGTCAACGACATCCTTCATCTTTCCAAGATCCGTTCGGGCATGGATTCGCTGAAGATCTCTTCTTTCAACCTCTCAGAGTTTGTGCACGAGGTACTGGAGCGGTTCGGGTATCTTACGGAAACGCAGGGCTACACCATCGAGCGCGACATCGAGGACGATCTGTTTACAGAGGCGGACGCGGAAAAGATCGAGCAGGTCATCTACAATCTCGTCGGAAACGCCGTTAACTATACGGGCGAGGACAAAAAGATCTCCGTCGGGCTGAAGCGCACCGAAAAGGGACTCCGTTTTACCGTCTCGGATACGGGCAGGGGCATCCCCGAAGAGGAGATCAAGATCATTTGGGACAGGTATTACCGCTCCTCCGAAACGCATAAGCGCCCCATCAAGGGCACGGGGCTGGGGCTTTCCATTGTCAAGACCATTCTCCTCAAGCACGGTTTCGATTTCGGCGTGGAGAGCGAAGTGGGCAAGGGCAGCACCTTCTACGTCATCTTCCCCGACAAATAAACAAAACAAGCCCCGCCGCAAAAGCAGCCGCTTTTGCGGCGGGTTTTTTGGCCGGGTTTTTTGCGGCGGGGCGAAAACTCTTTCAAAGGCGTTGTAAAAAAGCGGGTTTGCTACAAAACCCGCCTTTTTTCGCGCAAACATTGCAAGATACGCCTGCAAAAGAATGATAGTATATGTTTTGAAATTTT
>CALVHV010000143.1 GCA_944328845.1 uncultured Clostridia bacterium | reverse complement strand
CCTGGATGCGATCGTCCACCAGTTTTTTAAGTTCTTCGTCGGAGAGTTCGGGGCAAGCTTCGCGGAAATGGTTTTCGAACTTGGCGCGGCTCTTGCGGAGGTATTTGCCGAGATGGCGGATATCCACCGACTGTCCGCCGTACTGCGAGCAGGCGACCGCCGCGATGATCTGCGTGACCACCGTGCAGGCGACCTGGAAGCTTTTGGGACTTTCGATGAGCTTGCCGTTCATGACGGTACCGTTATCCAGCATGTCCCCGATGTTGATGAGGCAGCAGTTGAAAATAGGCTGCACAAAATAGTCGGCGTCGTGGAAGTGCAGGATGCCCTCGTCGTGCGCCTTGGAAATTTTTTCGGGCAGCAGGATACGGCGGGTGAGGTCCTTGGAAACTTCGCCCGCGATGAGGTCGCGCTGGGTAGCTGCCGCAAGCGCGTTTTTGTTGGAGTTTTCCTCCATCACATCCTTATTGGAGTTGTGGATGAGGCTGAGGATCGCCTCGTCCGTGGTGTTCGCCTTGCGCACCAGCGCACGATTATAACGATAGATGATGTACGTCTTGGCGAGCCCGTAGTGCCCCTGCTCCATCAGCTTGCGCTCGATGATGTCCTGGATGTCCTCCACGAGCATACGCTTTTTCTTTTTCCCTTCGATGTACGCAAGGATGCTTTCGATCTCCTCCCCGGTGGCGCGCTCGGACGCGGACTGCATTTCCGCGTTCGCCTTGCCGATGGCAACGGCGATCTTCGTCCTGTCGTATTCGGCTACGGCGCCGTCTCTCTTGATGACCTGCATGATGTCCAGACCTCTTTTTTAAACTTCTCACATATTATACCACTCTCACGAAAAAAAACTGCCGCATTTGCAACAGTTTTTCATCAGACACTATATCTTGTATATTTTGCACAAATTTTTAATCAAGATATGCCGTTTTGCTTTTTAAGTCTGTTCAGGCATCCCCGCTGCCGAACGAGCCGAAAGGCAAGATACTTTCCGCCTCCGCCTCGATGAGAAGAGAGATCTTATCGCCGCGCACCACCTTCAGCCGCACTTCGCCCGAAAGAACAAAGTACTCGGACAGGGCGGCGGCGACGTCGCGCGCGACGAGCGCGCGACAGCCCTCCGAAAGGGGCTGCTTTTCCCGTTCGAGAACGCTGCGCGCGCGAAGCGCGCTTTCCCGCAATCTGCGCATACACTTTTTCCTCCCTGTAAATATTTGCTCTTCCTTTACACAAACTGCGTATATGAAAACTCTCGCCGCGCGCAACGGCGCTCTCGATTACGCAATTTTATTTTATCTGATCTCTTTTTGGGGGTGGTGCACGGAGACCATCCTTTTCCTCGTGCGCTGGGGAAAACTTGCCGACCGCGGTTTTCTGACCCTGCCCTTCTGCGCCATCTACGGCACCGCCGTGCTTGCCGTGCACTTTCTCCTGGGCACGCCGCAAAAAGGCAAGCTCGCGCCCCTTTTTGACAGGGCGTCCGCCCTCCCGCGCGGAAAGAAAGGAGCGGCGCAGGCGGGCGTGTTCGCCCTCTACTTCCTGCTCGCCTGCCTGCCGCCCGCCCTGCTGGAACTGGCGGTGGGCGTGGGGTTCCGCAGCGCACTGCACGTGCGGCTGTGGGATTACGGCTATCAGAAATTTCAGCTTTTCGGGAGCGTGAGCCTGAGCTTTACTTTCCTTTGGGGCGGACTGATCACCCTCGGCATGGCTACGGCATGGGAGCCGCTGTGCGAATACGTGCGCAGCCTGCCCCGCACCTTCAAACGCGCCGCGGTGACCAGTCTGACCGTCTGCGTGCTTGCCGATCTCGCCTTCAACCTCATTTACCTGCTGGTGACGGGCAGTCACCTGAAACTCTTTTGAGTTACAGGTTCTTTTTGAGGTTGCGGCGGATGGAGCCGAAAAAACCGTTGTACCTGCCAGTTACATTGTAGATCTTTTTCGTGCCCTTGGCGATGTTTCCCGCAAGCAGCCTGAACGCGCGCGCCGCACAGCCGCGTTCCCCCAAAAACACGCCGTCCTCCTGCGGGATGACCCCCACGAGAGGGATCTTCAGGATGCGGGCGATCTCGTCCGGAGAAAGGATGTCGCCGTCCACGACGAGGTCGCCGCGGACCATGTTGACGACCAGCTCCACTTTTTTAAGACGATAGCTCTTCAGCACCGAGATCACCTTGTCCGCATCGCGCAGAGAAGAGACGTGCGGCGTGGTGACGACGAGCGCCTCTTCCGCCGAGGCGACGGCGCGGTGAAAGCCGCTGCCGATGCCTGCGGGACAGTCGATGAGCACGTAGTCGTAACGGGGAGCGAGGGAATCGAGGATCAGCCGCACTGCCTGCGGGGAAACGTACTTGTTCGGGTCGGTACGGTTGGACGGGAGGATGCAGAGATTTGCGCACTCCGGATGGCGCACCAGCGCCTGCGCGGCGCGGCACCTGCCCTCGATGACGTCCACGATGTCGTACAGGACGGCGTTTTCCACGCCGCACACCACGTCGATGTTGTTGAGCCCGAAATCTGCGTCCGCCAGGATCACCCTCTCCCCCGACAGGGCGAGCCGCAAGCCCACGTTGACGGCGATCGCCGTTTTTCCTACGCCGCCTTTTCCGGACGTGATGACGATTTTCCGTGCCAAAAGTCTGCTCCCCTCTGAAAATTTCAAAACATATACT
>CALVHV010000142.1 GCA_944328845.1 uncultured Clostridia bacterium | reverse complement strand
TGCTGCTCGATGTCCGATTGCAGATTGCGGCGCTCCTCGTCCAGTTCCGCTTCCGCACGCTCGACGATGTTCTTCGCCTGACGGCGGGCATCCGAAACGATCTCGTCTGCTTTCTGGTTTGCCGATTTTACCGCATTTTCGTGAATGGTAGCCGCCTGCTTTTTTGCTTCGGCAAGAAGGACGGAAGAATTCTCTTTCATCTCCCTGACCTCCGCATTTAAATCGGAATTCTCTTTTTCGATCTTCTTGATCTTTTCCTGTCTCTCCCTGACCATTCTCTTGACGGGTTTGAACAAAAGAAAATATAACCCCACCGTAAGAATGACCAGTGCGATCAAATGGCTGACAACGCTTTCCCATTCTATCAGGTCGCCGATGTTGGCGGCAAGCCCCGCCATGCAGATATCGATAAACATTTTACACCTTTACAAAGATTATTTTGAAGATCAGGCCACAAATATCAAAAGAATACTGACGAGCAAACCGTAAATTGCCGTCGTTTCCGCAAAAGCAAGGCCGAGCAGGAGCATCGTTCTGATCTTGCCCACCGCTTCGGGCTGACGCGCCGTAGCTTCCACGGCTTTACCTGTTGCAATTCCCATACCGATACCGGCGCCGAGACCTGTCAGTGCCGCAATGCCTGCGCCGAGAAGCGCACCGTCTGTTGCGAGAAGATTCGCGAGCATGGTAACCAAAAGTTCCATCTTTCTTTACCTCCTTCAAGGATTTATGTGAGTGAAATTTAAAGCGGTTTATTCGCGTAGGCAACCTTCTTTTTTGGTCGCTTTGGCTTTTTGGGCGGCGTTTCGATCGCTTCCTGTACGAACGTGAGCGTCAGGGAAGCAAAGACATACGATTGTATGAACGCATGGAAAAGAGTAAACAAAGGCGTAAGCACCGCCGGCAAAATGAGCGGCAGACCGATATACCAGATCCCCTCCACCAAGATATAGATCATATCCATGATGACCATGCCGCTGAGGATGCTGCCGAACAGACGGAAGGTCATAGAAACGGGAACGGAGAGATCGGTCACGATATTGATAGGATTGAGAAAATGCAGCAGACGTCTCGCCTTGTTTTTATGAAACCCGAGCGTGTGGATAAACAGGAACGTACACAGCGCCAGCGCAAAGCAGGCACCGATGTCCGCAATAGCGGGACGAAGTCCGAACATCTCGATCAGCACGCCGCAGCAGATATATACGGCGGCACCGAGCGTATACGGCCCCATCAGCCCGCTGTACTTTTCCGTCATCTCGTCCGCGCTCTTGTCAAAGAAGGTGACCAGCCACTCGAGAAACATCTGCGCCGCGGAAGGCGTTGTCTTCCAATGCCTTATGACCGTCAGTCGCAGAATGAGTGCGGCAAGCAGAATGACGAACACCACGATAAACCCGGAGATGACGCTGTCGTTGATTCGGAAGCCCCCGATCACGATGACGTCGCTCGGAAATATTTTGTCTTTCAGCCCGTCGAACTTGCTGGTCGACAGAAGCTGCGTTGCCGTATTTATCATCAGCAAAACCTCTTTTCGCTTAAAACTACTGTTATTCTACACCTTTTGAGCGTATTTTTCAAGCAAATGAACTTGCTAAAAGGTTAAAAAATATTTATACCTTCCCGCTAAAAAAATTTTTTTACCGCAATAAAGACAATTATTTTCGCTTTTGTCGCGCATTTTACATTTTTCTGTTTTCTGCCCTTGCTTTTTATAGCGGGATATGATACAATTTTGATAAGGAGGCCCATCCATGAAAACGTATACCTTCAAATTGTCAAAACTTGCCTTTGCGGGCTGCATCGGCGGAATTCTTTTGGGAATGGGCGGCATAGCCTTTACCGTTTACAGAATGATGTCCCCGTCCATCGGGTTTTCTTCGGCACAGATCATCATTCAGCACGTCGTCATCCTCATCGCATCCCTGCTTGCCCTCGTTCTCTTTCCGTCCATCCTCATCCACTCCGTCTACAAAGTGACAGACAAAGAGATCATCCTTTGGTTCGGGATCATCAAATCTTCCTTTGCCCTGAAAGACATAGAATCCGTTCACCTCTTTACAAAGACAAACAAACTGGTCGTCTATTTCAAGGATGAGAAATATACTGTGATCGTCGTCAAACCGGAATGGTACAACGAGTTCGTCAAGGAAATCTGTGCGGCTAACAAAGACATCCGCTACGACGTCTCCACGACGGACACGGACGACAAGGACGATCTTTCCTGACCGTCCCCCCCTATCATTTTAAGTGATTTGAAAGAAACAATACGCCCGCGCGCAGATTCTGCGTGCGGGCATTTTTTTACAACGTTTCCCAAGTGCTGCGGCGGTTTACCCTGCACCGAAGACGCTCCGTCAAAATGCAGCGGAAAAGCTTTTTTACAAAACCTCTTTCAGATGCCTGCCGCGATTTACCCTGCAGATAATAGACTCTGCTGAAAATACAACAAGAGAGCTTTTGTGCGTACCTTCTTACAGTCGCGTGCAGCAGTTTCCCCCGCTGATAAAGAACTCTTTCAAAAAACGCAACAGGCGGGCCCGATCGGGTCCGCCTGCCGTATGTCCGTATCAATTATTTTGCATATTCGACGCCGCGGAATTCGCGGATCACATTGACCTTGATCTGGCCGGGATACTCCAATTCCTGCTCGATCTTCTTCGCAATGTCCTTGGCGAGGAAAAGTGTATGCGCATCGTCGATCTGTTCGGGTTTGACGATGACGCGGACTTCCCTGCCCGCCTGGATGGCATAGCTCTTGTCCACGCCCTTGA
>CALVHV010000141.1 GCA_944328845.1 uncultured Clostridia bacterium | reverse complement strand
GTGTTTCGGACATCCGTATTGAAGATAACTGGTTCTATCAGCCGCAGACGGCCACGTCGGATGGCGCGGTGGATACCTGTATCCGTTTTACCAACGTTTCAGACGTGGTGTTTGACGGAAATCGTCTGGATAAATTCCGTCCGAGCAGGCTGGGTGTGGGCATCTACAACGGGACCGTCGATTTCGATTCCTTCGAATGGGGAGAAAACGAAGGATTCGATCGCACGGAGCTGTTCGGAAATTCTCTTGCGGAAGAGATCGCCGTGTCCGGGACAGCCGTCACTATAGACGGGTCGCTGGAAGACTGGGCACAGGTCGAATTTACGCAGATCGCCATCGACAACGCGACGGACGTGCATATCCAGAAGGTGGACGCTTCGCAGGTGCCTGCTTCCGATTTCTCCGTGGATGCCAAAATGTTTGTCAAATATTCCGAAAGCGGCGCGTTTGCCGCGGATGACGGACTGTACATCGCTTTTGAAGTGACGGATGATATCGTTCAGTTCAATCAGTCTTCTTTCTGGAGCGGGGACGGTTGTGAGATTTTCCTGTCCTCCAATGCGGAAAGTTACGACGGATTCGAGGTGCTCAAAGATCTGCCGGATACCCAGACGCTGCAGTTGTTCCTGAAGGGAAACGAAACGCATACGGCAGGCGCTCCCTGCGTTTATCCGGGCAGGACATCGCAGAGCATCACCAGTCAGCTCAATCTGTCGGGGAGCAACGGTGATTACGACAATGCAGGTGCGATCAAGACGGCGTTTGTCGTTACCGAAACAGGATATCGCGGCGAAGTTTTCATTCCGTTCTCTATGTTCGACATCGTGGGCGAAAAGGTGCGTGCGGGCGAGGCGTTCGCCCTGTCCGTCAACTTTATCGACGGCACGGAAGACGAATCTGCGGCTTTCGGCGAACTGATCACCTTCTCTAACGTCGAGCATCCCACCAGTACGGCAAATAAGATCCCTGCAACGATGGTCTCGTATTCCGTTGCAAAGTAAGGAGGGGAAAGTATGAAGAAAAAGACAGCTTTGATCGTTCTTACGGCATTGCTCGTGTTGTTTGCATGCGTGACCGTTTCCTGTTCCAAAGAGAAGGACAAGGAAAAGACGGACCCGGTCCTTGCCAAGACAGAATTTTTGTTTTCGACCGAGCTCCCCGCCGATATTGTTGTCCCGATCTCCTTCAATGATGCGGTCTTTGAAAAATTGCTGCACGTTGCGGCCGTGGTGGACGCCGAAAATTATACCCTGTCGGAGGAGAGCCTCACCCTTAAAAAAGAATATCTGTCCTCCTTCTCGGACGGAGATTACAAATTTACCGTGGTCACAGACCTGAAAGAGCTTGAATTTACCGTTTCCGTCACTTCTGCCACGGATGAAGTGACCATCCAGGAACTGATCAACGATCCCTACTATAAAGTGGAGTTGGGTTCGGGAAACGGATTGCAACCGCTGCCAGAGGATGTGGATGAGGACTCCGCCTATGGGAGATACCTTCGCATGATGGCGGCAGACGAGCCGCTGCAGGTGGGAGAATCTTTTACCGTCGAATTTGGTGCGGAGGAGTATTGGGATATGCGCCTTCGCCCGTACACAAACTGGTTCGATCCTCCCGCTTCAAAAGCGAGCACGACATTCAGTTATGTGGAAGAGGACGGGAATACGGGCCTGCACGTTATCAGCAACGGGCTTGCATACGGAGTGACGGATAAACTGGAGTTCAGGGGCTCGAAGTTCGTGACCAATGTCCCGTATGAGCTGCAGGTGACCTATCAGATCGGAGACGTGCCGGACGCACAGTATTATATAGCGTTCAACGGTTCCGTCATCATAGCTTTGCAGGGAGAAGGGAAAAGGACGGCGGGTGCCACTTTCTCCATCATCAACGAGCCTTTCGGACTTGGTGCCGACATCATGCACAATCTCGAGCTTCTCATCTCGTGTGAACAACCTGCAGACATCACGATTTATTCTATCACATTAAAGCGTCTGGAACCCGTGCAGCAGACGTGGACGCCGCTGATGGAGAAAGGGGACGTCTTTACCGAAAACTTTACGGACAACCAGACAGGATATGTGGCGTTCGACGGAAATAGCGGAGGTGCTTCCGTCACAACGATCAAGGAACCCTCCGATTTGTCCAACGATGTGCTCAGCATCGACATGGCGGCAACGGAGAGTGCATTGAGCTGTCTGATGTTCTTTGATCTCGACGGCGAGGACGCGTCATCCTCCCTGATGCAGCCCGGTTACGTCTATAAGATAAGCTATCGTTATAAGACGTTCGGGGAAAAGCGCGATAACTTTTATCCGACCGTCAGGGCAGGCACGCAAAATATTCATACGGCAATGGCGGTGATCTCCGACGGGGAATGGCATGAGTTCGAGTATATCGTCTACGATCTTACCGAAGATTTTTCCGGTCAGCAGACCAATTTTGGGTTCTATTTTGTCAACAATACGCAACTGTACATTGACGATCTCAGAATAGAAAATCTTGGTGCGATCGAGACGGGAGACAGCAGCTGGACGCCCCTGCGCGAAGCGGGAGACGTATTTGAAGAAAACTTTACCGATTTGAAGCTGGGAACGCCTGCCTACGGTACGGCGGAGATTGCGAACCTTGGCGGCGAACACGGCAATGTCATCGTTTTTAAAAATGAACAGGCTGGTGCGACTGATCTCTTTTTCGGGACGAGCGGGAGCGCTGCGGACGGAAGCGACGCGCTGCTCGGCGCCGGGTTGACGTATAAAGTTTCGTTCAGTTACAAG
>CALVHV010000140.1 GCA_944328845.1 uncultured Clostridia bacterium | reverse complement strand
GGCACGCGCATCCGCAACCTTGCCGAACAAATGCGGGCGCTCCTTTCCACCTATAACACGGGCAGGAAGGTGATGCAGGGCGTTTCGGTGGTGTTGGCCGGTAAACCCAACACGGGCAAGAGTTCGGTGCTCAACGCTCTGCTCGGCAGCGACAAGGCCATCGTCTCTTCCGTCGCAGGCACCACGCGCGACGTGGTGGAGGGCACGCTGGAAATAGAAGGGGTGCGCTTCCGCCTGTACGACACGGCGGGCATCCGCGAGAGCGAGAACGAGATCGAGAGCATCGGCATCTCCCGCGCCCGCAAACTCATCGAGGGGGCGGACCTCGTCCTGTTTATTCTGGACGCGTCGCAGAGCCTGTCCGCGGAGGACAGGGAGATCTACGACAGTCTCTCCCGCAAGAAAAAACTGGTCGTCTACAACAAGACGGATCTGGGCGAGGGGGTATGCGATCCGCCCGCCGACCTGCGTATTTCCGCCAAGACGGGCGAAAACATACAATTGCTGCGCCGTAAGATGTTCGAGCGGTGCATGGAAGAATATACTTCGGACGGGGAATTCCTCATCGAGGAACGGCATTACGAGGCATTGCGCCGCGCCTGCGCCGCTCTTTCGGACGCGATCTCCGTCTGCGGCAAGGTACCGCTCGATCTTTTGGGCGTTCACATCAAAGAGTCGTGGGAGGCGTTGGGCGAGATCAGCGGCGAAACGGCAAACGAACGCATCATCGACGAGATCTTTGCAAAATTTTGCGTGGGCAAGTGAGCATAGGAGGAAACATGGTCAATCTCGAATTATACAGGGTCTTTTACACGGTAGCCAAATGCGGCAGTCTCACGCGCGCAGCGGACGAGCTGTTCATCAGCCAGCCCGCGGTCTCACAGGCGATCAAACAGCTGGAAGGGCAGCTGGGTGCGCCGTTGTTCAACCGCACCCATCGCGGCATGGAGCTCTCCGAGCAGGGCGGAAAACAGATCTTTGACATCGTGGAAAAGGCACTGGGCGAGCTGGACGCGGCGGAAAACAAACTCAAAGAGATCAACACGACGGCGACGGGCACCATCCGTATCAGCGCGTCGGATACCATTTTTTCCTATGTCCTCATCGATAAGATCGCCGCATACCACGAAAAATATCCGCAAGTCAAACTCAATCTCATCAACTGCATCACCACGGACACTCTCGATCTTTTAAAAAACAACAAGTGCGACATCGCCTTTCTCAACCTGCCCGTGGACGACAAAGATTTTATCCTTTCCAGCGCCATTATGCCGTTGCACGACACCTTTGTCGCCAACGAAAATTTTAAAACGCTGTCCGAAGGGGTACAGCCGCTCAAAAGCATGCACGACTATCCCTTGCTCATGCTGGATGCCAACACGGTCACCCGCAAGGCCATCATCAATTTTTCCCACTCCATCGGCGTGCATCTGCATCCCGAGATCGAGTGCGGCAGCCTCGAGCTGATGATCCGCCTTGCCAAACACGGCGTGGGCATCGCGTGTGTTCCCAAGGAATACGTCAACCGCGAACTGAAAGAGGACGGCTCTCTCTTCGAGATCAAAACCGAACCCGCTCTTCCCGCGCGTTCGGTGGGCATCGCCTTCCCCAAAGGCGTTACGCCTTCTTTTGCCGTGCGCGAGTTTTTTAAAATGTTCGAAACGAAATAAGCAGGGGGCAGAATTTCCCCCGAAAAATAACACAGGGCGGGGTCGCAGGTCGACCCCGCCCTGTGTTTTGCATAGACGCCCCGCGTGGGGCGTTATTTTATAAGTGTCGTTCTGCGGCAAGTCCTGCGTTTTTTGTACAGGCGCACTTTTCGAGTTGTCTCGACTTTGTTCCTTTGCGGGTCGGCGGCTGCGGAAAACAGTTAAAAAATTTTTTTAAAATTTTATATAAAATACTTGACAAATTTTCTGAATGTGGTATAATGTTAGCAATCTCAATAAGAGAGTGCTAACACTTAATAAAGATAAGTGCTAATAACTGAAAAGGAGTTGATCATTATGAAAAATGAACTGACGAGAAGGAACGGTTATTCCGATTATGATTTCTTTAACGAAGCAATGCACGATTTCTTCCCTTCCTTTTACGGGTACGGCAGAAACGGCGGGCAGAAGTACATGCGCACCGATATCAAGGAAAACGAGACAGAGTATGTGATGGAAGTGGAATTGCCCGGTCTTGACAAGAAGGACATCCACATCGACCTCAAGGAGGGTTACCTCAACATTTCCGTCAAGAAAGAGGAAAGGGAAGAGGGCGGCAAGAAGGAGAATTACATCCATCGCGAACGCAGCTTTTCCTGCAGCCGCAGCTATTATGTGGGGGACGTGAACAAAGAGGATGTCAAGGCGAAGTACGAAAACGGTATTTTGTCTGTCGTCATTCCCAAGGAGACGCCTGCGCGTGTGCAGGAAAGCAAGATCGAGATCGAATAACGGCAAAACGGACGGGAAATTTTCCCGCCCGTTTTTTTGTGTGATCTTATCAAAAATTTAACCTTTTTTGATCGGGGACGGCGCGAAAGTCTTGCGCGCCTCTTTTTTTTGTAAAAACGCCAAAGCAAGCTTTTGTCAGCTGTGTCTGCCGCAGAGAGGAGAAACGTACCGACACAAGGGGGCGCTTTTGGGGCTGTCTGCTGGAATGGGGGATATTCTGCAAAGTTTCTCACAAAATAGAAGGGAGGACAGCAGCTGTCCGTGGAGGGTAGGATTGAAACTGTTTTATACATTCCGCCGCAGGGCGCTGCAGCATCCGCTCGTCCGCCTGTACTATCTCCGTTACAGCGTGCGGCATACAGTCGGGCGACACCGCTGGAAAAGGGGAATATACCTTGTCTGGCTGTTTTTTCTGTTCGCGGTTCTGAAGACGGACCCGCGCAGGCGTCTGCGCAGGCCCGAATCTTGTGTGCGGGCGCACCCTTCAAGAGAGTCTCTGCTGCGCGCCTGCAGCCGCGCGGAGTCCCT
>CALVHV010000139.1 GCA_944328845.1 uncultured Clostridia bacterium | reverse complement strand
GGGGACGGTAAGACTCGAACTTATGACCTCATGCATGTCAAGCATGCGCTCTAACCAACTGAGCTACGCCCCCGCGTTTCAGCTTATTTATAATATCATTTTCGGGAGGGTTTTGTCAAATATTTTCGCGCTGTTTTAAACATTATTTTATTTTTTTGCGGCAAATAGGGAGGACGGCGACGCGGCGGGCATAATCGGGGATACTGATGAATACATTTCTTTGTAGAACTTTTTTTGAGGTCGATCGTATGCCCGCATACCATTCTATGACAGCAGCGCAGGCGCTTTCTTCTCTGCAAAGCGGCGAACGCGGAATTACAGACGAAGAGGCGCGAACGAGGCTTCTCAAATACGGCGAAAATGTTCTGCGCGATAAAAAGCGCGGCGGCGCCGTCAGGCTTTTTTTGGCGCAGTTCAAGGATTTTATGACCATCCTTCTCATCTGTGCCGCCGTCATTTCGGGCACGGTCGCCTATATCACGGGCGACAAGCACGAGATGGCGGATACGGGGATCCTTCTCTTTATCATCCTGCTCAATACGATAGTTGGATTTATCCAGCAATACAGGGCGGATACCGCCGTGGAAAAGCTGAAAAAACTATCCGTTTGTCAGGTGAAAGCCGTTCGCGGCGGAAAAGATCTGCTTTTGCCGGGTACGCAGCTCGTCCCCGGGGATGTCGTCTGGCTGGAGGAAGGGGACATGGTCCCCGCCGACTGCCGCGTTCTGCAGGCGGAAGAGCTGCGCTGCGACGAATCCGCGCTTACGGGCGAATCCAACGGCGTTGCAAAAAATCCAAACTCCTGCGCCGAAGATGCCGCCGTCGCGGACAGAAAATGTATGCTGTATTCCTCTTCGTTCGTGCTGAAAGGGCAGGCAAAGGCGGTCGTTGTCTCCACGGGACAGGAAACGGAACTGGGCAAGATCGCGGGGCTCCTCAACGAGACCAAAGAGGCAAAAACGCCGCTGGAAAAGATCTTGGCGACGCTCGGCAGGGTGATCACTGTCTTTGTCATCTGCGTAGCGGCAGTCATCTTTATTTTCGGCGTCTTTTTCAAGGGAAACAGCCTTTTGTCCAATTTCATGTCCTCGGTCGCCATTGCGGTCGCCGCCATCCCTGAGGGGATGCCCGCCATCGTCACCGTCATTATGGCGCTGGGCGTCCAGAGAATGAGCCGTCAACGCGCCATCATCCGCAAACTGCACGCGGTGGAAACTTTGGGCGGGTGCAGCTGCATCTGTTCGGATAAGACGGGCACACTCACGGAAAATCGCATGACGGTAGAGGAACTTGTCGTCGACTTCGACCCTCCCGTCCCGCTGAAAGGGGACCCGCTTTCCTCCGCGCATCCCGCCGTGCGGCCGCTGCTCGAGTGTATGCGCGTGTGCAACACCGTTAAGGGCAAGGGCGGCAAACACATCGGCGACCCTACGGAAGTCGCTTTGGTGCGGTATGCGGACGGCTGTTCGTTTTCCTTTCCCTTCCGCCGTCTGGGCGGCATCCCGTTTACCTCCGAGCGCAAGATGATGACGGTCAGCGCGCAGACGGAGCAGGACAGGAAAAACTACGTCAAGGGCGGTGCGGACGTCCTTTTGGATAAATGTACGCGCATTTGCACAAAGAACGGGATACGCGCCATCACGCAGGCGGATAAGGAACACATCCTCGCGGCGACGGGCGAACTCGCTTCCCGTGCCCTGCGCGTACTGGGATTTGCCTGCTCGGAGTATACGGGTGCGCCTGCTGAGGAAAATCTGATCTTTCTGGGCGTGTGCGGCATGATCGACCCGCCCAAACAGGGGGTCAGAGAATCGGTGGCGCAGTGCGTGCGGGCGGGCATCACGCCTGTCATGATCACGGGGGATCATCGGGATACGGCGTTTGCCATCGCCAAGCGGCTGGGGATCGCCGAGCGGGAAGACCAGGTCCTCACGGGGGCGCAGCTGGAATCATTGCCCGAAGAAGAGCTGGAAAAGGTCATTCCGAACACCCGCGTCTTTGCACGGGTCAGCCCCAAGCATAAGAGCGCCATCGTCGGGCGCTTTCAGAAGGCGGACAACGTCGTGGCGATGACGGGGGACGGAATCAACGATGCGCCTGGCATCCGTAAGGCGGACATCGGCATTGCGATGGGGATCTCGGGGACGGACGTCACTCGCAGTGCGGCGGATATGGTCATTGCGGACGACAACTTTTCCACCATCGTCGCCGCCGTGCGCGAAGGCAGGCACATCTTTGCGAACATCAAAAAGACCATTCTCTTTTTCCTTGCGACCAACCTTGCCGAAGTGCTTTGCATCCTGGTGGCTTCACTTGCGCTGTGGCGGCTGGATTTTCTTACGTCTACCCAGCTGTTATGGATCAACCTCATCACCGACAGTCTGCCCGTGCTCTCGCTGGGAGCGGAGGGAATGGAGCGGGATTGCATGCTCCGTCCGCCGCGGCGGGAGGGGATCTTTACAAAGGAAAGTATGGCGTCCGTCGCCTTTTACGGCGTCGTGCAGACGGCCGTCTGTCTGTGCGTGTTCATTGCGGGGACGCAAGCTTACGGCAACGCCGTCGGCGTGACGATGACTTTTTTCGTGCTCTCTTTCCTCGAACTGTTCCATTCCTTCAACATCCGTTCGGAGCGCGGCAGCGCCTTTTCCAAGGAGTTTTTCTCCAACAAAATGCTGTTTGTAACGGTGTTTGCGGGCATTGCCGTCAACCTTTTGCTCTGTCCGCTCGCGCCCGTACGCGCCGCGTTCGACATCGTTCCTCTCACCGCAAAACAGTGGCTCATCGTCTTTCTTTCCTCTCTTTCCGTCATTCCCTTTGCGGAGATCTACAAGGCGATCGTGCGCCGCGTTTGTCAAAAAAAGAGGGGTACGTATGCTAAAAAATCCGTCAAAACGCCTTCCAAAGAGAGGCATTTTACCGCCTGTGCATAAAAAAAGGCGCCGCGAAATGATATGCACCCCAAAAGTTGGACACTTTTGGAGGTGCATATTTTTATGTCAAGAGAAAAGAAATTTAACACAAGGT
>CALVHV010000138.1 GCA_944328845.1 uncultured Clostridia bacterium | reverse complement strand
TTGTTTTTAAAAAACATGGTCTGTCCGCACTGCATAAAAACAGTTTGCCGCCCTCCGCAAAAAATATGCGGAGGGCGGCAAACGTACCGTACCTTATTTTTGTTTTCAGGACGAAGATCCGTCCTGTCCGTCTTTCTTGTCGTCGTCCTTCCCCGCGGAGTCATGCCCGGAAAAGTCGCCGAACGGGTCGGAAGGCTGAGAGGAAAACTCGCCGAACGGATCGGGGGCGTTCCCCGAAGGTGCGCCGCCCTGCCCGCCGTAAGGCGGCTGCCTGTACTGCCCGTTTTCGGGCGGGACGTTGGGGTTTTGCCCGTAAGGGCCGTAGGGACCGTAAGGACCGTACTGCTGCGCGCGCCGCATCTGCTCCATGCGCGCCTGCACGAACTTGTCGTAATCGACGGGCTTCCTGTTGCGGAACGCAAACGCGAGAATGCCCACGACGGGGAACAGAAGACAGAGAATATCCAGCCAGATATAGGACATGGGCGCATACGCACGGAAGAAGCCCATATACAGGAAGACGCAGATGACCAAATAGAGGATCCTGACGATGTTTTCGGCAATGTACGCCACGTTCATCACCTTGTTCCAGTTGCCGATCAGGTAATCGACGACAATATACTTCTCATAGGTATTGATGACGTACAGACCCTGTGAAATGGCGTAAGCCATAGGGATGTAATATAATGCGTAAAAGACGACGAGCAGGATCTCTGCCAGCATGGTAAGCAATCCGAAATAAGCAAACTTGCCCTTGCCAATGCGGACAGGACCGGCAAGCTCGCCGATCAGCCAGGTAGAGGCGAAGGGAACGAACGCCGCCCACACTTTTTTATCCATGCCGCGCTTTTTTGCCATGGTGGAAAGCCCCACCGCCTTGAAGGTATACAGCACGAGGAAGACGACGGCGGAAATGATATACGCCCAGTACACAGGCAGAGGGTTGATCCCGTAAGCCATCTGCACGGCGGGGTTGCTGATCCCCATCAGTGCGCCGAAAACAATAAAAAATTCCATAATCCTCCAGTTGCCGCTCAGAGCGCGGCATTGCCGAACGGGTCGGCGTCGTATTCCGCCCGCAGCAAGGTGAGCCCCTTGGCGGGCATGGTTTTGCCGAGCAATTCCCTGTCCCCGCTTTCCAGCGCGCGGGAAATTGCGTCCTGAGAGATCTTTCCGCATCCGCAGGCGAGCAGAGCGCCCGCGAGGATGCGCACCATATTGTATAAAAAGCCATTGCCGCAGACGTCCAGTTCCAAAACGGGAACGCCGTATTCCTCCCGCTCTTCCAGCCGCAGGGAGTACACCGTGCGCACCGTCGTTTTGACCGACGAACCGGTAGCAGAAAAGGCGGAAAAATCGTGCTCTCCTTCCAGGAGCTTTGCGCAGCGGCGCATCTTATTGATATCGTACTTTCCCTCCGCGCGGACGGCGTACCGTTCGAGCAGGGGCACCTCCTGCGGGGAAAAATACACGCGGTAACGGTATGTCTTTTTCTTGGCGGTGCGGCAGGCGTCGAACGAATCGTCGACGGCGGCGCTCTGCAGAACCTTTACGTCGCCCGGAAGGACGGTATTCAGCGCGTCTGCGATGCGGGACGGGAGGATTTTGATCCCCTCTTCCATGGCAAAGTTGCAAACCTGCCCCGCCGCGTGCACGCCCGCGTCCGTCCTGCCGCTGCCCGTAACGCGGGCGCAAAAGCCGAAGCGCTTTTGCAGGGCACTTTCCAGTTCGCCCTGCACCGTGCGGCCGTTGTTCTGTACCTGCCAGCCGCAAAAATGCGTTCCGTCGTAACAGACTTTTAATGCGATGTTCATGTTTTTTGCACCGATTTTAAGGATACGTTACCCGATTTTTATTGCAGAGGCGGCAAAAACCAGTTGAGAATTTCGAACTTCCCTCCGAAATACATGTTGAGAAAGACGATGCCCGTGATCAGCCCGCCCAGCACCAGCACGCCGAGGAGGTCGCGCCAGGAAAAGGTGAGCTTTTTGTACTTGGTCCTGCCCTTGGCGCCGCTGTAACAGCGGGCGTCCATCGCGTCGCCCAATTCCTCCGCGCGGCGCAGGGAACTGACCAAAAGAGGCACGAGGACGGGGATCATCGCCTTGGCGCGTTTGATGATGCCGCCCGTTTCGAAGTCGGCGCCGCGCGCCTTCTGTGCGGAGATGATGCGGTTGGTCTCGTCGATGAGGGAAGGGATAAAGCGCAGGGCGATGCTCATGATGAGCGCCAGTTCGTGAACGGGAAAACGGATCCATTTCAGGGGAGTGAGCAGACTTTCGATGCCGTCCGTCAGCGCCATCGGCGTGGTGGTAAGGGTGAGGACGGACGTGCCCATCACCAACAGGAACAGCCGCAGGGAGAGAAAGAGCATGTTGATGATCGCTTCCCACGAGATGCAGATGAACTTCCACTGCCACAGCACGTGCAGCTGTTCGTTGGAGGTATAGAAAAACAGATTGAGGATGGCGGTAAACACGATGACGAAGAGGATCATCTTCACCGAGCGCAGCACCTTGCCGAAAGGCACGCGCGAACAGATCACCGCCAGGATAAGAAAGAGGATGACCGCCGCCAGGCCGATAAAGTTGTCTGCCAGAAACACCGCCACAAGATAGGCGATGAGCAGGACGATCTTGGCGCGCGGGTCCATGTTGTGCACAAAAGATCTGGTCGGGTAGTATTGCCCGAAAGTGACGTCATTCAGCACGGTGCGCCTCCTTTTCCCGGAGGGCAAGCACCTTTTTTACAAAGTCGTCGCAGGTAAAATCCGTATTCAGAAAAAGGCCGCGTTCCCTGAGCAGTTGCGCGCATTTTGCGGTAACGGGTACGTCCAATCCGAGCGAAACGAGCTCGTCGTAGCGACGGAAAATTTCTGCGGGCGTGCCGCACATCACCACCCGTCCCTCCGAAAAGACGGCGGCGCGGGTGCAGTTTTCGGCGATCTCGTCCATGTCGTGCGAGACGATGACGACCGTCTTGCACCAGCCGACGTGGATGTTGTGCAGCAGCTGCATTAGTTCGTGTTTGCCGAGGGGGTCC
>CALVHV010000137.1 GCA_944328845.1 uncultured Clostridia bacterium | reverse complement strand
AGCTGGTCGTAACGGGCAAAAAACTCTCCTTTTTTCTTTTGCTTCCGCCTGAGGAATTTGAAAACACTCATTACAGGTTTGAGGACGTAGGGGATAAAAAATCTCACAAAGAGACGCCCATGCGTCTGAAACTGACGGGCAAGCGTTCCCTCAAACAAGCCAAAGAACTTTTGGAAACGATGATGAACAGATTGGGTGTGGCGGCCGTCGGATGTATTTACGGAGATTTCCACTACGCATACAAGACGGACGAGGAACTCATCCGCAAGGGGCTGATCAAGCCTTACAAAGTACTTGTCAAAATCAAAAAAACGGTAAAGCAGGACTGAACTGCTTTATGACAGGAGGCGGGGCATGCGTCGCATGCCCCGCCTCCCTTTTCCAAAAACAAGCGCCCCAGTCGTAAGGCGGGGACGCTTGTTTTTTCTGAGTCAGATTTCATACGCTGGTAAAAAATCTTGTCTACTTTTAAGGTTTTGTCCGACGGGAAAACACGGAACAAAAAAACGGAGGCAGCGCCTGCGGTAAAATGAATATAAAAGGGCGGTGGCATCGTTCGGCGCGATGTGAAAAAAACAGGGGCATCGCCTGCGGCAATGTGAATAAAAAAAGCGCCCTCGGGTAATCGACCGCGGGACGCTCTTTAGCTATTTTTTTCTGTTAAACCTGCCTATTGTTTCGTTTACCGTCTCTACAAAGGCGAAGGTATCGTCGTATCGGGAAAGGATGTCCTTGAATTCGGAAAGCTGCCGCTTGTTGATGACGCAGACGATCATGTCTTTTTCCATGCCCGAATAGGCGCCCGTCGCCTTCATACGGGTGGCGGAATGTTTCAGTTTTTTGAGGATCTCCCTGTCGATTTCCTCGGCGTGCGAGGTGATGACGAGGAATTTAAGTGCGGACTTGCTTCCGCGGATGATGGCGTTGCCGACAAGGCTGCTCAAAAAGCAGTACAGCATGCACAGGCACACGGGTTTATAGTCGAAGATCAGCGAACCGTCCTCCGCGTGTTTGGCGTAGACGAAAAAGGAAATAAAGGCGATGGAGGCGTTGATGGCAAAGTTGATCCAGAAAAAATTGAGGACTGGATCCTTTTTGCTGACGTACTTTGCCACGATGTCCGCTCCGCCCGTACAGGAATTGCGGCGGAAGGAAACGCCGTAGACAAAACCGCCCACCGACCCTGCGATGAGTACGGGGTAGATGGTATCGATGCCCTGAGCGTCGTATTGCAGGGAGGGGAGGAAGTCCAGCCTCTGCAGAAGCAGGCAGCTGAGCGCGTATATCATGCAGAAAATGAAGGTCTTGACGGAAAATTCTCGGTCGACCAGAAAAAAAGCAAGCAGGCACAGGGGTGCATTGACGAGAATGGTAAAGTAACCGATCTCGAATCCCAGCTTATACTCGAGCATGGTGCCGATGCCGTTGAAGCCCGCCGGTGCAAAGTTGTTTTTGACGACGAACAGTTCGTAGTTGAACGCAAACAGCACGGCGAGAAGAACCATGGTCAGGCAGTCAAAGTAGAAACGCTTGTTTTTTAAAAAGCTCATATTTCCCTCCCCGCAGACAGTATAACACAATCGGGCGCGATGTGCAATACTTCTTTGTTTTTTCTTGAAAAAAGGAATACATTTGCGGCGTGCGGAACAAACTTGTTTTACGGAGGAATACTATGAACGATACTTTCGAAAGGCCCTTTCTCCCCGCATTGGAGGCCCTGCTCGAAGAAGAATATCTGGCGGGCGAAAAGGCAAAGATCTACTCGAATACACTGACCGACCCTCTCTTGGCCCGTCGCTTCGGCGAACAGGCGGAGAGCCACGCCGACCGTTTCTGCGCCCTGTTTGCGCAGCTTGAAAGACAGGAGAAGATCGATGGATAAGTGCAAACGCGATCTGTGCCTGCGGGAAGAGGACGCGCTTGCCGACCTCATCCTGTCCGAAAAATCTCTGCTGCGCGGATACCTCGCCGCGATGGAAAAATGTCCCTCGGAGGGGACGCGTTCTCTCTTGGAAAAGCTCTTTTCGTTTGCGGTGCAGGATCTGCACGCCCTGCAGGAAGAGAGCGCGCGGCGCCGCCGCAAAGAAGTGCAGGACGAGAAGGATGTGCTCCGCGCCCTGCGCGAAAAGAAAAAAGAGCTTTTGCGCATCTCTTCCGCCGAATAACTTCGGCATGGTTTTTTCCGCGCTCCGCTCTGCAAAAATGGATGGGTGAACGTTTCGTTTTTTTGACGAATAAGAGGTCGTTTTGCTATACAAAGGCGCAGGAATATGTTATACTGTATACAATTACGGTGGTAAATCCGGATACACAAGCGGAGGCGGATATGATAAAAAGAAAGGGGCAGACGGTACGGCTCGACACGGCAAACACGACGCTGGTCATCAGGATGGATACGGCAGAATATCTCTATTACGGAAAGCGTCTCGGAAGCGGATTTGAGTTCGGCGGTTATACGGGGAACGGCAGAAAAATGTTTTCGACGCCCGGCAGGGACGACTATACAGAATACAGTCTGGTCTTCGACAATTCGGACGGCGGTTTTGCCGCGGATTTTACCTTTTCCAAATTCAAGATCCTGGCGGAAAAACCGGAGATCCCCGGTCTTCCCGCTTCTTACGGCGAAAGCAAAACGCTGGAACTTAAATATCTCGATACGACGCGCGTTGCGCTGTATCTGTACTTCACGGTCTTTGAGGACAGCGACGTCATCGCCGTCGGTGCAAGGCTGTACAATGGCGGCAAAAAGGAGATCCGCATCCGCAAGTTCATGAGCTTGCAGATGGATCTTTCGGGGACGGAGTATTCCGTTACCACCTTTGAGGGCGGCTGGGCAAACGAGCGCAACAAGGTTTCGCGCGAAGTTGCAAGCGGCATTTTTGTCAGCGATTCCAAGCGCGGTATGTCTTCGCATGCCCGCAATCCCTTTATCATGGTCGGCAACGCGCGCGGCGTGTGCGGATTCAATCTCGTCTACTCGGGCAACCACAAAGAGACAGTCGAAGCGGATCCCGCGGGCAAGACGCGCGTACTGACGGGTATCAACGATTTTATGTTCGACTGGAC
>CALVHV010000136.1 GCA_944328845.1 uncultured Clostridia bacterium | reverse complement strand
CCCGGAACGGTCTCGAACCGTCGACCTCCAGCGTGACAGGCTGGCGTTCTAACCAACTGAACTACCGGGCCGTATTCTGGTATTGGTGGGCCTTCACGGATTCGAACCGCGGACCGATCGGTTATGAGCCGACTGCTCTAACCGCTGAGCTAAAGGCCCTTGAATACGGGTTACATTGTCTCAATCACAACGCTTGATTATTTTATAATATTTCAAGAGAAATGTCAACTGTTTTGCACAAAAGTTGTAAAAAAAAATTCAATTTTTTGAAAGTTGCAAAAATCGCGCTTTTTCCCGACAAACAGTTCTTTTCCGCTCCCGTCTCCGTGTTATTCTTGTAAAGCGCAAAACAGAAAGACGCCCGCTTTCGAGGGCGGAAGGAGCTTCCATGAACGTTGCGGGAAAAGTTTGCTCGGGAACACTCTACATATTTTTAAGCGGTGAACTGGACGAGCACTCCGCCGCGGGTGCCCGTGCCGCCGCGGACGAACTCATTCGCGCCCATGCCGGCTGCATGCGCGTCGTATTCGATTTGTCCGGCGTGCAGTTTATGGACTCGGCGGGCATCGGCTTTTTGCTCGGCCGCTACAAGCAGCTTTCGCGGACCCGTACGCCCGCCTATATCCAGTCGCCCGACTTTGCTGCGGACAAGATCCTCACCATGAGCGGCGTCTATTCCCTCATCCCAAAGCTTTAAGGAGCGCACCATGAAAAATACCATGTATCTCAAGATCCCCGCACTTTCCGAAAACGAGCCGTTTGCGCGCGACGCCGTCGCCGCTTTCTGCGCCAGGCTCGATCCCTCCCTGGACGAACTTTCCGACGTCAAAACCGCTGTCAGCGAGGCGGTGACAAACTGCATCGTGCACGCTTATGCGGGCGGGGAAGGGGAGATCGAGATCTTCTGTCTTGCAGAGGGGGATACCGTACATATTCGCATTTCGGACAGCGGAAAGGGCATCGAGGACGTCGTGCGCGCCGTCGAGCCTTTTTTCACGACGCTGGAAGAGGAGGAGCGTTCGGGAATGGGGTTTACCATCATGCAGACGTTTATGACGTCGTTCGGCCTGCAATCGGCGCCGGGGCAGGGCACGACGGTGCAAATGAGCAAAAAATTCTCCGCGCAGGCGGCGGGGCGGGCGAGAGCGGATGCTGTCTGAGGAGGAGACGCTGCGCCTGCTGCGTGCGGCAAATGAGGGGGACAATTCCGCCAAAGAAGAATTGCTTTCCGCCAACGTCTCCCTGCTCAAAAGCATCGTGCGCCGCTACCTGGGTAAGGGCGTCGAGTTCGACGACCTGTTCCAGCTGGCGAGCCTCGGGCTTCTGAAAGCCGTTTACGGCTTTGACGAATCGTTCGGGGTACGCTTTTCGACGTACGCGGTGCCTATGATCGCGGGCGAGATCAAGCGCTTTATGCGCGATGACGGATCCGTCAAGGTCTCGCGGGCGATGAAGGCGACGGCAAAGCAGATGAACGCCTACATCGAGGAAGAGCGGGCGCAGCGGGGGGAGGCGCCTTCCCTGCGCGAAGTGGCGGAGCATTTTAACATGGAAGAGAGTGAGGCGGTGTTTGTGCTCGGCTCTTCGCGCATGCCTCTGTCCCTGTACGGGCAGGGGGAGTACAAGGACGACAAGAGCCGCGAACTGCTGGATACCATCGCTGCGGTGGACAACCAGGAAGAGCTGATCGAACACATGCAGCTGAAAACGGCGCTTGCAGAACTCCCCGAGCGGGAGCGCAAGATCATCGTGCTGCGGTATTTCCGCGACATGACGCAGAGCGAGGTGGCGGAGGTGATCGGGGTCTCGCAGGTGCAGATCTCTCGTATTGAGAGCAAGGTGTTTTCGGAAATGAAAAAGATGCTCGGATAGGAGGCGGTAAATTCGCCGCGCGGGCGCGTTTTGGTTGACAGAACGCGTCCTATTTTATATAATGAATAGGTTGAATTTAACTCCGGAGAGGCCAAGAAACGGCGCCGAAGGTGTAAACCGCAACAACGTTGCGGTGATCTCTCAGGCAAAAGGACGGAGCGGTTTTCCGCAGTCGCCTTTGGGCGGCTTTTTTTTGGCGAAAAAAACAAATGAATTTTGATGAAATCGTGAAAATGGTGGACGATTTCGTGTGGGGCATCCCCCTCATCGTCCTCATCCTCGGCGCGGGGATCTGGCTCACCGTGCGCCTGCTCTTTCTGCCCGTGCGCAAACTCGGGCGCGCTTTCCGCTATATGTTCAGAAAGGAAGAAGGGGAGGGGGAAGTCTCCAGTTTCGGGGCGCTCTGCACGGCGCTTTCCGCCACCATCGGTACGGGAAACATCGTCGGCGTGGCGACGGCCATCGCCGCGGGCGGGCCGGGTGCACTGTTCTGGATGTGGCTCGCAGCCTTTTTCGGTATGGCGACCAAATATGCCGAAGGTCTGCTTGCCGTCAAATACCGCGTCGTCCATGCGGACGGGCACACGCTCGGCGGGCCTTTCTACTATATAGAAAACGGGCTGGGCAGACGCTGGAAGTTCCTTGCCGTTCTGTTTGCGGTGTTCGGCATGTGCGTGGGACTGTTCGGCATCGGTACTTTTTCGCAGGTCAATTCCATCACCTCTGCCGTGGGCAGTATCTTTACGGACGCACCGACTTTTACGCTGTTCGGCGCAACGTATAACCTTTCCGTCGTCATCGCGGGCGTTCTTCTTACCGTGGCGGTGGCGCTGGTGCTGTTCGGCGGGATTCGCCGCATCGCCAAGGTCTCGGAAATGATCGTGCCCTTTATGGTCATTTTGTACGTGCTCATCTGCCTTCTCATTCTCTTTACCAACATCACGGCACTGCCGCATGCCTTTTCGCAGATCTTCGTGGGCGCCTTTTCTCCCCGCGCCGTGGCGGGCGGGACGGCGGGCAGCCTGCTGGTAGCGATGCAGAGCGGTATCGCCCGCGGCCTTTTCTCCAACGAGGCGGGACTGGGTTCCGCACCCATCGCCGCCGCGTCAGCAAAGACGCGCGAGCCTGTCCGTCAGGGCCTCGTCTCCATGACGGGCACCTTTCTGGATACGCTCGTCGTCTGCACGATGACGGGG
>CALVHV010000135.1 GCA_944328845.1 uncultured Clostridia bacterium | reverse complement strand
TGGACTCCCGTCACTATAAAATAGATGCAATTGAAAGCAAAATCGCACACGACCAGCGATGCCAATACGATGGCGGCGACGGCGCGGGCTCGAGGGGGGAGCTTTTGTTCGAGAAAGACGAACAGAGGCCAGAGCGTACACATTCCCACCGTGATGAGCACTCCCCACAGGAGGGAAAATTCCAGGCAGACGATGTCTAAAAACGTATGCTCATAATATTTATAGCTCCACAGCGGTATCCCCAGCCCCTTGATAAAGATGAGCCCGATAACGAGCTCGACCAGCGTAGACAGGATGATGACGGCAACAAAATACAGGACGAGCATCGCCGCCGCGCAGCCGAACGTGCGCAGGCGGGAAGGATTCTCCCCTTTCATCTTTCTGTACAGCTTGCCCATGTTTCCCGAAAAAGGAGTGCCGAGCGTAAACCAGACGACAAGCGCCACCGCGCCGTACAGATAACAGAACGGGAGAGTGAGCATGCCGCGGTCGTTGGGTTCCCACAGGATGACGAAACTCATCGTTTCGAAAAACCAGCCGAAAAACGCCACCGCCGAAGCCAGGAGAAAATATTTACATACCGTCTGAAAGCCGCTTTTTTTCGGCAAAGGAGTTTCTTCCATAAAAGAATTATAGCTTTTCCCGCAGCGTTTGTCAATCGGGACAGACAAAAAACGCGCCCCAAAGGCGCGTTTTTGTGTTTTTGTCATTCGAGTTCGAAGGCACCCGTGTACAACTGATAGTACACACCCTTCTGCGCGATAAGCTGATCGTGCGAGCCGCGCTCGATGATCCTGCCGTGGTCGAGCACCATGATGGCATCCGAATTGCGGATGGTGGACAGCCTGTGTGCGATGACAAACACCGTTCTGCCCTGCATCAGAGCATCCATGCCCTTCTGCACCAGCGCTTCGGTACGCGTATCGATGGAGGACGTCGCTTCGTCCAGGATCATGACGGGAGGATCGGCGACCGCCGCCCTCGCGATGGAAATGAGCTGGCGCTGACCCTGCGAAAGGTTGGACGCTTCGTGACGGAGCACCGTGTTGTACCCTTCAGGCAGACGCGTGATGAAATCGTGCGCGTTGGCGAGCTTTGCCGCCGCAATGCACTCTTCGTCCGTCGCGTCCAGCTTGCCGTAGCGGATGTTCTCCATGATGGTGCCCGTAAACAGGTTGGTATCCTGCAAGACAATGCCGAGCGAGCGGCGCAGGTCAGACTTTTTGATCTTATTGATATTGATGCCGTCGTAACGGATCTTGCCGTCGGCGATATCGTAGAAGCGGTTCAGAAGGTTGGTGATGGTCGTCTTGCCCGCACCCGTCGCACCGACGAAGGCGATCTTCTGCCCCGGCTTTGCATAGATTGTGACGTTGTGCAGGACGATCTTTTCGGGAACGTAGCCGAAATCGACGTCGTAGAGCTGGATGTCCCCTTTCAGTTCGGTGTACGTGACACTTCCGTCCGCCTGATGAGGATGGCGCCAAGCCCATTTGCCCGTACGCTCGCTGCTCTCGGTGATATTGCCGTTTTCGTCGATGTTGGCATTGACGAGTGTGACGTATCCGTTATCCGTTTCCGGCTGTTCGTCCAGCAGTTCGAAGATACGGCCCGCACCCGCGAGACCCATGACGACCGAGTTGATCTGCATGGAGACCTGCCCGATGTTGAGAGAGAACTGGCGGGACATATTCAGGAACGAGGCAATGACGGCGCCCGAAAGAACGCCCCAGCCCGTGACGGAGAGGTTCTGCACGTCGAACAGGACGAGCAGCCCCGCGACGATCGCCACCAGCACGAAAGCGAAATGACCGATGTTCATGACAGCAGGCATCAGGATGTTACCGTAGGCGTTCGCTTTGTCGGACGCGTCGCAGAGTTCTTCGTTGATCTTGTCGAAGTCCTCTTTTGCGCGCTCTTCGTGGCAGAACACCTTGATGACCTTCTGTCCGCCCATCATCTCTTCGATGTAGCCTTCCGTCTTGCCGATGACCGCCTGCTGACGAATGAAGTATTTCGCACTGCGGCTACCCACATATTTTGCGACCAAAGCCATGATCGCCACGCCGACAAGCACGACAAACATCAGCCACAGGCTGTACAAGAGCATGATGACGAACAACACCAGCGCCGCGACGATGGAATAATACACCTGCGGGATGCTCATGGAAATGAGCTGACGGAGCGCGTCCGTATCGTTGGTGTACGTACTCATGATATCGCCGTGCGTGTGCGTATCGAAATAGCGGATAGGCAGAGATTCCATCCTGCCGAACATGTCGTTGCGGACGTGCTTTAAAAATCCCTGCGTAACGACCGCCATCGTCTGATTATAGAACACGGACGCGCACAGCGCGATGACATACATCAGTCCCATCCCGCCGATGATGTAGAAGAGAGCGGAACTCACCTCCTCCCAGGCGGTGCCCTGAATGAGGGGCGTAATGACCTGATCGATGACCAGGGTCAAAAATACGGACGAACTGATACCCGCCGCAGCCGTGATCATGATGCAGAAAAATACGGCGATCAGGCGGAACTTGTAGTAATGGAACAGATACGAAAGAAGCCTTCCGAGAAGTTTGAAAGTATGGATCTTCGGGCGGCCTTGCATGGCGGGCATTTGCTTACTCATGGTCGGCACCTCCTTCCGCAGCGGCTTCCGAGACCTTATTCTGCGAATAATACACTTCCTGATAGATCGCGTTGCTCTTCAGGAGTTCTTCGTGCGTGCCGACGGCGTTGATCTTGCCGCCGTCCATGACGATGATCTGATCGGCATCCTGCACGGAAGAAACGCGCTGGGCGATGATGATCTTTGTAACGTTGGGGATCTCCTCACGGAAAGATTTGCGGATCATGGCGTCCGTACGGGTATCCACCGCACTGGTCGAGTCGTCCAGGATCAGCACTTTCGGGTCTTTAAGCAGGGCGCGCGCGATGCAAAGACGCTGTTTCTGTCCGCCCGAGACGTTGGTACCGCCCTGTTCGATGTATGTATCATATTTATCGGGGAAAGCCTGGATAAAATCGTCCGCGCTGGCAAGTTTGCACGCGCGCAGCTTCTCGTCGTCGGTGGCATCCTCTTTGCCCCAGCGCAGGTTGTCTTT
>CALVHV010000134.1 GCA_944328845.1 uncultured Clostridia bacterium | reverse complement strand
CGATCTCCGAGTTTCCCGCGGGAAAGATCTCCACGACGTCGCCGCGGACGCGGAAGGAAGAGCGGGTAAAATCCATGTCCTTGCGCTCGTACTGCAATTCGATGAGGCGGCGCAAAAGCTCGTCCCGCGAAAGCTGATCTCCCGGACGCAGGGAAATGGCAAGGTCGAAATATTCCTCCGGCGCACCCAGCCCGTAAATACAGGAGACGGACGCGACGACAAGCGTGTCCGCGCGCTCACCTAAGGACGCCGTGGCGCTGTTGCGGAGTTTGTCGATCTCGTCGTTGACGGACATATCCTTTTCGATGTAGGTATCCGTGCTGGGGATATAGCTTTCCGGCTGGTAATAGTCGTAATAGGAGACGAAATATTCCACGCGGTTATGCGGGAAAAATTCGCGGAATTCGTTGCACAGCTGCGCCGCGAGCGTCTTGTTGTGCGCAATGACGAGGGCGGGCCTGTTGATGTTTTTGATGACGTTTGCCATCGTAAACGTCTTGCCGCTGCCCGTGACGCCGACGAGCACCTGCGTGCGGATGCCGTCCAGCACCCCTTCCGTCAGTTTTTCGATCGCCTGCGGTTGGTCGCCCGTGGGACTGTACGGCGATACCAATTCAAAATCCGGCATATAACTCCTCTGCTGTTTTGCAAACAAATGTTTTTAATATTGTAATATAAACGAAGGCAAAAGTCAATCGTACAGCGGCGAAAAAAACGCAATGCACGGGCATTGCGTCAGGAAAAGATCATTTTCAGCAGGATGCCGACGACAAAGGTGATCACCGCACCCGCGACGGAAAGAACGATCTTGAAAGTAACGTTTCTGCGCACCTGCAGCGCCGTGCGCTTGTACGCGACGCCGTTGGGATGAAGGGTGATGACGTACATCTTTTCCCCCTTCCTGTCCGATGCGATCAGGTCGAAATAGTCGTCCAGTTCGAGGGAGCGCAGAATCTGTTCTACCTTTTGCGGCGTGTATTTGCGCTTTGCGGGCAGCAGGCTGACGATCTCCATCGGGCTGACGAGACAGCTGTCCTTGCCGTCGCACATATCATAGACCGCGCTCATGACCTCATTTTCCTGTTTATTCAGCATCGTGCATCCCTTCCTTTAAGCGAGAGTAAAAAAAATGAGCAGGCCCGCCAGCACACCTCCGACGAAGGCGCCGAGCATGGACCCGAAAAAGGTGAGCAGCAATCTGCCGCGGAAACTCTTTTTGTCGCTGCGGCGTTCCGCGCCCGAAGTTTCTTCGTACGAGCGGCCCTTGGGCAGAGAACAGACGCAATAGGTGCCCTTGTCCGAATACTTGATATCGATGTAACCGCGCTCGGAAAGATAGCGGAGGGCGTTGGACAGGCTCGTCGGATCGGTGCCGAAACGGTCGGGCAGAGCGGAGAGAATATCCCCCTCCTCCAAAACTTTATACGAACCGTCCGTCCGAGCATTGACTGCCGCGAGCACCGCCGCGGTAAGCTTATCCAACATGTTGACCCCCTCAGGAGAGCGGCTTTGCGGCGCCGCGCATCCCTTTTATGGTTTAATTTTGCATATATTATACCATTACACCGCAATTTTTGCAATTGATACGGCATTTTTTACAAGAAAATTTGAAATATACTTTATTATTCGGAGAAAATATGTTACAATAGAGAGTGAGAAAAGTGCAAATGCACGGAGGCATTTACCTATGAATCTTCTGAGCCGTTTTTCCAACGCCGTCAGATTTCGTGACTATAACGATTTTTACAACCACTTTCGCCTGAACGTACCCGAAAACTTCAATTTCGCCTACGACGTCGTGGATGAATACGCCAGACTGGAACCCGCCAAACGCGCACTCGTCTGGTGCGACGACAGAAACGAGGAGCGGACGTTTACTTTTGCAGACATCAAACGGCTCTCGGACAAGACAGCCAACTTCTTCCTCTCCAAAGGCATCGGCGAGGGAGACCGCGTGCTCGTCATCCTGCAGCGCCGCTACGAATACTGGACAGTCCTGATAGCGCTTGCCAAACTGGGCGCCATCGCCATCCCCGCAACGCACATGCTGATGGAAAAAGACCTCGTCTACCGCATGGAAAAGGCGGGCGTAAAGATGGTCGTTGCCGTCAACGAGGACGAATTGTGCGACAATATCCTCAAAGCAGCCAAAAAAGTTCCCTCCGTACAGCATGTTGCATGCGTTTCCCCCCGTGAAGGATTCCTTTCCTTCGACGAAGAAGTGGACAGGCAAAGCGAGTGTCTGGACGTGCCCTACCGCGATAAGCGGAGCAAGGAGGACATCATTCTCCTCTATTTCACCTCCGGCACGACAGGGATGCCAAAAATGGTGACGCTGAGCGAGCGCTACACCCTCGGGCACATCGTCACCGCCCGCTACTGGCTGAACTGCCAGGACGACGGACTGCATTTTACCCTTGCCGAGACGGGCTGGGCAAAGGCGAGCTGGGGCAAACTGTTCGGGCAATGGCTGTGCGGTTCCGCCATTTTCGTCTACGATTTCCACGGAAAATTCGAGCCGGGCGACCTGCTCGAACACATCGCAAAATATAAGATCACCACTTTCTGCGCACCGCCCACCGTCTACCGCTTTATGATCAAGACTGATCTGACCAAGTACGACCTGTCCTCCGTCAAGTACATGATGACGGCGGGAGAAGCGCTCAATCCCGAAATTTACAGGCAGATCCGCATCAAGACGGGTCACCCCATCTACGAGGGATTCGGACAGACGGAGACGACCATTGTCTGCGCCACATTCTCCGAATACATGGATATCCGCCCCGGCTCGATGGGCAAGCCTTCCCCCCTCTACTACGTACAGCTGCTGGACAACGAGGGCAACCCCGTAGAACGGGGCGAAACGGGCGAGATCTGCATCCGCCTGCGCGACCCGCAGGACGGCATCTTTTCCGGTTATTACAAGGACCCCGACCTCACCAGGACGGTCTCCTACGAAGGATATTATCACCTGGGCGACCTCGCCTACTGCGACAGCGACGGATACTATTGGTTCGTTGGCAGAAAGGACGACATCATCAAGAGTTCCGGCTACCGCATCGGCCCGTTCGAGGTAGAGAGTGCCCTGATGCTGCACCCTGCCGTGCTGGAATGTGCCATTAC
>CALVHV010000133.1 GCA_944328845.1 uncultured Clostridia bacterium | reverse complement strand
ACCCTCGAGGGCGACGTGCGCCAATACAACTGGGTGAGCGCTTCGTCCGCCGCCCGCATCGCCGACGAAAAGAACAGGCAGGCGGCGGAAGCGCTCCTGCAGGATGCGCGGTTCGTGCAGAGTTCGGACGGGGAAGAGTGCGTCAACGCGGGGATCGTGTTCCGTTCCGCTCCGGACGATCCGGACACGGTGCTGACCGACCTGCGTGAAGACGCCGCGCGTTTTCCGTATTCTGTCCTTTCCCTGTCGGAGGGAGGCGTCGTCTTTTCCCTCGACAACGGAGGGGACGCAGAGGGATTTTCCGCCGCCCTCGAAGAGGACGGGCGGTTCGACGCTTCTTCCTTCCGCCGTACCCTGCGGGCGCTGGAAGCACAGCCGATCTTCTCTCTGGATGTCTCCAAGATCGGCGAGGAATATTCCGCGCAGGCGGAGGGCGATGTGCTCACTCTCTCCCTTCCTGCAGGCTCGTCTTTAACCATCGGGGCGGAGTGTCTGCCCGTAAAGGCAACTTATTTCGGTAAGGACGTATCGGGTCTGATCACATTCAAGCAGGAAGTGACTGTATCAGCCTCGTCCGAGCGCGAGATCGCATTTACCGTGGAAATGACCATCTCGGAACATTACGACGCTTTCGGTATGTTACAGCAAGATGCACGCCTGTATACGTATACGTTTGTCCTGCGTTCTGTCCTGCAGGCGCCGCAGGCGTCCTATACGGCAGAGACTCCGACAGAAGGGGAAGATTATTTCTATCTGTCCCGTCCGCTGAGCGGATATCGTACGGCGGCCTATCTCCTGCAAGGGATTTCGATCACCGATTATACCGAGTCGGGAGAAGCGAAGACAACAGATTATTCTTCGTACACCTCCTTGCCCGATCGGTTCAAAATCGTGTCCTTTCAGGTCGGAGGGGAAGAGGTCGATTTTCTTGAGGCGGAATTTGAGGAGAAACTGCTCATTGTCCGTGAGACATATTTTAAGAACAAAGCAGATGAGGTCATGCGCGTCGAATTGCAATACCAATGTAACGACGGATCTTTCCTGTCTATCGTGCGGGAGTATGCCTTTACGGCGAATACGATGCACATTGTTTCGATGGAGTTATAAAAGAGGAGAGCTGCCCGCATCGGGCAGCTCTCTTTCATCTGTGGCTTTCGGCATATCGGCAGAAAAGTTCGTCCCAGGCGGGGAACTTTCTTTTGATGGAAAGGGGTTTTCCGTTTTCGTCTATAAAGCAATGCGAACTTCTGCATACCGTGCGCAGGGCATTTGTCTTTTCGTCGCGGATCTCGTATTCGAACTCGAACCTGACTCCCGTATACGAGGTCATGCGCAGAAAAATAAGCACCGTATCGGGGAATCGGGTCATGGATTTATATTCGCAGGCAACGGAAAGCACGGGGCTGAGGATACCCGCCCGCTCCATCACGTCGTATCCGAGCCCGATCTGCTCGAGAAAATCACACCGCGCCTCCTCCATCCAGCGCACATAGTTGGAGTGGTGGACGATCTTCATGGTGTCCGTTTCGTAATACTGCGTCTTGTGTCTGTAAGGTTTCAGCTGCATTTTTTCTCTCCTTTTGCAATATTATAGCACGCAAAAATCTTCCTGTCAACGCACTTTTTTCGGCGGAATCGTTGACCTCGCGTCCCGCTTGTGTTAAAATTTACAGTATGGAAAACTATGATGATATCATCGCTCTTTCCGAGCGGTACAACATCCATGCCGAGTACGCTTCGGCGGACTTTTACCCCCGTTTCCGCAGTCGGATGCAGGGGCTTCGCCTGCTTCTTTTAAGCGACGAAAATACCGTCCGTTACGCCGCGCCTTTGCAGCAAAAACTGTGCGAGGCGGGATTGGACGCGCATGGGTTTACCCTGCCTTTTTATGAACCCGTTGCGGACGAAAAGACGTGTGCGCTTCTTTCTGAAAGACTTTCGGACTTCGATTACGTGCTGGCAGTGGGGGCGGGAACACTCAACGACATCGCCAAGTACACCACCTTTCATGCGGGGAAAAAGTGCGGCGTGCTCGCCACCGCGGCGAGCATGGACGGCTTTACTTCGGGAGTCACGCCGCTCATCAAAAAGGGGTTCAAGATCACCGAAAATGCGCAGACGGTCAGCGATATCCTCATCGATTTCGATATTCTCTGTGCCGCCCCGAAGATCATGACGGGCGCGGGGACGGGGGACATCCTCGCCAAATTCTGCTGCCTGACCGACTGGAAGATGTCCCATCTCCTTACAGGGGAAAGTTATAGCGAAGAGTCGGCTTCCCTCATGCGCGTGGCGCTGGAAAAATGCTATCAAAACACGGACAGCATCTGTGCGTGCGGCAGGGAGGGGATCGACGATCTCCTGCGCGCCCTGCTCATTTCGGGGTATGCCATGGTCATTGCGGGCAATTCCCGCCCCGCCAGCGGCGCCGAGCATCATATGTCCCATTTTTTGGAAATGGACTTTTTAAAGCGGGGCAAACCCATTCCTCTGCACGGCATCAAGGTGGGGCTGGGCACCCTCGTTTCCCTGCGCATGTACAAACGCATCCTCGAAAAAGATCTCTCTTTCGAGGGACAGGAGATCGTCGCACGGCTGGCGGCGCCCCTGCCTTCGCCCGAAGAGGTGGCGCGCATCCTGCATGCGATGGGCTGTCCCACGCGTTTTTCTCAGATCGGCGTCTCTAAAGACACCGTGCGGGATATGTTGTTTAACTGTTACAAGATCCGCGACAGGTTCACGATCATGACGCTGTACAACAAGTACGGTCTCATGAAGGGCGCCGCGGACGAACTGATGGATCTGTATTATTGAGGTGAGATCATGTACAGCGGAGTATCGACGGCATCCCTCTTTTTGCGGGAGATGAATGAAGACGCGCTCACCGTGCTCAACGGACTGGGCGTGCGCGCTACGGAGATCTTTCTCACCACGCTCAGCGAATATACGCAGGAGTTTGCTTCCCTGCTGGCTTCCCGAAAGGGCGGTCTGCGGGTCAATTCCGTGCACGTTCTGAACACACAGTTCGAGCCGCAGCTGTTCGGCGCGCACCCGCGCGCAAAAAAGGACGCCTTTGCCATCCTCGATGCGGCGATGAGCGCCGCGTCCGTGTTCGGGGCAAAATACTATACATTTCACGGGATCACGCGCCTGAAAAAGAATTCCGTCACCCGCAACTTTGCGGAACTTGCGGAGGGGATGAGGGAGATCGATGCCGCCTGTGCCGAACACGGCATCAAGCTGTGCCTGGAAAACGTGCATTGGGCAATGTACAACGCGCCCGGCATCTTTGCGGGCATCAGACAGTATTTCCCCGACCTGATGGGGGTATTCGACGTCAAGCAGGCGCGGCTTTCCTGCTATCCCTATCA
>CALVHV010000132.1 GCA_944328845.1 uncultured Clostridia bacterium | reverse complement strand
CAAAGAGACGGGGCTTTTTTTAACGCCTGTGCGGCGGTCGCCGAAAAGCGGGGGGCGAAAAAGTCATTTTCCATCTGTTTCTGCCTGAAAACAACGCAACGCGGGCAGAATTTTGTAAAAGCTTGCTTTTGCGGGCGGGATTTGCTATAATAGTGCGGTAAACAAAAAAACGGAGAAAAGCATGCCTTATCAGGTCTATTTGAAGCGAGGCGAAGAAAAGAGGATCTTGGCGGGTCACAGCTGGGTCTATGCCAACGAAGTTGCCAAGATCGAGGGCAAGGACAAAAACGGTTCGCTTGCCGAAGTTCTTTCCTTTGACGGCAGGTATATCGGCAAGGGGTATATCAATCATCTTTCCAAGATCTTAGTGCGGGTGATGATCCGCGGCGGGGAAGAGGACGACGATCGGTTCTTTACCGACCGCATTTCCCGCGCGGCGCAGCTGCGCGAAAAGCTGTTTGCGGGCAGCGACTGTTACCGCGTCGTGTTTGCCGAGGCGGACGATCTTCCCGCCTTTATCTGCGACCGCTACGGCGACTATCTCGTGGTCGAACTGCTCTCTTTGGGCATGGACCGCCGCAAAGACACCATCGTCGGCGCGCTGGTCAAACTCTTTTCACCCAAGGGGATCTACCTGCGCGGCGACGCGCCCGTGCGCCGCAAGGAGGGGCTCCCTCTCGAAAACTGCGTGCTGTACGGAGAGGTGCCGGACAGTATTCTCGTCACCGAAAACGGTCTGCGCATGAGCGTGGACGTCAAAAACGGGCAAAAGACGGGGTATTTTCTCGATCAGAAAGAAAACCGCTTTGCCCTGCGCCGCTATTGCAAGGGGGCGAGGGTGCTGGATTGTTTTTGCAACAGCGGCGGTTTTTCGCTCAACGCGGCGACGGAGGCGCGGGAAGTGACCGCCGTAGACATTTCGCAGTTTGCGCTGGACAACGTGCGGGAAAATGCGCGGCTCAACGGCTTTACCAATATAAAAACGGTGTGCGCGGACGCCTTCGAACAGCTGCGCGCCTTCCGCGCGCAGGGGCAGACCTTCGACACGGTGGTGCTCGATCCGCCCGCCTTCTGCAAGAGCGCGGCGGAGGTGCAGGACGCCTACCGCGGGTATAAAGACATCAACATCTCCGCCATGAAACTGGTGGAGCGGGGCGGATTTCTGCTCACCTGCTCCTGTTCGCATTACATGACCCAGCCTCTCTTCGAAAAGATGCTGCGCGAAAGCGCGCGCGAGGCGGGCAGGCGGGTCAAGGTGCTGGAAGTGCGGGTGCAGTCGCCCGATCATCCCGCCCTGCTCGCCGCCGAGGAAACGAGCTATTTAAAGGCATTTTATCTGCAGATCGAATGATCAAAGGGGGAAAAGGATGATCCGATTACAAAACGAGAAACTGTGCGTGAGCATCGCCGAGCGGGGCGCGGAGATCGTCAGCGTCAAAAACGCGGCGGGATACGAGTACATCTGGCAGGCAGACCCTGCCTTTTGGGCAAAGCATTGCCCCGTGCTCTTCCCCGTGTGCGGAAGGCTGCGCAATTTCGAGTACACGTACCGCGGAAAATGGTACAAAATGGGCAACCACGGGTTTGCCCAGCGCAAGATCTTTACCGCGAAGCAGGAGGGGGATTCGGCGCTGTTCGTGCTCCGCGAGGACGAAGAGACGCTGGCGGAATATCCCTTCCGCTTCGAACTTCGCATCCGCTACACGCTGGAAGGGGACACCCTGCACGCGGACGTGAGCGTGTTCAACCCGGACGGGCAGCCGCTTTACTGCAATTTCGGCTCGCACGAGGCGTACGCCGCGCAAAACTTTTCAGAATGGGCGGTGCGCTTCGAAAAGGAAGAGGACCTCGTCCTTTCCGAGCAGGCGGGCGGCTATCTGAGCGGCGAAAAGATCCCCTATGCGCAGAAGGTGCGCACTCTGCCCCTCTCGCATGAGATGTTCGAAAACGATTCTCTTCTTTTCGACGGGCTCCGTTCCCGCCGCATCACCCTGCTTCACGGCGAAAAAGAGGTGGTGACGGTGGACTTTGCCCCCTTCGACCACCTGTTGCTGTGGACCAAGCCCGGTGCGCCCTATCTGTGCATCGAGCCGTGGAACGGGCTTCCCGACTCCGCGGATTCGGACGGCGACCTTTCCCGCAAGGCGGGCATCCTTTGCGTCGGGGCGGGGCAGGAGATAAAGATGCGGCACAGCATCACTTTTCATGCCTGACAGGGCATAGATCGCGCGGACGGCGCGTATGATATACAAAATGACAGAGGTGACGGAATTTGTTGGCTGACGAATGGAAAGGCCGCGAGGTCAGCGCGCTGGAAGAGGCGGCAAAAAGCATCCGCGAGGAACTCATCGCGCGCGTGAAGGAAAACGGGGGGCATCTCTCCTCCAATCTGGGGGTAGTGGAACTCACCCTCGCCCTGCACGCGGCGTTCGACTTCCCGCAGGACAAACTCGTTTTCGACGTGGGGCATCAGAGCTACGTCCATAAACTCATCACGGGCAGAGAGCTGGACACCCTGCGCAGGAAAGGCGGGGTGAGCGGCTTTCCCGACCCCGAAGAGAGCGAGTACGACGCCTTTATCGCGGGGCACAGCGGCACGTCCGTCGCGGCGGGCATCGGGCTGTGCAACGCGCGCGACCTGCTGGGCGAAAACTACAAAGTGATCTCCCTCATCGGCGATGCGTCGCTGGGCAACGGCACCGCGCTGGAAGCCGTCTTTTCTTCCGAAACAAAGCCCAAAAACTTTGTCGTCGTGCTCAACGACAACGGCATGTCCATCAGCAAGAACCAGTCGGCGCTGTACCGTTCTCTTTCCAAAATGACTGCCAAAAAGAGATACCGTACCTTCAATTCTTTCTTAAGCAGGACGTTCAAGGAGACGGGCGCTTTCGGCAAAAAGCTGCGCAAGGTCAAGTATTTTCTCAAGGGCTGGCTGAATAAAAACGACTTTTTCGAACGGTGCGGGTTCAAATACATCGGCCCCGTCAACGGGCACGACCTGCACGAACTGATGGCGGTGTTTTCCAGCATCCGCAAGATGGACGAGGCGGTGTTCCTGCACGCGGTGACCCGCAAGGGCATGGGGTACGCCCCCGCCGAAGAGGACCCCGCCCGCTTCCACGGCACCGCCAAAAATTTTGCCGCGGGCGAACACTCTTTCTCCACGGCGCTGGGAAGGCTTTTGTGCGACCGCGCGGAAAAAGAGAGCCGCCTCGTCGCCGTCACGGCGGCGATGACGGAGGGCGTGGGCCTGGGCGAGTTTTCCCAAAAATTCCCCGCCCGCTGTTTCGATGCGGGTATCTGCGAGGAATACGCCGTCACCATGGCGGCGGGCATGGCAAAGGGCGGGCTTTTGCCCGTCGTGTGCGTCTATTCCACCTTCTTGCAGAGGGCGTTCGACCAGATCGCGCACGACGTGTGCCTGCAAAACCTGCCCGTCATTTTCTGTATCGACCGCGC
>CALVHV010000131.1 GCA_944328845.1 uncultured Clostridia bacterium | reverse complement strand
CTTCATATAGGTCGCAAGAACGCCGTTGACAAAGCCGACACTCTTTTCCGTGGAATATTTCCTCGCCAGTCCCACTGCCTCGTCGATAGACACGACAGACGGCACGTCTTTGACGTACTTGATCTCCGCCATTGCCATCAAAAGCAGGCTCTTATCCACGGGGAAAAGACGCTTGTCCGAAAATCCGATGGAATATTCGTTCAGCGCCTGCGTCAGCTCTTCCCGATGCTCCTTGACGAGGTCGAGAAGAAGATCCGCATACCCGCGCTCCTCTTCGTCCAGAGAAAAGGCCTTATAAACGCCGCGCTGGAACTCCGCGTTTTCCTCCGGCTGAAACAACGATGCAAAAATCACTTTGAATGCGCATTCGCGCGCTTTGGTCCTCATACTGTGTTTCCTGTAAAAAATTTAATATTTCCCCTCGCAAAAAACGAGGGGAAATCCGTTCTTATATTTGTTCTGCGGTCCTGTCCAGCAATTCCACGCCGACGACGTACACGTCCACCTTGGCGACCTTGTATTTCGTCATCGCTTCCACGTTGTGTTTGACGGACTGCTGGATCTTGAACGCCACTTCCGGAACATTGTAGCCGTAGTCGACTTTGACGGAAATATCCGCGTAAATACCGTCCTTCTCAAAGTACAGTTTCAGTCCGCGTTTTTTCCCGGGCAGAAGTTCTACGCCCTCGATCTCCGAAACGGCAAGATTGATGATCCCGCCGACAATGCCGGAATTGTAAGATACTTTTCCCTTTTGCCCGTCCGACGGAACACGCTTGAAAAGTGCCATTGTACCTCTCCTGAGTCGTTCTTACGTACATTATACCACATTCTTCGGAAATTGAACAGTGTTTTTTTTAAATTTCTGCCTGAATCGGCATAATATTTACATTTGCGGGATCGCAGCCTGCCTCTTCGGTGAGGATATTGTAGATGGAAAGGAAATCGTTGTAAGCGAGCTGCGACGCATTGACGAACACGTTGACGTTGTCCGAATCCATGCCGATGCTGACGACCGCATCGTTATAGCCGAGAGATTTGATATACGTTTCCAGAAGAAGCTCCCGCTCCATCATTTCCACGATCTGTAATTTCAGGGACATCGCTTCCTCGTACGCATCCGAACCCGCTTCCGCGCTTTCGAGAATGGAATCGAGCTGCAAAAGCTCTTCGTTACGGGTGGAGCTGCGCTCCGTGCGATAGGTGGTAAAATAGTTTGCCGCCGTCACTCCGCTGTCTGCGCTGCCGTCCAGACTGCCTGCCAGCACGAAATTGAATACTGCCGTTACCGCAAGCAGTAAAACAAGCCCTGTCATGATAACGATCTTTTTGGTTTTAGACATCTCTTAATCTCCTTTTCAATGATTTATTCCGCCCATGGTGTATACCTTTATTATGCTTTGGTTGATATTTAAAACGGACGCCGATGCTTCGATCAGATTGAAACGGACCCCGAGGTCGTCCGCTCCCTCTGCGACGATCAGCACTCCCGTTATTTCCGGCATCAGCTCTTCCAGGATGACAGGCTCCCCGCCCGAAAAGACGGGCGTCGTCGTGATTGTTCCGTCCGCACTCTCCGAGGTTTCGATGGCGATCACCTTTTCCCCTTCCGAAGCGACGGTCAGAAAAACCTCCACCTCCCCCGCCCCGTCGATGCGGGACAGGATCTCGGAAAGCCTGGATTCCAGCGCCTGGGCATACCCTTCCGTTTCTTCTTTATTGGAAGAAAAAGAAGAGAGGATCAACACTGCCACCACGACAAGTAAGATGACGACGATGGCGACTTCGGCAAACTTTGCCGAAGAGATCTTTTGTGCAAACGAGGGCTTTGCTCCATCACTCATATACGACGACCTCCTCCCCGTACATGGCAAAGACGATGCTTTTTACCTGCTCTATAACAAATATATGCTCGTCTTCGCCGTATATTCCAAAATTTTCGATGGTCACTTCGATTTGTCTGACATCACACTCGTATTCGACAAGTTCCCACACCATCCGCGCAGAAACGCCGATGCCGAGCTCCGCTTCCAGACGCTCCTCGATCAGTTTTTCCCTTCCCTCCACCTGCAGAGAAAACATATTCTGCATAAACTCCTCGTCCAGCGGCATCTGCGCGGATGTATCTTCTCCCTCTTCCGGAGAGAGAAAACCGCCGATGAGAGAAGACAGGGGCAGGACAATGACCAGCAGGCAGCAGATACGTATGATCCCGCCGATAAACTTTCCCAACTTGCTCTCCGGCAAGAGGATCGCAGCGACGGCGGAAAGGATCGCCGCGCCGCATACAGACAAAATATATGTATCCATATTCAGAAAAGAGCGTTGGAAGAACAGATCAGCAGCAACATAGTTATAAAATACATAAATCCGACGGCGAGAAGACCTGCCGTAAAATAATTGACCGTGCCCGAAAGTGAGGAAAGAAAGGCAGAGACCTTTTCGTCCCCGACAGGCTCGGTGACCGCCGCCGCCAGTTTTAAGAAGAGATTATAAGCGACAAGCTGTACCAGCGGCACGGCAAGGACGATGACGAGCAAAAAGATTCCGCACGCACCCAGTGAATTTTTGATCAGGACGCTTCCCGCGATAACAAGGTCGAATCCGCTGCCCAAAAAGCTCCCGATGATGGGCACCGTGTTGCTGACAGCGTATTTGGCGGCCTTGAAAGAAAACCCGTCATAGGTGGCGGAGGTGATCCCCTGCACGGACAGGAAAACAGTGAAAGCCGCGAGGGAGATCCCCAGCGTCCACTTGATGACAGAAGCAAAGAAGGCGGAAAAATTTTTGAGTTTGAGTTCTCCGCTCATGTTCCCCACCATGTTCAGCACGCAGATCATTGCGGCGAGCGGGAAGACGATCCCCGCCACGATCCCGACGAGCGATTCGCTGAGAAAGAGAACAGCGGGGCGGTACACGGCGACGGAAACACTGCCGCCGCTCGTGGCGATGAGGGTAAGGAGAATGGGAAAAATCGCCTGCATCTGCCGCTGCATGGAAGAGACGGTATCGGCGCAATCCTGTATCACGCCCGACAGCGAGCCGAGAATGAGGACGAGCACCGTGCAGTACCCCACAAAGAAAATGATCTTCGAAGTCCCCTTCTCGGAAAAGGAGCTCTTGAACCGTCCCAGGATACCGCACAGGATGGACACCGAGCAGATGGCGCAAAAGGCGGGGATCAGTCCGGAAAGTTCGTCAAACACCATGCCCGCGATCGCAGAGAAAGCGTTGTCGTAATCGAGCGAGACATCCCCCGTAACGAGAGAGCGGAGAATTTCGAGAATGTCCCCGCCCAGCGCGTCTTTCTGCTCCTGCGTGAGAGAATCCAGATACTCTTGCAGTTCTTCCAAGTCCAGTTCCTGCAAGATGTCCTCGACATTCGCATCCGGCTTTCCCACGTCGCTCTCCTGCGCCGAGACGGGCAAAGCGCCCGTAAAGAGCGCGCCGCACGCCAGCGCGGCAAGCATGC
>CALVHV010000130.1 GCA_944328845.1 uncultured Clostridia bacterium | reverse complement strand
CCGAGGAAGCTTTTCCGGGGTGCAACGCCCTCACTTCTTTCCGTGCGGAAGGGAAGGTCAGCCTCAAAAGCGGGGCTTTCCGTAACTGCAACGCGCTCGAGGGGATCGAACTCAACGAAAATTATCAGTCGATCGCTTACGATGCGGTGCTGAATTGCCGCAAATTTGCGGGCTACACACAGGAGGAAGGGTGCGAGAAGTTCGTCCTCTCGGACGGCGTCCTGTTCGAAGAGGGGAAGGCGCTCCTGTCCCTGTATTGGATGCAAAATAACGATATGCTCGTGCTTCCGCGCGGGGTGCCCGACATTCAGCTTTTCTGCGAACAATCCGCTTCTCAGAGGGAAGGGTTCAGTTCGGTCCTTCTCAACGAGGATGTGCAAAGCATCTCCGCGCGCGGTGTTCCCTTTATAAATTACGAACTTGCGGAAGAGAGCACCTTTTTAAAGGCGGAACAGGGCATTCTGTTCAGCGCGGACGGAACAAAGCTTTTGTCCTGTCCCAAACTGCACAGTGAGTACGAGTATGCCGTGTCCGATACGGTGACGGAGATCGCCGACTATGCCTTTGAGGGGGTCGAGAACATCTCTTTCGTCGCGCTGGGCGCGCAGACGCAGAAGATCGGCGCGTACGCTTTCCTAAACGCCTCGCTGCGGCGGATCGATTTCGGGGATAGCCTTGCCTTTATCGGGCAGCATGCGTTTTCGGGAGCGGATATCCGCACGGTGGAATTGCCGGACAGCGTGCAGACATTGGGAGAGTATGCCTTTTCCGGCGCCGTGCTAGGAAGCATTTCCCTTCCCGGCAGTCTGAAAGAGGTCGTAAAAGGTGCCTTCGAGAATGCCGAGATCAGTTCCGTCACCATTCCGGAAGGGGTGATCTCTGTCGGTGAAAGCGCGTTTGAGGGCGCAACTCTGCAAGAAGTCGTTCTGCCCGAAAGCCTGCTTTTTATCGGGGAAAGGGCATTCAGCGAGACTCTTCTTCAACAGGTCGTTCTGGGTAAAAATGTGGAAGAGGTCGGCAAAAGGGCGTTTTTCAACTGCACAAAGCTCTCTTCTGTCACGGCGCAGGGGAATGTCACCGCCTACGGCGAGGAATGTTTTGCGCAGACTCCTTTCCTGACCGAGGGAAAGACCGCCGAAAACGGCGGGGTCTATCTCGGGAATACACTCATCTCTTTCTTTAACGAGGGGGAGAGCGTCGAGGTGCGTTACGGCACCACAGATATTCTCTCTTTGAGCAGCCTGACGATCAGGTCTCTCAAGCTTCCAGCAACTCTCGCGCAGACGCCCTCCATAGAAGAACTTCCCTATCTCGAGCAGCTTTGGCTTGGCGTGGCGCCGCAGGGTGCGGAAGAGACCGTCTTCGACGCGGGCAGCCAAAAATTCAGGGCAAAGGCGGAGCATTTGTATATCTGTTTCCCCAAAAACGTCATTTTCAGCGGCGAGCTGGGCGAAGAAGTTTACATCTGCTATGACGGTACGGCGGAAGAGTTTGCAAAGTATGCGAAGCTGGACAATATCGACGATTTTTACGAGAGAGTCTATTACTTCAGCCAGAACAGTCCGGACAAAAATACATGGTATATCGACTCCGACGGGAACATGCGGCTGCGCTCTGCCGCGGAAGGGGACGGCTTTACCTATACGTATTCTTACGATGAGGAGGGGTTGGTCTGCGAGATCACGGGCTACGACGCCTCGTTCGGAACAAGCGTCACCATCCCGAGAGAAGATCCCTGCGGGCAGCGCGTCCGCGTGCTGTCGGGTTTGTGCGACGAGCGCCTTTCCGAGGTCCGCGTTTCGGGTAAAGAGGTGCAATTCAAAGGGGAATTCAATGTGGAACGCATGTACATCTCTTCCGATTGTACGGTGAGCGTCTACGTCGTTTCGGGATATCCCAAGATAACCTATCTCTTCATGAATGCTCCCCGCGGTTATTTCGTCACCTGCGACAGGATCGAAAACATCGTGGCGGGAACGGGTGTGACAGAACTGGGTTGGAACAGCGGAACAAAGCTCTTCTACGAAGGTTCGCCGGAAATGTGGCGGGAAAACGTCACGTCCGAGGGAGTGCCTTACGCCTATTTCATGACTTCGGAAAATTATCCCGACGACGGTTATCTTTATTATTACTACAACGGCGGCGGGATTCCCGTTCTCTTTAATATGTAACAAAATTTCTTTATTGTAAAGGGCAGAGGGGCGGCACCCGTTCGGGTGCCGCCCCTCTGCCGCATATCTGCCTGCAGTGTCGCTTGTCTGCGCCGTTCGAAAGGGATCGCCTCCGTTTGCCGCGCCTTGCCGTGCTTTCTCACTGTATTGCGCGGCTTCTTTTCGCGGGCGGCGTTTTTATACAAAAATTTCCTGTCTGTCCTTTTTTTTCTCTTTTTTCCTTGTATAACGGGGGAGAACGTGCTACAATAATAGAAGGAAAAAGTCCGCGCGGGCGGGGACAGAGGAGAGAGGACGGAGGAAAATCATGCATTTCAAGATCAAAAAAAGCCTGATCGTCTTTCTTTGCCTTTTCGTAACGGTCTTGCTCCTGATTTTGCCCCTTGCCACGAGGGTGCGCGTTTCGGAAAAGAAGGAGTATTTTTCGGCGGAGCGCGTGGCGCTGTATTTGTACGAATACGGGCACTTGCCTTCCAACTTTCTCACAAAGGAGGAGGCAAAGGAAAGGTACGGCAGTGCGGCGCAATGCATTGCGGACGGGTATAACGTCGGCGGCGATATGTTCAGTGCCGAGCTGCGGGAAGATTATGCCGACTGGATAGGCAACTACTCGCAGAAGAAAGAGCTTTTCGAGTGCGACATCTATCCCGACCGCGACGCCTGCATTGCAAAAAATACCCGAGGCGAAGTGCGATTGGTGTATTCTGCCGACTGCGAAGAAGTGTATTTTACGGATAATCATTACGGGCAGTTTGAGACCCCGGGATTCACATTGCTGAAAAAATTTTCTCTCAATGCTCTCAGCAATGGGTTATGGATCGCCTTTGGTGCAGTCTGTGCGGTGCAGGTGCTGTTCCTTGCCGCGGCTTACATTGCAAAGTGTTTGGGAAAAAGCGCCCTTTGGTACGGAACGGGCGAGGCGATAGGCGATTTCTTCGCGTTTTGTTTCGAACTGATCGTTATTCCCGTCTGTCTGGTCGCCTATCCCGTGCACATCCTTTTGCAAAAGCACAAAAAGCGCAGGGAGCGCCGAAAGGGATCGGAAGAGGAAGAAAAATAATGAACGCCCGCCGTTTTGCAACGGCGGGCTTGCTTTTTGGTTCGCCGTGTGCGGGGCGCTGCCTTCGGGTGCGCCCCGCACACGGCGGAAAACAGAGGAGCGCTGCCCGTTTTTGCCGCTTGTTTTTGTCTTTGTTCGGAAAAAACGCCCGACGGCAAAAACTGCCGTCGGGCGCGGGAAAGCTATTGTTTGTTGCAAACCTTTTTCAGTACTTGCAGGCACCATCGGTAGGCGGAAGGCAGGGAGTATTTTTCTT
>CALVHV010000129.1 GCA_944328845.1 uncultured Clostridia bacterium | reverse complement strand
ACAGACTATCCAAACTGTTGAACATGGTTTTTAACCTCCGATTCCGTTAAATAACTTGTAAAAAAATCCTTTTGAGCGCCTTGTATCCAGCGCCATATTCAATAGGCTCAAAAGAGAGCTCTGAGCCGCTTTGTTGTAGTAAGGGAGCTTGGGCGCGACGATCTCCACGACCTTGTTGAGGCGGTTGGAAAGATGTTCCCGCGCGCCGCGGATACCCGTGATGCCGTCTCCCGTCAGCAAAATGGGCTTGTAGTCGATACTCTTGTCCCCGTAACTTTCCAGGAAAGAGCTGATGCTTTCGCAAAGGAGATCCAGCCCGGCGCGTACCCGCTCTTTCAGAAAACGGATAGGCAGGGAATAAGACTGTAACTTGTCCACATACTCGATCATCGCATTCGGCGCGTCCTTTGCGGAAAGGTTGATCTTTCCGATCATCGCTTCCGCCACGTCAAAAGGGAGCATGGATGCGTCCCCTTCCGTATACAGCTGCGCCGTAACGTGTCCGCCGCCAAGCGAACAGGCGTTCTGATAGACGATGCCGTTCCCGCAGACGACGCTGAAAGTCATGGACATCTTTCCGATCTCAAGCAGGACGGCATATTCGTCCCGCACCTCGGAAGGAATGAGATACAGTGCTTCCGCGAGGGACACGGGCAGAAAATCCACCTTGGCAACGCCGTACGCCGTGAGCGTATTGACAAACAGGTCCTGGTATCTTGCATCCGCAAAGAAATAAGAGAGATACCCTTCGAGCGAATCGCTGACCATGCCCGTGGGATCGATGGTGCGGCGGTTGTCCGAAGTAATGTAACAGACGGCACTGCGGCGGATGAGACGATACCCCTGCTCCTGCTGCACCCCCTGATCGAACAGAGCGGACAAGTCGTAAGGATTGACGCGGCGCTTTGTCTGAAAGCTCATGAAACAGCGCTTTGTGACGACGCGCAAAAACTCGCCCGGTACCCCCACATAGATGTCCCTGATGCGGCCGCCGTAACTGCGTTCCGCTTCCGCCATACACTCGGTGACCGCCTTGCACAGGCGCTCGGTATCGAAAAATTCCGCATCGGCATAACCGTCGTAAGGGAGGGTATGGATCCCCTGAAATACAAAGGTATTGTTTACGCCGCGCTCCCCGATAAGGACAGTGACGGCATCTGAACGTACGTCCAGGACGGCTACGCTTTTGCGGCTCATTTTCCTCTCCGATTTCCTGCTCTGCGGCAGTGATATTATACAAACACTATTATATAGTACTTTTGCTTTTTTGTCAATAAAAAAACGTTCCCCGAACACTTTTTTCGGGGAACGTTATCATATTTTCGTTACATTACGATCCGGAAACAAGATCTCCTATCTCGGGCGGGACGTTGGTAGAATATTCCGCATCCCCTTCCCCCACGTAAATGTATCCGTCCAGGCGCTGTGCGTCCGTAAGAGAAGCATACAGTCCGAGCACCTGCGAGACCTTTCTCTGCGTATCCTCTTCGGGCGTTACGATCCAGAACTGCACCCCTTCCGTGGTGTGCACGTAGAAATAGCTGTACCTGTAAGCGGGGTCGCTGCCGCCGACTGTCTGATAGTCGATGCGGGTGATGTTGCCGCGCATCCCGCGGGAATTGAGTTCGCCGAGAAAGACGTTGAGCGCCTGATATGCCGCCTCGTCTCCCGCAGCGACCGTAAACTTGTCACCCACCTGCTGATCCGCGCCGAAAGAGATGCCGTGGATCTCGATGTTGATACCGGCGATGTTGTTTTTGTTTTCGTCGCTGATGGAGAGGATGGAACCGTCGTCGCCGATGACGTAGAATTTCCCGTCCTTTTCGAAGGCAAACGTCTCGTACCGCTCGCGGACATGCACGGTGATGCGGTTGGGAAAGATCTTTTCCACAGACATCACTTCCAGATATCCGCCGCTCTCCTCAGACACCACCTCTCGCACCTTGCTTTCGTCAAAGAACAGGTAGCTCTTGCGGAGATATTTTTCTTCCAGCGTCTTCTGAACGTTTTCCGCACTCTCCTCCATCAACGCGCTGCCCACCGTATAGTAAACTTCGAACTGTGTGATGGAACAGACCGTGTTGACGGTAATGAGAAAGACGATCAGAAAGACGGCGATAGCGTATACGATCACGATTTTTTTGCTGCGCATAGCTCCTCCTCTTATGTAAAATCCCCGCAACGTCAGATACGGACGCGGCGGATGCGCGCCCCGAGCGCGCGCAATTTAAATTCGAAACCGGAATATCCCCTGTCGATGTGACTCAGGTCCGCAACCGAACTCAGCCCTTCCGCCGAGATCGCCGCAAGCGTGAGCGCCGCGCCGCCGCGCAGATCGCCCGCAAAGACATCCGCCCCTCTCAGGTGCGGCACGCCGCGGATAAATGCGCTTCTGCCGCGGACGGTGATGTCCGCGCCCATACGGATCAGTTCGGGGACATGTTTGAAGCGCGTCTCAAACAGATTTTCCACCACGACGGTGGAACCGTTGCAGATACAGGCGAGCGCCGTCATCTGCGCCTGCAGATCGGTGGGAAAACCCGGATAGGGAGAAGTCTCCACCAATTTGGGCGAAACGCGGTCTCCGCTTTTTATATATATTTTACCATCATCGGCATGGATTTTGCAACTGATTTCGCAAAGTTTATGTATAAGAGAGGTAAGATTCTCCGCATCTGCGTTGTTCAGGACCAGCTCTCCGCCGCACATGGCGGACGCAATGAGAAAAGTTCCCGCCTCGATGCGGTCGGAAATAGGCGTATATTCCACTCCGTGCAGAGAGGAGACCCCATCGATGCGGACAGTCTGTGAGCCCGCCCCGTACACTTTGGCACCCATGCGATTGAGAAAATTTGCAAGATCGACGATCTCCGGTTCCCGCGCGGCGTTACGGATGACAGTTTCCCCTTCCGCGCGCACCGCCGCAAGCATGATGTTTTCGGTGGCGCCGACGCTGGGGCAGTCGAGAAGGATCTCCGCCCCCTTCAGTCTGGAACAGACACAATCGATGTACCCGCCCTCTTCCCCGATGCACACGCCGAGGCGGCGCAGCCCGCTCAGGTGCAGGTCGATGGGCCGCAGCCCGATATCGCACCCGCCGGGATAGGCGATGCGCGCCCTGCCGAAACGCGCGATCACCGAACCGAGCATAAACACAGAAGAGCGCAGCTCTTTGGCGAGGGCCGCGGGGATCTCATGATTGGCCGCGTCCGCGCCGTCAATAGTGAGATCCTCCCCCACGAAATTCGTGGAAAAGCCCAGCTCCGCAAGGATCTGCACCATATTCAGCACGTCGGTGATGCGCGGACACCGATGAATCACGACGCGCTGTTCCGTGAGCACCGCGGCGGCGAGCAGGGGCAACACGGCGTTTTTTGCAGACTGTATCTCCACTTCGCCGTACAGCGGTACGCCGCCTTCGATGACATATTTTTCCATAAATCACTCCTTTCGCGGCGGATCCGCCGCCTTCTTTTGCCACAACATCCCTTTTCTCTTGCCCCTGCGGAAAAAATTCTTTTCCTGAAACCATAATACGGAAAAAAAAGAAAAAATGTTACCGAAAAACGCCCCGCG
>CALVHV010000128.1 GCA_944328845.1 uncultured Clostridia bacterium | reverse complement strand
CTTCTTCCGCCTCCGCAGACTGCGTGAGCGTCTTTGCCCGCGCGGCTTCCCGCGCGTTGATGACGGCGATTTCCGCCGCGTCGTGGTCGGTGATCATGTATTCGGACAAGACTTCGTCCGTGCGCAGGATATTGCGGCCGTGCGGCAAAAGCGCCGTACCCATTGTCCTGCCCCTGCTGCACAGGGTGACGATCGTGCTCTCTTCCTGCACGTCGGCAAACAGAAAACTCTTGCCGCGAAGGCGCATGGACAGACCCAGCGCGCTGTTCAGCGCGGCGTTCCCCGCATACGTGGTGAGCCGCGGGAACGCCTTGACCTCGGTGAGGATCTTGTACAGGCGCGCGACGAGCGACTTATCGAAATACACCGCCCCGTACACCGCATGATCCTTGAACTGTGCCAGCAGAAAGCGGTTCACCTTTTTGTTTTTCAGGCTGTCCTCGTACAGGTTTTTCAGTTCCGTGTCCAGCGCGACGCCGACACGTGCGCGGGGCATATTGGGCAAGCTGAACGTTTCCAGCCCCACTGCCGCCGAAGGAAGGGAGACGTAAGTGGGAAGATGGCGCGCGGAAGGCACTTCGCCGAAATACTGTTCGAGAAGAGTTGCGGCTTCCTGAAAGAAGGCTTCCGTAAACGGCCTTGCACTGCATTGCAGAGAAACCGCCTGCGCGGGCGCCGTTCCCTTGTCCGCAAGCAGAAGACGGATGCGGCTGTTTTGTATATCAAATCCGATAAATAGTTTCATGTCCCCTCCTCCGTTAAGAAAACAGCGCCAGATAGGCATCGAACAGCGCCGTCCCGCAGAACAGCGACATCGCAATACCCCAGGAAAGATAGGGCGCAAAGGCAAACTCTTCGCTCGGCGCGGCGCATGGCAAAGCTTCTGCCCGCCGCAGAAAGATCTTTCTTAAAAGAATATCTGCAAGCGCCGCGGCAATGGCAAAGACCACCGCCAGGATCACGCCCTTCCAGCCCAATAAAAATCCTGCCGACGCCATCAGCTTCACGTCCCCGAAACCCAGCCCTTCCTTTTGAAAGAGAAGAAAGGACAGGCAATAAATAAACAGAAAAAATCCGCCGCCCAGCAAAAGTCCGCACAGTTTTTCCTGCCATGCCGAAAAATCGGTCGCTAAGGCGCACAATGCCAAAATAAACAGTGCGATCTGCAATGAATCCGGCAGAAATAGGTTTTCCATGTCCGTGACCGCCATGACAAGCAGCACGGAGAGGGAGAGCGCATACACGATCGCCGTGAAGAGCCCCTCCTTCCCGTCATAAAAGACGGCGGCGCACACCAGCCAGAGCGCGGCGTTGATGAGTTCGACAAGAAAATACCGCGGCGAAATACGTGCACCGCAGTAGCGGCACTTTCCGCGCAGGAACAGAAAAGAAAAGAGCGGAATATTGTCGTACCAGGCAAGTTCATGCCCGCACGATGTGCAGTGCGAAGCGGGTTTTGCAAGATTCATGCCGCGCGGAAGGCGATAGATGACGACGTTGAGAAAACTTCCGACGCACAGCCCGCATATGCAGAACAGCACGCAGGCGACGGTATAGTAAAACTGTTCCATGACTTTTTAACTCTTCCCGTATACGTATCGGGAACAATTCCCCTCTCCGTCCGTGATCACCGTCAGCAACACGTTTCCCGCCGTGCCGTCTTCCTTTTTTCGGCAGACGGTCAGCGAATTTTCGCCTTCTTCCACGACGAGCGAATATGCGGCGATCTGCTCCGCATATGTTCCTTCCAGGTCCCTTTCGCCGTCAAGAAAAGCGTCCCCGAGCTCGTCCAAAACCTGTTTTCGCGCGAGATAATCGCTGTAATCGGCGGAGCGGTTGTTTGTCGAGAGGGCGAGCGTGAGAAGGAGCGCCGTAAACGTGAGCACCACCGCCATCAGCACGATGGCGTATTCGAGCGAGACCGCCCGACGGAAAAATTGTCTGTTCATGACAGCACCTCCCGCAAAACGACGTCGTCCGCAACGCCGCAACGCACCGTGACCGTGAGCGCGTCTCCCTCCGCCAATGCCTGAGCGGAAAGTGAACTGCTCCGATACTCGAAAGTGTACGAGGCTTCGGAAACGGAAAGAGCGAGGTAGTGTTCTCCCTGCGAAAAGACATGTTCCGCGCCCTCCGTGTATTCGGATGCGACAGAAAAACCGAAGGAAAACGAGATGTTCTGCGCGACGAGATTGTACAGCCGTGCGCCCTCCGCTCCCTCTGCGTACGCACGCTCATAAGCCGCACAAAACTCCGCCGCGGCGTTGTCCGCCTGCAGCGCGCAGGAAGCTTTGGCCTGCATCTTCGACGCGACGGCGGCGGCACTGAGGCCTGCCGTCGTAAACAGCACGACCAACGCCATGGTCACGACGACTTCTACGATGGAAAATGCACGCCTTGCCCTCATGACTCCGCCTCCTCTCCCAGTATTTCGCAGGCGAACGTCTGCTGCGTTACGCGCATCCGCACGGTAAAACGGAACTGCGAAGAAACGGAACTCTGTCCGCTCCCCTCGGCATAAAAGCGAACGCCCGTAAAGGGAGAAGCGTTGATCCGCATTTCGCACCTGTTTTCCGTTTCGTTGAGCGTACCCCTGCCCGACTCCGTCGGATAGGTGAAAAGAAGGACATTTCCATCGCTCTCCTCTGCAAAAGAGAGAGTATAGTGTTCCCCTGCCGCTGAGACGGCAACGGCGCTCCCATCCGCCGCAACGATGACAGAAAAATCCGAACGATCGAAATAAGAAAACCAATAGTCCGTTTCCGCGCGGATAGCGGTGAGCGCATACGTTCTGTCTGCCTGTTTTTCGCTTTCGTCGCCGAACTTATTGATAAAGAGGATAAAGGTAAGGACGGAGCCCGCCACGATGGCAAACAAGGCGAGCGCGACGATCAGCTCGACCAGCGTAAAGGCGCGGCGTCTGTTCTGTTGTGCAGAAAAATATTGCCTGTACATTTCGCCCTCCTTTTCTTCTCCGCGATCTGCCCGTACGGCCGCCCGACGCTCTGTATCCGAGTGACAAAAAAGGGGTCAGCCGTATTTCGTTCAGCTCCCCCCTTTTTCACGCTTTTGATATGGATACGCGCGCCCTTTGCGCCCTTGTGTGCGGCGGTATTTTGATACCCCTCACACAAATCTTTTCCGTCTTACCGAAAATTATGCATTCTCCGTCAAAGTAAAAATGCTGACGTTTGTATTTTCCGGAGTATAAGCGGAATATTCGGTCATTGTGTAGGGATCGGAACCAATTGTAACCGTAGAACCGGAAACTTTTTCGCTTGCAATGGCGTCAGTGTCAAATGCCCCGCCAATCACGGCAAAGTAATAGGTTTTGCCGCCCTTCACAATAGAGAAAAGATAATCCTTACCCGCGGTCTCGTCCTTCATGACTTCTACGGACAGATTTGTCCACTCGCTTCTGCATTCCTGCATGGCGGCGCTTTCGTTTGCCTTACCGATCACAGTGGAAAACGTGGGGATGAGCACCGCTGCCAAAATGGCAATGACCGCAATGACGATGACGAGTTCTGTGATGGTGAACGCTTTTTTGAACTTTTTGAACATATTTTATTCTCCTTCTTTTGTTCAAGATTTTTTTAAAAGGCCAAAAGAGTAGCGCCGACTTCCGCAGAAAGACAGACGACGGCGCCTGCAG
>CALVHV010000127.1 GCA_944328845.1 uncultured Clostridia bacterium | reverse complement strand
GTTCTGGAATGCCGGGACGCTGCTTCTGTATGCCATCGCATTCCTGCTGATGGAGCAGGGGATCATGGGTGTGACGACGGGCGTTGTCATTGCATTCCTCAGCTATATGAGTTTGTTCTCTGCGCCGCTGACCCAGCTTTCCGCCATCATTCAGAACCTGGCGCAGGTTTCTGCAAACCTCGAACGTGTATTTGAGACCATCGACGCGCCCGTCAGCATCGCGGACGGGGAAAACAGCGTCGATCTCAAAGACGTCAAGGGTCAGGTCGATTATAACGATGTATCTTTCTGTTACGAAGAGGGAATCAATGTCCTGGAGCATTTCAATCTGCATGTCCGCCCGGGCGAGCGCATTGCGCTGGTCGGGCCTACGGGCGCGGGCAAGACGACAGTCATCAACCTCCTGACAAGGTTTTACGATGTCAAAGAGGGCAGCATTACCATCGACGGCACGGACGTCCGCAACGTGACGCTCAAATCTCTGCGCAAGCAGGTGGGCGTTCTGATGCAGGATCCCTTCATCTTCAAGGGAACCGTGTTGGACAACATCCGTTACGGCAGACCGGACGCCACGGATGAGGAGTGTATCGCCGCCGCAAAGGCGATCTTTGCGGATGAGTGCATCATGCGCCTTCCCAACGGGTATCACGAGGAACTCGCGGAGCGTGGCGAAGGGCTTTCGGCAGGAGAAAAACAGCTGATCAGCTTTGCCAGGATCATCGTCAAAAATCCGGCGGTCATCATTCTTGATGAGGCAACCAGCTCTATCTCTTCGGATACGGAACTTCTTATTCAGCAGGCTTTGGATGTCATGTTGCGTGGGAGGACTTCCTTTATTGTTGCGCACAGACTTTCCACCATCCGCAATGCAGACAGAATTTTATTTATAGCAAATAAAGGAATTGCCGAAGAAGGTACTCACGAACAGTTGCTAAACAAGCATGGTTTGTATTATAATTTACATAGGAGTTTAAGCAAATAAAGGAGAAAGAAAAGATGCCTCATATCGGAATCAAAATGCTTGCGGGCAGAACACAGGAACAGAAAGAAAAACTCGCCGCTGCCCTCGTAAAGACGCTTACCAAAGAGCTCGGTTGTTCCGAGCACTACGTTACCTGCACCATCGAAGACTACGATGCCCGCCAATGGCAGAAAGTCTTTGCGGAAGAGGTCACGCAGAAACAGGATAAAGTGTTTAAGAAAGCAGAGTACGATCCGAAGGATCTTTTGTAAAAAGGCTGGTGGAAGAAATGTCGGAAAAATGCACGCATAACTGCAGTACCTGTTCGCAGGACTGCGCGGAGCGCGACCTGAAAAAGGCGCCTCACGAACTGAGCAAGATCAAAAAAGTCATCGGGATCGTCAGCGGCAAGGGCGGCGTGGGCAAATCTCTCACGACGGCGATGCTCGCGGTCACGGCGGCGCGCAACGGATACAGCACGGCGATCATGGATGCGGACATCACGGGACCCTCGATCCCGAAGATGTTCGGCATTACAGAAAAGGCGACGGGCAGCGAAATGGGGATTTTCCCTGTTCTCAGCAAGACGGGCATTGAGATCATGTCTATGAACCTTCTGCTCGAAGAGGACACTGCGCCCGTTATCTGGCGCGGCCCCGTCATTGCCGGTGCCGTTTTGCAGTTCTGGACGGACGTTGTCTGGAACGATGTCGATTATATGTTTGTCGATATGCCTCCCGGAACGGGCGATGTGCCGCTGAGCATTTACCAGTCTATCCCTCTGGACGGGATCGTCGTCGTCACCACACCGCAGGAACTGGTTTCGATGATCGTTAAAAAGGCTGTGAATATGGCGGAAAAGATGAATATCCCCGTCCTTGGCATCGTGGAAAACATGAGCTATGTACAGTGCCCCGATTGCGGGAAAAAGATCGAGGTGTTCGGCAAGAGCCGTGCAGAACAGATCGCGGCGGAAAACAAGGTCAAAAACGTTGCGCGTGTCCCGTTTGATGCGTCCCTTACGCAGTGTGCGGACAGGGGACTGATCGAACTTTTTGAAGGAAACTATTTGGACGAGCTTTTCAAGTCGATCGAGTAAAAAGATTTCCCGCGCCGATTTCTCGGCGCGGGATTTTAAAAGAATTTTGTTTACAGTCGGCAAAGTGTTTGCTTTTTTCGGAAATTTATAGTAGAATAATAGAAGAAAAAGAGAGCGCGCTTCCGTAGTTAAATGGATATAACAGCCCCCTCCTAAGGGGCCGTTCCGGGTTCGATTCCCAGCGGGAGTACCAAAAAGCGGCGGGCAGGTTTTAAAACCTGCCCGCCGCTTTTTGGTATTTCAAGCGAGATCGAACGCAGGCGGGTAAGCGTGGCGTGTTATTCGCCTGAAAGGTCGGAAGGGGCAAGTTGTCTTTCCTTCCGCAATTTTTTCTGTAACAGGAAAAATCGGATCAGACATAAGAGTAGACTGGCGGCAGCGGAAACAGGCACAGCGATGCCGATGAGAAGCATGTTTGTGTTTTGGAAGGTACTGAACAGGTAAGAGAGGGGAATACGGATGCAGAAAGCGGTGGCAAGTCCTTGTGCCATAACAAAAACGGTTTTCCTCATTCCGTTGAAATACCCCAGCATACAGAAAGAGATGGAGATGATAGGGTACTCGAAGGAGCAACTTTTGAAATAGAGCGCCGTCTTTTGGATGACCACCTCGTCGCGAGTGAAGATGCGCGCCAACAGTGATCCGCCGAAGAAGGTGAGAAAGAACATGGCAACGCCGAAGGCGCAGGAAACGCCGCAGGCGAGAAAGAGAGCCTTTGAGGCGCGAGCGGGGTTTCCGTTTCCGATATTTTGCGCAACAAAAGCGGACAGGGCGGATAAAAATGACATGGGAACGATAGAAAGAAAGACAAACAGCTTTTCCGCAATGCCGATGCTTGCCGATTCGTCCAGTCCGATGTTATTGACGATGGCTGTGATGATGAGAAAGGAAATGCTGACCAAAAAGTCCTGCAGGGCAATAGGGGCGCCTACCGCCGCAATGCTTTTTACAATTCCTTTTTGAGAAAAACCTTCTTTCCGCACTGCAAATGGAAGTTTTTTTCTCTTCAGATATAAGAGCGAAAAGAGAACGCTGCATGCCTGCGCAATGACCGTTGCAAAGGCAGCGCCCGCCGCGTCCATGTGAAAGACTGCGACAAACAAAAGGTCGAGCAGGATGTTAACGGCGCAGGCGACGGCGACAAACAAAAAGGGGGTTGTCGAATTTCCTATCCCGCGGAAGATCCCGCTGATCGCGTTGTAAGCGGTGATAAAGATCATTCCGCCTCCGCAGATGCAGATGTACAGAACGGTCTGTTCGAGGGCGGCTTTCGGGGCGTGCAGGAGAATAGCGAGCTGTTTCGGAAGGAGAAGCAGGAGCGCGGTGAGAAGGATCGCCACGGCGGCGAAGAGCTTGATCATGCCGCAGACTACATGCCCCGCGCGGTCGGGGTTTCCCGCGCCCATCGCCTGCCCGATAAGCACGGTGCCGCCCATGGTCAGGCCCGTCACGATGGTCGTCATGGCAACCATCAGCTGGCTTCCCGTGGCGACTGCGGAGACGCTCGCCGTGGAGCCGAATTGTCCCACCACGATGAGGTCGACAGCCCCGTATAGTGCCTGCAGAAACAGGGAGAGCATCAGCGGAACGGCAAATTTGATGAGGGTGGGCAGGATCTTTCCCTGTAAAAATTCTTGATTCAAAAGGATCCTCCTTCGAAGTCTTTTTTTCTTGCAGGATTTTCTGAAAGGGGAGCGGCGTCCTGCAAGAGGTTTGAAAAACGGTATCTCATTCCGTTTTTCCGATGTTTTGCGAATTGTTTCGCTGACGGTGCGGTGACTCGGTTCTGTGAGAGTTTTTTGCTTTGTCCAATCATGCAAGGCACACTTTTCAATGATATTTCCGCGCGCTTCGCCGACAGTGCGGAAACTACGCTTTACTCCGCCCGAAGGTACAAGGGCAGGGATCAAAATACGTTAAAAAACGAGCCCGCACGTGATCTTTGCCGTGCGGGCTCGCTCTTATGTGGTAGCCCCATGGGGAATCGAACCCCAGTTTTCGCCGTGAGAGGGCGACGTCTTAACCGCTTGACCATGAGGCCAT
>CALVHV010000126.1 GCA_944328845.1 uncultured Clostridia bacterium | reverse complement strand
ATCTACACTCTTTCCCTACACGACGCTCTTCCGATCTCTGACAGATCAAGAGTGTAAAGGCAGCATTTATGCCCTCTAAACACATATTGAAGCTTTCATTTGCGGACAGGCTGTTTTTGCATCTTTTCTTTTTCGCTGGCCTCTTGCTTTTTTGCAGGGAATATGATACTATCTTTCCGCGGATGCGTCGGAAAAAGGATTTTCATAGGTGCGGCGTTTTCGTCGCACTGTTAGGATCCGCTTCTTTTTGCCGGATCGGACTTTCTTTTTCTTGTTTGAGGAGGGAAAGCCGCCGATAAAAGGCAGAGCGGCTCATTTTCAACAAAAGCAGGGCATCACGGAGCGTGATGCTCTGTTTTGCGTATTTTTCGGCTACGTTTCTGAATTGTCCGTCCAAAACGATTTTCGGTCTGCCGAACTGTACGCCCCGTTCTTTGGCGAGGCGGATGCCTTCCGCCTGTCTGGCGCGGATGTTGGTGCGCTCGTTTTCCGCCACGAAAGACAAAATTTCCAAAACGATGTCGGACACGAATTTCCCGAGCAGGGTGTCGGGACGGCTGCGCGTATCCAGGAGGGGCATGTCCAAAACGACTACGTCCGCGCCGATCTCTTTTGTCAGTCTGCGCCATTCGGCAATGATCTGATCGTAATTCCTGCCCAGTCTGTCCAGAGAATGGATCACCAAGAGGTCGCTTTTTTCAAGTACGTTTGTCAGTTTCAGGTATTCCGTGCGGCAAAAATCTTTTCCGCTCTTTTTTTCGGAAAAGATGTTTTGCTGCGGGATTCCGAATTGCAGGAAAGATTCCGTCTGCCGTGCAAGATTCTGGTCTTTTGCCGATACGCGGGCATAACCGTAAGTTTTCATGTTCAACTCCTTTTTTTTATTCAGGATACCAAAAAAAGCGGACAATGAAAACAAAATTTGCTGCTTGCAAAAGAGTACACTTATCCGGAAAAAAATATGTAAAAAATACAAAAAAAGAATCTTTAAACTCTTGAAAAAAAACATTTAATATGGTAAGATAAAATATATTTATAAACCATGTCTCTTTTTTGAAAGAAAAAAAAAGAGATACGATGCGCTTTTTTGTTGCTATTCTGAATAAGTGTACAAATTCGGAACGTATAAGAGGATGCGCTTCGGCAAAAAAGAAGCGCACATATTTTTAAAGGGAGTTATTTGTCCGTTAAAGGACAAATTTACAAAGGGATGGAAGAAAAAACGCGAAAAAGCGACAAGGTCAGCCTGATCGTGATGATCGTCCTTATTGTATTGCTTTTGCCGATCCTGGCGGTCAATCTCACGCTCATCGTCAAGGGGAGTATCGATCCCGATACCCCGCCCGATGTGTTCGGCATTGCGCCGCTTGCGGTCACTTCCGGCTCGATGGACGGGGACAGGGAGGGCAGTTTTGCCAAAGGGGCTCTGATCTTTGTAAAACTTCTCGATGAAGAAGAGATTTCGTCGCTGAAAGAGGGGGACGTCATCACGTTTCGCTCCTCCGGTGCATTTGTCACGCACCGTATCGTCTCCGCGTTTTACGGAGAGGACGGGTCGGTCGTTTCCTTTGTCACGCAGGGGGATGCAAACGACGTGACAGACGGCGCCATTCCCGTCGGGAACGTCGTGGGGAAGTGCGTGGGCAGCATAGGCGGGCTTGGTGATTTTGCCATGTTCATGCAGACGCCTGTCGGGATCCTTGTCTTTGTGGGCATCCCTGTACTTTTATATATTGCATACGACGTCACCCGCGTGGTGCTGTACAATCGCCGCGCGGACAAGAGCAGGGAGCTGCAGGAAAAAGACGAAGAGATCCGCCGCCTGCGCGCACTGGTGGAAAAACAGGGTGAAACGGACGCACCGCAGGAGAGTGAAGGCTCGCCGTCCTGTTCTTTGTCGGACGAGGTGGCTGTGCCTGCCGAAAAAACGGAAAAAGAGAAAAGAGAGTAAACTTTGTTTCGTCCCACACACGAACAAATTTACATAAAAAATTCAGGGAGGAAAGAAATGACAAAGAGAAAAAGTGTTGTTTCAAAAATTTTGTTGTTGGTCGTCCTTCTCACGCTTGTCAGCTGCTGTTTCCTCGGAAGCACGTTTGCCCGTTATACGAGCGGCGGAAGCGGTTCGGCTACGTTGAATGTTGCTAAATGGGCGATTGATATTAAAGGCGGTGCAACTGAGGGCGGAATGGATGTTGATTTTGCGGAAAAGCTTTCCCCGTCCAAATACGACTATGAAACTTCTGTTGGTGACGAATATACGGCAGGGACTACGCGTTCAAATACTACAGGGAAACTGCTTGTTGCTACAATCAGCAATAACGGAGACGTGGGCGCATTGGTCACCGTTACGGCAGGGGAAGTCGAGGTTACCGCAGGAACCACGTTTAGCGATCCTACGGTAGAAGAAGTAAAAGAAGTGTTCAGCATCAAACTTTGGTATGGTACTAGCGAAGGCGCAGATAGTGCTACGAATGCAATTACAAGCGGCTCAACGGAAATTACGCTTAATGCAACGAACGGCGTAATTTATATCTATGCTGAAGTAATCTGGACGAGCGATACGGAAAACATTACAGGAACTGATGCCGATGAACGCGATACCTGGATAGGTGAAAATGTTACGTCTGTGTCATACAACATTTCCTATACGGCTGTCCAGAATACCGAGCTTCCCAACGCATAATTCAAACCTTGCATAACTATATTAACTGCCGCGCCCACAGCAGTGTGGGCGTCGGGCGCGGCGTAAGACAGCTTTTTGTCAAAACAGATAACAGGTAAGGCAAAAGAGAAAAGATTCAAGAAAGGCGGTGTTTCAGATGGGAACGGAAAACGAAGAAAGGAAAGTGTCGGAATCATCTCGGACCGCGCAGGAAAAGGCTCCATCAAACATTCCGACGGCGGCGGTGCGCTCCAATCGTTCGTTTGCCGAACGAATGGGGGAGGCAGGATACATTGCGGGCAGGCGTTACGATGCCGTAAAAAACGCATTCCTTGCTTATAAAACCGCGGAACGCAAATCAAAAAAGGTGCGGTCGCGCATTTCCCGCAGCGGGGAAATTTTTTACTTGGGCAGAAAAGTTTTGGGGAAAGTATGCCTGGTGGGTGGTTACATTCGCCTGTTCCTGGCGCTCGATCCCAAGCTCTACAATGTAGAAAAATATCATCACAAAGATTATTCGGAAGTTGTGCGCTACGCAAAATTTCCTTTTATGATAAAACTTTCCTCGGACAGGCAGGAAAAATATGCCGTAGAACTCATCGGCGAACTCCTTGCCCTCAACGGATTCGTGCGGGACGAAAGCTATACGGAAAAAGATCAGGCAAACATTTTTAAAAAGATGCGGCGGAAAAAGTCGGTGCAGGAGGGCGAAGTCCGCACGGTATTTGTACCTGCCCCCGCTCCCGCAGAAACGGAAGCCGCGGCGGCGGAGGACATAGGCGAACCCGAACAGATTGACGTGCGCCTGCCGCGGCGCGGCATTGTCGTCAACAAGCAGGGCGAACGGGTCGGCAAAGTTCGCAAAGCTGTTTGGAAGGATGAAGAGGGCACGGAGAAGGGCACCTTTGTCAAGGAAGAGACAAACGTATTCGTGTATGCGGGCGAAACGCGCACGGGATACGTGGATAAAAACGACAACATCCTCACCCTCTCCAACAAATATGTGGCGACCATCCGCAGGACGGAGCGGTTCTGGATCCTCGCGCTCATCCTTTTCCTTGTGCTCGTCACGCTGCTCACCGCTATTCTCAGCGCCTATTTCCTCACCCGTTCGGAAAATTCCGACTATGCACCCGTCATTTTCCTCGCTTCGGAGGACGGGACGAATTGGAATGACGCGGAAGAGCTGCCCGTGTTTGTCAACGAGACGTTCGGCGATTCGAAGATCGCGCCGGGGATGCGCGGCAGTTACCGCTTTACGTTTGAAAACCGCAACAAAAACGCTCTGGAGTATTCCCTGCAATTTTCCGAAGAAAACGAATACGGCATCTCCATTCTGTACCGTTTGAAGCGGGACGGCGCCTACATCTCGGGCGCGCAGGATTATGTGACGGCGCAGGCGCTGGGGCTGGACGGACTCACCGTCGAGGCGTCCTCGTCCACGCTCTTCGAGCTGGAATGGTACTGGCAGGACAACGACGCGGCAGACACGGCGGCGGGGGAACACGCCGCGGTGTACACGCTCACCATCTCCCTGTCCGCGCACGTTGCCGCGCAGGAATGAGATATGCGTAAAGCTTACAAGGTA
>CALVHV010000125.1 GCA_944328845.1 uncultured Clostridia bacterium | reverse complement strand
CGCGGACAAGGCGGAGCACATCCTCGAATACATCCTGGGCCGCCTGCAGGACGGGTTCCTAAACCTGGGAAAAATGCAGACGTGGGCGTGGACGTCCAGCCGCTGCGGCAAGATCACAAGCAGCCATTGCGTCCTGTACGGGGCTCTGTGCGCGACGGCGCGCATGAAGCGGACGCTGGACGGGGACGAAAAGGCGGCGGCGCGGTACGAACGCATCGCGCGGGAGTTGCGCGCCCGCATCAACGCGGGGGCGTACGACGCCGAAAACTGCCTCTATTACGACGTCGTCGGCGAGCGGGACAGATATTCTCTGGACGCGAGCGGGCTGGCGGTGCTGTTCGGGGTATGCGAAGAGCAAAACGCAAAAAATGTTTTGCACAGCATGAAGGCTAAGTTCCGCACTCCGTACGGCTCTTTGCTGTACTATCCCAAAGAGATCCCCGACGGGCAGAACTTTGTGCACAACGACCACGTGTGGCCCTTTGTCAACACCTTCGAACTGGAAGCGCTTTTGCAGAACGGAGAGACGGAGCAGGCGCAGGAACTTCTCGAAACGGTGTGGGGCGGCATGCTGAAAAACGGCGCGGAGACCTTCTGGGAAGTGATCGAAGGGGCGGACGGCACGTTTATGAGAACGCGCATGAACAACCCGCCCGACGACCGCGATACGTGGAACAGCGAGTGCCACGGCTGGAGCGCGGGGCTGCCCTATCTGTTCTATACATACTTTGCGGGCGTGCGTCCCGCCGCGTACGGATATGCGGAAGTTCTGTTCTCGCCCGTGCCCGCCGATCTGGGTCAGATCGACGCGAAATTCAGCACACGGTATGGCGAAATCGAAGCGCACATCCGCAAAAACGAGGGATCGCGCGAGGCAGTTCTCATCTGTCCCGAGCAGATAAAAGTGCATTTCGGGCCGCAGGTGCGCCTGCTCAGCCGCAAGTCGGAAGAGGGAAAGGTCACCTTCGTCCTGCACCTCTTCGAACAGGAGCTGTTTGCCCCGCGGGAAGAGGCGGAACAGCAGAGGAGCATCGTATAACAAGACCATGAAAGACAAAACGCGCCTGCGCGCGTTGGCGGGGCGGTACGCCGAGTTGCTGTATTCGTCCTCCTCCGCGCAGAAGAAAAAAGATTGGACGGCGCTGCACGACCTTCACCCGCGCCGTCCCATGTTCCTGCTGGAAACGGCGCTGATGCCCGATTTCATCGCCGAGGAAGATCTGCAGTGCGAGGACGCTTTCCTGCGAGAGACGGAAAAACGGCTTCTCCACGACATCCGTCACGTCGAGCTCATCGGCGACGACTACGTCTTGCAGGACTATTTCCCCGTGCCGTGGAAGATCGGCTACGGCGATTACGGCGTGGGGCTGCAATACGAGATCAATCCGCAGACGCAGGCGATCGTCGCCAACCATCCCTTGCAGGATCCGCAGCAGGTAAAACAGCTCAAACCCCGCTCTTTTACGGTGGACAGGGCGGCGACTCTGGCGGAAAAGGAAAAGCTCGCAAACATTTTCGGCGATCTGCTGCCCGTTCGGGAAACGGGGCCTGTCACCCACGTTCCCGGCCTTACGCGGCGGCTGTTCGACCTCATCGGCCCCGAAAACATTTATTTCTGGCCGTACGATGCGCCGGAAAGTTTTCACGCCGTGATGCGCTATCTCACGGACGACTGCTTCGCCTTTTACGATTTTCTCTGCCGCGAAGGGCTGCTTCCCGCCAACAACGGGGCGCAGATGGCGGGGTCGGGCAGTTACGGCTTTACGCAGGACCTGCCTTCGCAGGGCGTGCAGAGCACAGAACAGGTCTGGGGCTGGGTGGAATCGCAGGAGACGTCCACCGTTTCCCCCGAAATGTTCGAAGAGTTCGTTCTGCCGTACCTTGCGGAAGTTTCGCGCAAGTTCGGGCTGGTGTATTACGGCTGCTGCGAACAGCTGCACGACAGGTGGGAACGCATCGAGCGCAAGATCGGCAACATCCGTTCCGTTTCCGTTTCGCCCTGGTCGGACGTCGGAAAAATGCACGAGTTTCTGGGCAAAAAGTACGTCTTTTCCAAAAAGCTCACCCCGCAGTATCTTTCCGTGGACGAGCCGGATTTCCGCATCCTGCGGGAAGAGGCGGCCAAGGCGCTGCAAGTGAGAAAGGATGCGGGCGTCGAGCTCATTTACAGGGACATCTATCAATTCAAAAATGCGGAAAAATATCAAAAATGGGCGCAGATGATGCGCGCCGAGACGGGAGAGTAAAGTTATGATCGCTTTTACGGACAAACAATGGGACAAAGTGACGTCCAACTACCGCGCGTGGTGGAAAAACGAGCTGGGCAGAGCCATCCTGCCCTGCGTGTTCTGGGGCAGGGATCCCGGGCGCGCCATGCCCAAAAACAGCCTGCTCTCCTTTGCGAACTGCAACGATCTGAGCATCACGCCCGAACAGATCATCGACCGTTACGATTACGAACTGAGCTGCTACGAGTACGCGGGGGACAGCTTCCCCCTGATGCAGACCATGCAGTTCGGCCCCGGCATCGCGGCGGCGTTTCTGGGAGCGGACCTTCTCAACGACGAGCATACCGTGTGGTTCAAACCCAAAGAGGTCAAGCCTCTTTCCGAACTGCATTTCGAGTACGACGCGGACAACGTCTGGCTGAACAGGCTGCGCGAGATCTTTTTGACGGGGATGAAACGCTGGGGCGGCGAAGTTATCATCGGCATGCCCGACCTCGGCGGCGTGCTGGACATCCTCGCTTCCTTCCGCACGACGGACAACCTTCTCTTCGACCTGTACGACGAGCCGGAAGAGGTCTCCAGGCTGGTCGGCGAGATCGCAGATCTGTGGTTCCGTTTCCATACGGAACTGGCAAGCCTGCTCAAGGGCAGCCGCGGTTACAGCGACTGGAGCTCGATCTTCTACGAAAAGCCTTCGTATATGTTGCAGAGCGACTTCTCGTTTATGATCGGACCGGATATGTTCGACGAGTTCGTCAAGGGTGAACTTACAAAGACCTCTTCGCGCCTGAGCAATGCGTGGTACCATCTGGACGGCGTGGGCGAGCTGAAACATCTGGATACCCTCCTCTCCATCGAAAGCATCAAGGGCGTCCAGTGGGTGCCGGGGGAGGGAGAACCCAAAACGCGCGACTGGAGCGATGTCTACCGCAAGATCTCCAAAGCGGGCAAAAAGATCCAGGCATACTACGATCTGGACAGCTATTACAAGGAAATTTTAGCCGTGATCGAAAAACCCGATCATCTCGTCAAGATGCAATTCGGGTACCCGATCGGGCAGAAAGAGCAGATCCTGCGCCGCCTGGCAGAGGAAGGGGTAGAATAGAGTGCTGAAAGATTTCCGCGCGGAAAAATTCGATATCATCGTCAAAGCGGGGCAATCCAACTGCGAAGGGTGGGGGTACGGCGACGTCGCCGCGCCCTATCTCCCCGACGAAAGGGTCTTTGCGCTCAACGGCGACGGGACCGTCTGCCTCGCAGAGGAAAAGGTCTGGGGCAACCGTATCCGCGGCAATCTCGCCCATACTTTTGCGCAAAGGTATGCGGAGGAAGGCTTTTTGCGGGAGGGCCGAAAGATCCTCATCGTCGAGGCGGCCGTCGGCGGCACGGGCTTTTCGGACGGACGCTGGGGACTGCGGGGAGATCTGTATCTGCGCCTGCTCGGCTTGCTGGATACGGCGCTTTCCCTGAACGCCGAAAACAGGGCGGTCGCCTTTTTGTGGCACCAGGGTGAGACGGACGCACTCCTCAACGCCTCTTACGAGACGCATTGTAAAAATCTCTCCGCGCTGTGCAAAGAGGTCCCCCGCGCCTGCAAAAACGAGGAGATTCCCATCCTCATGGGGGATTTTCTACCGCAGTGGAAAGAACTGAACCCGATCATCAGCGAGCCCGTGGTGCGGGCCATGCGCGCCGTCTGCGCGCAGACAGAGCATTGTTTCTTTGTCGAAACGGACGGGCTTCTCTCCAACGGACAAAAGACGGGTTCGGACGATTACATCCATTTCTGCAGGGAAGCCCTGTACGAACTGGGCAGGCGGTATTTTGACGCCTTTCGGAAGGCGGTCGCTCAGCCCCGCCTTTCCTCGCAGGAAAAGGGGAGGGTGTAAGCGCCGCAAAGATCGCAAAAGAGGGGTTTCCCCGTTCGGGGCAGTCCCTCTTTTTTGTATGTTTAAACCACGAAAGGGAAAGATTTATCAAAAAATTGCATATTTTGATCAAAAAAGCGGAAAACCCGCCCCGAAGGAAGTCTGAAGTGAACCCCAAAGTTTGGACAAAAATTTAATTAAATCGTTTGGTAATGAGTTCGGTATTGTACCGGACTCATT
>CALVHV010000124.1 GCA_944328845.1 uncultured Clostridia bacterium | reverse complement strand
GGCGCTTGAGCGCCGCGCCAGTAACCTTGCCCTTTAGGGCTTTCCAAAGCCCCCACTTTAGTGGGGGATATTTACTGCAAAAGGAGCTGCCGACAGGCGGCTTGTTTGCAAAGCTTTGCGCTTTGAGTTCTTCGTACCATCTTCGCGCAGGCGGGAATATGCGGCGGAGCGGCGGCATAGAATAGGGCGAGGTGATGTAAATGAAAAGGTTGTCCCTGTGCTTCGTGTTGCTCTTTTTGGTTGCGCCGTTGTCCCTTTTTGCGGGGTGTTCGTCGCAAAAAGAAAACAACGTATACCGCATTTCTGCGCAATTTTCCGAAAACACGCTGTCCGCATCCATGCAGTTTACCTTTTATAACGACGAGGAGACGTCGCTTTCTTTCCTGTGTTTCAATCTGTACGGAAACGCCTACCGCGAAGGGGCGCAAAACACCCCGCTCACGGCCTCGCAGGCTTCTGCGTATTACAGCGGGAAGAGCTACGGGGACATGGAGATCGTGTCCGTTTCCCCCTGTAAGGATTGGGAAGTGTGCGGCGAGGACGAAAACATTCTGCGCGTCGATCTCGAAAAAGAACTCTTTCCCGCAGAGAGCGTTACCGTAAACATCGAATACGTGCTCACGCTCGCGCAGGTGGAGCACAGAACGGGGGTGGCAAAGAGGTCGGTCAACCTCGGCAACTTCTATCCCGTTCTCTGTGCGTACGAGGAGGGTAAAGGGTTTTACGAGTGCGTGTACTCCTCCAACGGCGATCCCTTTTACAGCGAAACCGCCGATTACGAAGTCACGCTGACGGCGGACGAAAAGTACGTTGCGGCGAGCTCGGGACAGACGGTTTCCGCAACGCGGAAAGGGGGGAAGATGGTTTGCGAGTACGCGCTGGAAAATGCGCGCGACTTTGCGCTGGTCCTGGGGGAAGAATACGAGGTCTTTCAGACGCAGGCGGCGGGGGTGCATATCCTGTATTATGCTTACGATGACGATAACGCAGAGCAGACGCTGGAGCTTCTTTCCGATTGTATTTCCTATTTTTCGGATACGTTCGGCGATTTCCCGTACAAAACGTACGCCGCCGTGCAGACGGGATTTTGCTTCGGGGGGATGGAATACCCCGCGCTTGTGTATCTGTCCGATTCCCTTTCGCGGGAGGAGTATCTGTACACGGCCGTGCACGAAACGGCGCACCAGTGGTGGTATGCCGCCGTGGGCAACAACGAGTGCGAATACGCCTTTTTGGATGAGGGTCTGGCGGAATATTCTTCCTATCTCTTCTTTTCCGAATACGAGGAATACGGCATCGACGCCGCCGCTCGCCTGAAAACGGCTCATTCCGCCTGCAATGCACTTGTTTCCGTGCAGGAACAGGTGTTCGGCGAGGCGGATACGACCATGGACCGTCCGCTTTCCGAATACGGCGCGTACGAATACGTCGTCATCGCGTACGATAAGGGGATGCTCCTTTTCGACGCCTTGCGCGACGCGGTGGGGGACCGCGCGTTTTTTGCCTCTCTCAAGCGGTATTATGCGCAAAACAGCGGCAAGATCGCCACGCCTGCTTCCCTTTCCGCCGCTTTTAAGAACGCGGGGGCAAGCGGCGTCATCGCTTCTTTCATGGACGGGACGGCGATCGTCTGACAGGAACGGAACGCTTAAAAGAATCCGCTGTCCGCAGAAAGGTTTGCGGACAGCGGATCTTAGAAGATGCGGCAGGGTACGGCCGAGACGGATGTACAAAAAAGCGGGGCACGTACCCCGCTTTTTTGTACAAAGTTCAATGACGGCCGCCGTAAGTTTTACGGTTGCCGCTGTATTTTAAAGTCAATGACAGCCGCCGCAAGTTTTACGGTTGTAGCTTTATTTTAAAATCAATGGCAGCCGCCGCAAGTTTTGCAGTTGCCGCTGTATTTTAAAGTCAATGGCAGCCGCCGCAAGTTTTGCAGTTGCCGCTGCACTTTGCCGATTTTTTCCCTGTCGAGGAAAACATTTCGCCGCTCCAATCGCGCACTGCCTGTGCTTTGCAGTTCGGGCAGAGGACGGGGTCGTCGAATTTTTGTACCAGTTCTTCAAATTTTTTTCCGCATTTTTCGCATTTGTATTGCAGGATAGGCATGGTTTACTCCTTTTCCACATTGTCCGCGGGGCTGAAATCGCGGATCATCTGCGGGATCAGAAAAGATTTTTTGGTCAAAAGATGCAGGGTGTACTGGGCGCAGAAGACCAGTGCGCCGCAGAGGTTGCAGAGGATGTCCTCCATCGTGTCGTTGGCGGGCACGACGCTGCTTCCGTCGGGGAGCAGGACGGGCGTTCCCTGGGCGGTGCCGCCCAGAAGGATGTCTGTAGAAAATTCGAACACTTCCCACAGCGCCGCAAACATCATGGAAACGGCAAAGCAGAACAGGAGACTGAACCCTGCTTTCCGGCTTTGTGCGTCTGTCAGTTTGCACAGGAAAAACAGCCCGATGATGCCGCCCAGGTATCCGAAGAGGGTATGCATGGCGATGTCGTACCACCAGACGAAGGCGTACAGCTGCAGAACGGAGCCGAGAAAGGAGGCAAAAAAGCAAAAGACGGCGAGCACCGCCCACAGGACGTTCCCGATGCGGTCGCCGAGCAGCGCTCTTCCCGCAAAGGGAACGAGCCAGAGCACGGTGTTCCCCAGCATGACGGACAGCTGCGGATGAAAGAGCCCGCGGATGTGTCCGACGACGGTAAGGACGAGCATGATGAGAGACATTCCCGCGCAGAAAAGATCGAGTGCCAGGCACAGGGGCGGGATTTTTTTCTTTTGTTTTGTCTTTTCCAAGATCTTCTCCGTATCTCGTCTGTATTTTTTTTCACATTATAGCAGACTGCCGTATTTTTTGCAAGCAAACGCGGGCATAGCGGCGGGTTTTTCGGCATACAATAAAGGGCGGAAATGCCGCAAAGGGGGTGCTTTCGTGCGCTTGTCGGAGGAGTCTTTTGCTGCGCTCGGTGTCAGTGCGGACGTCGTGGCGGGAGGGGCAAAAGTCGTGGTATATGCGGGCGTATGCGCTTGTTTCGAAAACGTAAAAGGCATCGTCCGCCTTTCGGCGGAAGAGGTGGTGCTGCGCGCGGGCAGGGGCGAAGTGTGCGTGCGCGGCAAAAATCTGCGCGTCGCGCGGTACGGTCTGGGCGATCTGTGGCTTTCGGGCAGCGTTACGGCGGTGGAGATCTCGGAGGAAACGCCGTGAAAGCGCTCTTTATGGACGAGTACGAATTGCAGGCGAGCATGCCCCTGCGCGCCCTGGAAAAGCTGGAAGCGGAGGGCATATGCGTATATGACGTAGAAAAATGCGCCCCCGGCAAGCTGAAATTCTGCGCAAAATCAAAAGAAAGCGAAAAAATTTTTGCAATTTTGCGCGGTTCGTGTTATACTGTTATCAAAAGGGGAAGCGTAGGGCTGAAGAGGCGGCTGCAAAGGGTGCTTTCCAGGCCGGGAGCGATCGCCGCCGTCCTCTTGTTCTGCCTGCTTGCGGCGGCGTCGAACTTTTTTGTCCTGCGCGTGGAAGTGGACGGCAGCGTGCGCTATGCCGTACAGGCGCGGGAGATCCTGCGCGAAGAGGGGCTTTTTCCCTGTTCGCTGTACGGCGAAGAAAACGCAGAGCGCGCCCGTGCGCGGCTGGCGCGACTTTCCGGCATCGCCTTTGTCACGCTGGAAAAAGAGGGCAGCGTGCTGCGCGTCACCTTTCAGGAGAGCGAAGAAGTCCCCGTCCCCGAACGGGAAAAACAGCTCCTGTCCCCCGCTGAAGGGGTGGTGCAGGAACTCACCGTCCTGCGGGGCGAGGCGCTCGTGCAGGTCGGCGATAAGGTGCAGGCGGGGCAGAAACTGGCGCAGGCGGCGGAAGGGGAAGCTTTTGCCGTCGCGCGTGCGAGCATCCTTTGCGAGGGGGTGTACACCTATTCCTGTACGCAGCCCGGCAAGGAGGCAAAGGCACGCGCCGTTGCGAAGGCAGTCTTTTTAAGCGGCGGGACGCCCGTCTCGTACGAGGTCGGCTTTACGGGCAGCGGCGAAAAATTCGTGTATACGGTGCGCCTGCAATACCTGTTGCGCCTGGGTGTAAATTTCGGGGAATCAGAGTAAAAAAGGCCCGCACGGCGGGCAGAAGGATATACAATGGAACAGACAAAGATCACCATCGACGCGGGCAATTTGGACGATATGCAGAAATTGCTCGGCACTTTCGACGAAAATCTGAACATCGTCACGCGCGAATTGGGCGTGCAGGCTTCCGTCGAAGGGGTGCTTTTAAAAATTTCGGGAGACGAGGACAACGTCACCCTCGCCGCGCGCGTGCTGGAGGGCATTTTAAAGCTCATCCGCGCGGGCGAGAGCGTGGACAAGTCCCGCATCGTCTACTGTATCGAGCTTGCCAGAGAGGGGAACCTCGAGGGCATCGAACAGGTGATGAGCGGCGTCGTCGCCATCACTTCCCGCGGCAAGCAGATCAAGTGCAAGACGGTGGGGCAGAAAAAATATGTGGACGCCATCAAAAAGAACACCGTCGTGTTCGGCG
>CALVHV010000123.1 GCA_944328845.1 uncultured Clostridia bacterium | reverse complement strand
ATGAGCCCGGTACAGTACCGAACTCACTCACAAGTAATTTAATTAAATTTTTGTCCAAACTTTGGGGTTCACTTCAAGCTTCGCACGCCTTTTTCTTTCTGTTTTTTGCGCCGTGCCGTCGGAAAAAATTCGTTCCTTCTGCGCGGGGTGCCCGTATTTGCTTGCAATTTTGCACGCAAACGTTTAAAATAGAAAGGAAATATTTACAAAGAGGTTTTTGTATGGAAAAGATGGACGGCGCCATTGTTAAAACTTGCGTCGAGTATAAAGATTTTCCCGCGCATGTCAACGAAGAGGTCGTGCTCAAGGGTATGATCCACCGTATCCGCGAAATGACAGGGTTTGCCTTTGTCATCATCCGCACATCGCGCGACGTCGTACAGTGCGTGTATTCTCCCGATTTTTCGCAGTATCGCATGGATGAGAGCGTTGTGGAAGGGTGTGCGGTCAAAGTAACGGGCAAGATCGTCAAGGACGAGACCCGTGAAGGAAGATACGAGATGCAGATCCACAACATCGAAGTGCTTTCCACGCCCGCAGAGCAGATGCCCATCGTCATCAACAAAAAGCAGCTGGACAACATTCCGCTTGACCTGAATCTGAACCTTCGTCCCGTCACCCTCCGCAATCCGAAGGAGCGCGCCGTATTCAAGATCCAGGAAGGGATCGCCCGCGGCTTCCGCGAATTTCTGTTCTCCCAGAATTTTACGGAGATCCGTACCCCCAAGATCAACGCGCAAGGCGCGGAAGGGGGCGCAAACATTTTCAAGCTGGATTATTTCGGAAAGCAGGTCTTTCTCGCGCAGAGCCCGCAGTTCTATAAGCAGATGCTCGTTCCCATCTACGAACGCGTCTTTGAAGTCGGGCCTGTGTTCCGCGCGGAGCATCACGATACTTCCCGCCACCTCAACGAATATGTCAGCATGGACTTCGAAATGGGCTTTATCGACAGTTTCTATGACATCATGAACATGGAAACGGGTGCGCTCAAATACATCATGCAGCTGCTCAAAAAGGAATACGCGGAAGAGATCGCTCTTCTCAACGTCGACCTCCCCGAGATCACCGAGATCCCCATCGTCAAGTTTATGGACGCGAAGGAGATCATCACCAAAAAATTCAAGAAGAAGATCACCGATTACCGCGATTTCGAACCGGAAGAAGAACAGCTTCTCGGCAAGTGGGCAAAACAACAGTTTAATTCCGATTTCCTGTTTGTCACTCATTATCCGTCCGAAAAGCGCCCGTTCTACGCAATGGACGATCCTGAAGACCCCGCATACACTTTGAGTTTCGACCTGCTGTTCCGCGGTATCGAGATCACGACGGGCGGGCAGAGGATCCACGATTACAACCAGCAGATCGCCAAAATGAAGGCGCGCGGCATGAATCCGGACGATTTCGAAGGGTATCTGATGGCGCACAAGTACGGCATGCCTCCGCACGGCGGGCTCGGACTCGGTCTGGAACGCATCACCATGCACCTGCTCGGCTTTAAAAACGTGCGCTATGCGTCCATGTTCCCCCGCGACATCAACCGCGTAACTCCATAACTTTTGTCATTTGACATCATCTTTATTGCGCAGGCTTTTGCCTGCGCTTTTTTTGTCGAAACGCGGCGTGCGCTCCGGTTTGTCATATTTTTTTATGATTTTCTTGACTTTTTGTGACAAACCTATTATAATGTAATTGTCACAAAAAAATATGACATTTTTGAGAGAGCGATGTCTATGCGTTCAGGCGAAAAGAAATCGATCAAGAAAAGAATTTTTATTTTGGCGGTTGCGGCGCTTTTGCTGCTGTCCGCTGTATTCGTATGTTTTAAATTATTCAGCGGAGGAGAGAGCGCGCAGGGTTCCGACCTGCCCGTGATGCAGTCGTACAGCATCAGGCTCGATCCGCCCGAAGACGGAAGCCTTCCCGAAGATCACAGTGCTCTGGAGAATATCGGCTACATCATCGGAAAGCTGTCCATGCAGGAATATTATCATACGGAAAGCACTTCCGTCGCCAACGCCTCTGCGTTGGGCGGAATGGTCAACGTCAAGCAAAACGTCCTCAGCAGCAAAGATTATAAAGAGGGCGTTCTCATCGTCACGGCGATCAGTACGGGAGAAAGTTCGTTTGCGCCTTCCAAGGCGATGCAGCGTTTTTACGGCGAGGATCTCGCCGTCGTGCGCTATGCCGCTTCGGACAATAAGTCGGATTGGAACGGCTTCGACACGGAGTGGTCGACTGGCGAACCCGCCGAAGTGCTCAAAAAGGAACAGCACATCAACCGCTACGGGCTGTGGGCAACGGAGTTCAGCGATTATGTCATCACGGAAGAAACGCTGCTCACGCCGGATGCCACTGTTGAAAAGGACGGGGAGGAGTATGTCCTCACCGTGTCTTTGTCTGTCCGCGAAGATGCTGAGACGGGAAAAAAGGATGCCGCGGAATATTACAAGCGTCAGATGCGCACCATGGGCGATCTGGACGATTATCCCTCTTTCTCTTCAGCACAGCTGATCTTCCGTTTTCGCGAAGACTGGACGATCACTTCTTTGGAGACCGTTGAAGAGTACTCCTCCAAAAAAGGATTTGAGGCGAATTGTAAGGGGAGCAACGTAACCACTTACTCGTACGAACTTTCGGAAGTGGATATTTCCGCGTACGACTCATATTTCAAAAAGTATGCCAATGCGGCGGTGACCACGCCGGAAGAGGAAACGCTTACGGCGTTGGATTATCTGTCTGCGGGCTTTGCGCCGCTTCTGTCCGAAGAGGAATCTCTGCTCGCGTTGGAGGCGGATGTTTCCGGCACCAAGATCTACGGAGACGCCGTCCTTTCGATGGCGGGCGGTCAGTTCGGCGGACTCAGGCTGTGCGTGGGGGATCTCTACCTTTCTTATGAAGAGGGAAACATCTTCCTGCGATACCGCGACTTTTTCGGAAAACTTGCTCTTTCCGATTGTTCGTCTTTCCTTCCCGATCTGGGAGGGCTGGATCTTGCCTCTTTGGAAAGTGCGATCGGAAACGGGACGCTTGAGGAGACGGATACAGGGGCGACGATCGTCTGTTCTCTGCCTCTCGGTGATTTGGTCCTTCCTCTCAGGTTTTCTTTTGTCCGCAACGAAGAAGAGATCCGTTGGAGCAGTATCGACGCTGAATTGAGCGATCTCGGCGTATCTTTGCATGTCGTTCCGGGCACGGTTTGTCCGCCTAGGGAAGACGTAACGCAGGCGGTCGACCTTGCGCCCATGGTGCAGGATATCCTTGCCCTGATCGAAGGAAAGAAATTTGAGATCGGGCTTTCGTACGCAGACGAGGAACTCGGCCTTTTCGTGACGGGAGAACTCACGCTGGATATTGCGGACGGACTGAACCTGATCGGCGCGCTGGAAGTGACGTATAAGAACATCACCTTGCCGCTGCAGGTGAGCTATGTCTCGGACGAAGTGCGCGTGAACGTGTACGAAGTGCGCCTGAAAGGGAGCGCGGACGAGATCGCGGAACTGGTGAGCGCAGTGGCGGAGCTTGCGGGTGCAGAACTTCCCGCCATTCCTTCGTTTTCCGTAGAGACGCTGGTGGAGAGCCTGTTGCAGCTTGACTATGAAGACCTGGTGCGCGGTCTGAGCCTGACGGAAGAAGGGCTGAGCGCACAGCTGAATGTGGGCGGGCTGTTGAGCGCGGTCACAGGAACGGAAACGGGCGAACTGCTTGTGGAAGCGGAATACAGCGTGTCGGAAGGCAAGCTGAAAGCGGAAGCAGCGGGAATGCAGGTCGAACTGTGCGCAGGCGACGCGGATGTAACGGCGTTGAAAGGCGAGTTTGTGAGCCTGAGCGCGGTGACGAAGTATCTCGCGCCCGTACAGAAGATTTTGGAAAAGGGCGGCCTGACCGCTGCGGGTACGCTTCGCGTAGAAGCGGAAGGCGTGAGCGCGGAGATCGGGTATGCACTGGATGTACTGTTTGCGGACGGACTGAAAGTGTACGGCCAGCTGAACGCAGGGAGCATACAGGTAAAAATCGCGTATACAGACGGAAAGCTGTATGCGGAACTGTTCGGCGCGAAGGGGTATGTGAGCGTATCCAAGCTTACCCAGCTTTTGGGAGCGGAAGGCAGTGCGGAAGCAGAAGCGCTGTCGCAGGTGCTGGAGAACATAGACGTAACGGCGCTCCTTGAAAGCATCCGAATCTGGGAAGATGGAGATGCGCTGCGCATCGCGGCTGTGATCGAAGGGATAGAAGCGGAAGTGCGCCTGAGCACGGACGGGGACAAGATCGGTATCGAGAGCGAAGGTGTGAACTTTGCGGGAATACAGGTCAAGGACCTGAACGCAGAAGTTTATGCAACGGAAGAAGCGAACGTCTGGGACGTGAGCGGGGCACCGTCGCTGGAACCTGTCATCGACAGCATTCTCGCCCTCATCGAAGGAAAGAAGTTTGAGATCGGACTTTCGTACGCAGATGAGAAACTCGGCCTTTCCGTGACGGGAGAACTCACGCTGGATATTGCGGACGGACTGAACCTGATCGGCGCGCTGGAAGTGACGTATAAGAACA
>CALVHV010000122.1 GCA_944328845.1 uncultured Clostridia bacterium | reverse complement strand
TTCGGGCAAGGGCGCAGCCCGCCGCTCCGCCGAGGGGTCCCCTTCAGGGGTTTCGGCGGTGACTTACCGTCCCCACCCAAACGGGTGGTCTTTTTCTGTTCGACGGAAAGACGAGAACTGCATTTCCCTCTGCTCACATTCATTTTCCTCTATAGTTTTTTGATGTTGCCATTTTCAGTGATCACAATTATAAAATATTTGTACAAGTTCTTCTAAATCTTTAATGGCAATGTCGAGATGTTCAACCGTCACGATATTTTCTTTTTGCGGTCTGCTTTTGTATAAGTCGCATTTCTCGTCTTTATAAACTCCTTTTTGCTGTTGCGAACAAAATCCTGCTTTATGTTTATCAAAAGAATAGGCACATTTAACATAAAACGCATTGTAATAACGGCAATTTTTACAAGTATGTATATTTTGTGTGTCCATTATAAATTTTCCCTTTCCTCCTGTTCTTCCTGAATAATTTGACGTATCGCTGAGATATCCATCAACATTTCATATAAAGCTCTTGAAATTACTCTCTTACGAAAATAAAATCGACGGCGATTTGTTTCCCAGCATTCACACGTATCACCATTTTCCACTATTTTCTCGTGTTGCTTACAAAAGCCTTGTTTTGCACGCTCAAAGCGATGCAATCCTTTTGTATAATAGCCTTCATAATGTCCGCAGTATACACATTTTGAAGTCTTTTTTACGGGTTCTTCTTCCATTTTTGTATGCCTCTTTGATAATATTTCGTAAGCTATATCTTACGATTGTGTATATTATAATATAAGACATATCTTATGTCAATGATTTTTTGTAAAATTTGTCTTACAATTTATATATGGAAAATTTATTTGCAATCCGATTAAGCGATTTTATAAAAGAAACAGGTTTAAGTAAGCGTCAGTTTGCCAAAAAAGTCGGAATATCGGCAATGAGCGTTTCTGATTGGACAACAGGTAAAATTCAACCTAATGCAGAAAGCATATACTTGATTTGTAAAACTTTTAATATAAGTGCCGATTATTTATTAGGACTGTCCGACTAACTACTCCTTGTTCAAACCCAACCAACCCAAAAGGTCACCCACAAACTGGTGACCTTTTTCTGTTTGATAATAAGACAAAACCTACCCACACCACTTATGCATGGCATATTTTTACCATGAAAAAAACACCCTTTTCGGGTGTTTTTTAAAAGCACGAAACGAATATCTTTTTCCTGAAAATCACCATTCGGAAACATAGATCGCCCGACAAGGATCAGCCGCAAGACACCCCAGCACGCCGCTCAGATAGACGCCCGTATCCAGATGGATCTTGCAATATTCCTCTATACCGCCCCTTCCCTGCGCATCCGCGCGAGGATACAGCAAAATTTCGTCCTTTCCCGAAAGGGCACGCACAGGCGTATGCCCGAACAGGACGCACCTTTCGCCCTGCGGCAAGACGTCTATATCCTTGAACCGCCTGTCGTAGACAAACTGTTCGGCGCTCACCTCGCTGAGGGGCAAAAGCTTCCCCGCCCGCACGGGGATGCCCGCATGCACGCCGATAAAATTTTCCCCTTCGACAAAAAAGGGCAGCAAGTCCAGGCGGTCCACCGTTTCCCAGTCGAGCAACTCTCCGTCCGAAAAATATTCTTTCAGCCGAGACATAACTGCGTCGTAGTCCTCCGTCTGCATCATCAGCGCGCGGTAGTACTTTAAAAAATCGTATTCGTGATTGCCCGCAATGCAATACGCATTGGGCAGAGAAAAGATCATCTTTACGAGACGGATACTCTCCGGCCCCTTGTCGATCATATCCCCCAGCACGAACAGCCTGTCCTGCCCGCTGAATTTGATTTTATCCAGCAGACGGCAGAACAGGCCGTAATATCCGTGAAGATCGGAAACAAAATAATCCATGACATCCCTTTTGCGGCGGATTCCGCCCGATGCGCCGAATCTTTCGGCAGGGACATTATACCATGTTCGCACACAAAAAGCCACACTTTTACAGAATTTGTTTTTCCTCCGCGGACACAGAATGAGACTGTTTTTTAACCGCGCGCAGCCGATGGAAATGCACGACGATGCCCGCAACGAGTCCGCACAGGATAATCACCTGACGGAGTACGCCGATATAGGCGCCCACGCTCAGATTGTAAAAAAAGTTGCCGCCCTCCAGCACCAGCGCCCCCGCCTTTAAAAGATAATAATTCTTTTTGAGCGAGCACAGAGTAAAAATCGTCTGCAGAACGGGCGGGAGCCACGTATACCACGCGCCGAGGCGAAAGGCGCAGACCGCCCAGACCCCGACGAGCAAGAGCCCCGCCGCCCAAAAGGGCAATTCGCGCCTCAGCCGCACGGTACAAAAGAGCATAAGCAGGTTGCGGACGATGGCGGCGGCATTGAGCACGATGCCCGTAAAGGTATCCGCATCTGCGTACAACAGGCAGGATTCGAGCAGAAAGATCGCCATCGCAAGGGTATTGACAACAAAAAATCCCTTGCGCCTGAGTTGATACGACCAGACAAGAACCGCCATCCCGACAAACCCTGCGATCTGCGCATACACATTGACGTGCAGTCCCCAAAGCTCGACGTAAAGCATTTTATTTGATCTTCAGGCTGACACAGACAGGGTACTCCGATTGTACTTTTTTGGAAAAAGACAGGCGCAACGCATCTTTTGCAGGAGAAATGCGCACTTCGACATCCTCCCTACCCAACACATGCGCACTTTCGACGAGGATAGACTCTCCGGGGATCTCGCCGCCCGCAAGCGATCTGAGAACTGCCCCGTCGACCCCTTCCTTTGCGGAGAGAAGGAAAGCATAGATATGATCCCCTTTGCAAGTGTAGCGTACATCCTCGGGAGTGAACGCTTCTCTGCCCGTATCGGTAAACTGCCCTTCGGGTATGACGGTAGGCCCCTCGCCAAACACTTTCCAGGGAGACGTACCGTAAATACCTTCGCCGTTGACGCGCATCCACGCACCGATGTTTTGCAGAACTTCCCTCTCCTCTTTACAGATGGTCCCGTCCGGCTGAGGCCCCACATTGAGCATAAAGCACCCGTTTTTGCTGACGATGTCCACAAAATCGGCGACGATGTCTTCCGCGCGCTTGAACTCGTTGTTCTTGGTATATCCCCACGAATTGACGGCGATGGCAGTGTCCGTCTGCCACGGGCGCATGCGGATTCCGCTCAGCTGGCCGCGCTCTACGTCGAAAGTGGCGGCGTCCAGCGGGAAAGTATTGAGTTTATAACAGATAGTCACTTCCCTGCCCCATTCTTCGGCGCGGTTGTAATAGTAGGCGGCAAACCTCTTGAGATAAGGACGGAACACCTCGTTGGCGATCCACCAGTCGAAATACAGCATGGCGGGACGATAGACGTCGACGATCTCCGCGCAACGGGCGAGCCAGTTGTCCAGATGCTCGCCGATGCGGGGAGACTGTATATTCACAGAATACAAATCTCTCGGCAAGGCGTCCTTCAATTCGTCGTTATACACGGCGGGGCCGTAAAAGTCATCGTAGGCGGGGTCGTTTACGTCGCTGTCGAATGCCCTGCCTCCGTTCATGAACCAGTAATGTTCGGCGCGGTGGGAAGAGGTGCAAAAGACAAGCCCGCGCTTTTCCGCCGCCTCTTTCAGTTCGCCGAGCACGTTGCGATGCGGCCCCATCTGCGCACTGTTCCAGCGGGAAAGCTCGCTGGCGTACATCTGGAACCCGTCATGGTGCTCCGCGACGGGCGTTACATACTTTGCCCCCGCCTCCTGAAAGAGTTGCATCCACTCCTCCGCGTCGAATTTAGGCGCGGTGAAGAGAGGGATGAGGTCTTTGTAGCCGAAATGCTTCATGTCCCCGAAGCGTTTTTTGAAATCGGCGTGCTCGGGAGAGCCCTCGCGGTACATATGGCGAGGATACCACTCGTTGAACGCCTGCGGAACGCAGAAAACGCCCCAATGGATAAAAATGCCCAGCTTGGCGTCCTGAAACCATGCGGGCGTCTTGTGCGCGCTGAGAGAGCACCAGTCCGCCTTGTAGCGGCCCTGCTCGTTGACTTGGTCGACTTTTGCGAGATATTCTGAAACGGTCATGTCTTTTCTCCTTTTTTCTTCGATTATACCAAAACAGCCGCGCAAATGATAGACTGTAATGCGACATGATTTTTTAACTTTGTCGCATAAGCGTAACTATTGACTTTTTTCGATCGGGCGCTTATAATAGAGACATGGTACGGGAACTGAGCGGAAATTATTTTGTATACAACGGACTGCGGATGGAGGCGGCTCGCATTTCGGACGAGACCATGCTGGGAGGGATTCCCCTGCACCGTCATGCGGAAAACAGCCTGGAATTTCACTTTGTGCTTTCGGGCAGAGGCAAGATAAAGACGCCCGAACAGGAATTTACGGCAGATAGCGGAGATTTTTTTATCACGTTGGGAGAAGCGGAACACGAACAATGCATCGACCCGCGCGACCCGATGCGCGAACTGTGCATCTATGCTACCTTTAAAAAAGCAGAAAAAGAAGACAAAGCGGCAAGGCAGTTTTTGTCCTGCC
>CALVHV010000121.1 GCA_944328845.1 uncultured Clostridia bacterium | reverse complement strand
CATCAACATCCTCATCAAGCTGATCTCGGTGGTCGCCGTAGCATTAAAAAAAAAAATCCTGGCGATCGGTATCCTGTAAAAATTTCCGCCCGACGAAACTTTCGTCGGGCGGTTTTTCAAAAAGGCACTCGTTTTTCGTACGGACGGGCGCTTTTTTATTTGTTCGGAGCAGAGACGGCGACAACGAGGCGGGCAAGAGCCCGCCTCGTTGTCGCTTATTTTTCGCGAATATATTGTATCCCGCATTTTTTGCATTTCCAGAAGAGGGAAATGCTTTTGAACCCGTTGCAAAAGGGGCAGGCGGCGGCTTCTTTGGCGTTGTCTACCTGCAAGGTCCCGCCGCAGTTTGTGCATTTGGCATTGACAAGCGGCATATTGTTTTTCTCCTTGGCGCCCGCTCGTTTTGCGCGGGTGTTCTGCAACAGTATAACATTCTTTTTTATATTTTGCAATATTTTAGTAAAAACTGCGGGCGGGCTTTCTTACAAAACCTCGTTTCCTGTTTTTGGATTTTTTTGCGGGAAAAGTATCAAAACCCGCAGAAAATTTGAGATAGGGTTGAAAACGCGGATATTTTGTGTTATGATAAAGGCAGCCTGTGAGGAGGGAAGGAAATGGAAGGACATACGGGAGAAAGACGTAATGAGTGGCTTTTAACGATCGTTTCCGCGGCGTGCGCCCTTGCCGTGATCATCGCGGCAATTTTGGCGGGAATGTCTTTGCTGCCAAAGTTTCCGGCGCTCTGGATCCCGCTGTGCGCAGCGTGCGCGGCGGGGCTGATCGTCTGTGCGGCGGTCAATATCGTGCGGACAAAAAAATTCAAAAATCAATTCGATAAAAAGACGGCGCGCGAAATTTACAATTACGGCCTGGAAATGCAAAAATCGGTGGAAGAGGACTACAAGGCGGCGGAACGGGAGGCGCACAGGCGCATCCGTCAGGGGAACGTATGGGTCGCCTTTCTCATCGTCCTCATTTTTCTGCTGTATCTGTTTCTGGGTGCAACGCGCGCTTCCTGGTCGGCGATCGCCGCATTGTTCGGCGTATACCTGCTGACGGGACTGTTTGAAAAAGTCTTTGTCTTGTCGGAAAAGACGCCGCCGCGCCTGTTTGTTTCGGAACAGGAGTTCCCGCTGATCTTTGCCGAGGTGCGCCGCGCGGCGGAGGCGGCAGGCTGCCGCAGGCGGCTGCGCCTTTCGCTGGTGTCGGACGGCATCGGCGTGCGGGAAGAGGGCGGGGATATCTGTATCGGGCTGAATGCCGTCGAATGTGCCCTGCTCACGCGCGAGGAATTGTACGCGGTCATGCTGCACGAAGTCGCGCACGTGGTCAACGTGGATACCGGGCGCGGCCGCATCTTTTACAGGGCGCACCGCCGTTGGGCGGAGGGCGGCGACAGCTTTTTCAGCGGCGTGGCCTCCCTTTTCCTCAGCGAAACGGCGCTGCGCATCATCATGGCGTCGGAAAGCTACAACGTCTTTGCGATGCGCCATCACGAGATCCTCGCGGACGAAAAAGTGATCGAGCTGGGCAGCTGCCGCGCGTTCATCGATGCCACCGCAAAGGGGACGGAGTTCTATTTGTATAACGAGATGCCCCAGCGCGAGATGAGCTACGACTGCTACGAGTCGGAACAGCCGCCGCGCGATATTGTCTCGCGCGATCTTGCCAATTTTTACTCCTACCGGGAAAAGTACGGGGAAATGTGGCGGCAGATCATGCGGCAGGAACTGCCCGCGCGTGTGTCTACGCATCCCACCTTGCGCCAGCGCATGGAGGCGATGGGGGTGGACGAATACGACGTTTCGAAAGAGGAGACGGACGAAAATTACAGCGCCGAGCAGAAAAAACTGCTGCGGTTTGCGGACGAAAAGGCGTTCGAGTCTTTGCGCGGCAATTATCCCTTCCTGCGCGAGAACTTTTACCTTTCGCGCAAGGAACAGATGGAAAAATACCGCACAGCCGCTGCGGAAGGGAAACGCCTGCCTCTGGACGAGCAGGTGCTTTGCCTGCAGGCGTTTTACGGCATCGAAAACGACACCGCCATGCAGATCGCCGATGAGATGCTCGCGCAGGACGAAAACGCCTCGTTTGCGCATTTTTACCGCGCCAGGATCTGGTTTGACGAGATGGACGGGCGGTGTGTGGAGGAATTCCGCAAGGCGATGCGCGTCAATTACGAACTCTGTGACAGCTGTCTGGACGCCATCGGGCAGTTTGCACTGCGCTCTGGAGACGAGGCGCTGTTGCAGGAATATCGCTCCAGTGCGCCCGAGCTTTCGCAGGACGCGCAGGACAAGTCGGCCGCGTCGCAGTGGAAAAAGGGGACTCCTTTGCGGGCGTGCGCTCTGCCCCAAGAGACGTTGGAAGAGGTGCGTACCCGTCTCGGGGAACTGAGCGAGGGGAGCGTCCTGCGTGCCTACGCCGCCGATTTCGGAACGCCAGATTGTACGGTCATTGCGGTGGAGATGAAGCGGCGGGCGCCGCTCCAAGAGCGCGGCCGCATCATGGAGAGCCTGTATTCCTATCTCGAATCCCGCTCGGAAAATTTTTCCCTGCAATTTTACGGTGGGAGGTTGCGCTTTGCGCTTGCGCAGGCTTCGATCTCGCCTTTTTATGAGGAGAAAGAGTAAGGCACGCCATTTTTTCGGGGCGAAAGGGGAAAAGGACCTTTCCCCGAATGAAAAAAGATCGTAAACAACAAAAGGGGGGGGCGGCTCCCGCAATCGTGCGGGTGCCGCCCCTTTTTCTTTATTGCCGCCGCGCATCGTGTTGGGTGTGTCTGCCGCGCCTGCGGCTTGCCGTCCGCTGCGGGGGGGCAGACGTTCCCTATATATAAATAAGGAAAGGGGGAAGATTATGGGGGCGAATGGAGCAAAGGGAAAATGCGGGAGAGCGCGGAAGGGGAGAAGGGAAAAAGCGCGGAAAAGAGAAAAAGGGGCGGTGAAAAGACACGCCGAACGGGAAAACAGGGCGGGGAAAAGCCTGCCGGACAGGGTGGGACGGGCAGAAAGGAAAGGTATTTTCAAAAAGAGAAAAAGCCTTTCATTTTCGGCAAAACTTGCCAAAAAAAGCCAAATTTCTGCGGAAAAAATTTAAAAAACAGAGAAAAATTGTTTGACTTATCTTGTGTCCTGTGGTATAGTATATAAGCTGTGTAATAGGGTTGAGGCGTAAAGTTACTTAATCGCTTCGGGTTGCAAGGATAAACAACAGCAAAATTGCGCCCAAAGCGAAGATAATTTATGCCGACAAATGTGGGGACTCGATCCCTGCGACTAACCGAAGTGCAGCCATTCCGTATTCCATATAGAATGGCATTTATTTTTCTCAGAGACTTCGACACACACGGCTCAGTTGACGTAAAGTTAGTATAAAAAACGGAGGAATCAGTCAAAATGGCAGGACAGAAAATCAGAATCAAACTCGCCGCATACGATCACGAACTCGTAGACCTCGCGGCGCAGCGCATTGTGGACGCTATGCAGAAATCGGGCGCAAAGATCGGCGGCCCCATCCCTCTGCCTACCGAAAAGGAGATCGTTACCATCCTTCGCTCGCCCCACAAAGACAAGGACAGCCGCGAGCAGTTTGAGATCCGCACCCACAAGAGGATCATCGACATCTACAGCCCCAATGCAAAGCTTCTGGACAGCGTGCATCTGCCCGCAGGCGTGGACATCAAGATCAAGCTGTAACCTTATAAGAAGGTCAAACAAATCCAAGTCAAGTAATACTTTGTTTCGTCAAGGTATTCGCAATAAAATTTTAAGGAGTGAACTTTATCAATGAATAAAGCAATCATCGGCCGCAAAGTCGGCATGACGCAGATCTTTACTCCGGAAGGGAAAGTGATCCCTGTCACGGTAGTGGAAGCGGGTCCCTGCCCCGTGGTGCAGATCAAGACGGTGGAAAAAGACGGCTACGCCGCTCTCAAACTGGGTTTTGACGAGACGAGCGAAAAGCGCGTCAACAAACCCGAACTCGGGCAGTTCAAAAAAGCGGGCGTCAAACCCCAGAAAGTGCTCAAAGAGTTCCGTCTCTCCGATCTCTCCGCTTTCGAAGTGGGCAAAGAAGTTACGGCAGATACGTTTAAGGAAGGCGACAAAGTGGACGTCGCGGGCGTATCCAAGGGCCACGGCTTCTCCGGCGTCATCAAGAGATGGAACCAGCGCCGCCTGAAAGAAACGCACGGCGTCGGCCCTGTACACAGAGAGGTCGGTTCCATGGGTGCAAACTCCACGCCGAGCAGAGTTTTCAAACAGAAGCATATGCCCGGACAGTACGGTCACGAAAAAGTCACCGTTCAGAACCTTGAAATCGTCAAGGTGGACGCGGCGAGAAACGCGCTCCTCATCAAAGGCGCTATCCCCGGTCCCAAGGGCAGCATCGTCACCGTGTGTGACAGCGTGAAGTCCAAATAAGGAGAGTAAGAGATATGCCTATCGTTAAAATCTATAAAATGGACGGTTCGGAAGCGGGCGAGATGACCCTTTCCGACAAGATCTTCGGCGCGGAATACAACGAACCCCTGATCCATCAGGCAGTGGTCACGCGTCTTTGCAACGAGAGACAGGGCACCAAGAGCACGCTCACCCGTACGGAAGTCCGCGGGGGCGGGGTCAAGCCCTGGAGACAGAAGGGCACGGGCCGTGCG
>CALVHV010000120.1 GCA_944328845.1 uncultured Clostridia bacterium | reverse complement strand
GGAAGTGATTTTTGCACGCAAGATCAGAAAGACATTTACGCTCACGCGCAAGCAGCGCCGCCTCGAAAAGACGGGCGCGACGAAAAAAGTGGCGCTGGACGGGCTGGATTTCACCGCCTATAAGGGGGAGATCTACGGCTTGCTCGGCCCCAACGGCGCGGGTAAGACCACCATGCTGCGCATTCTCGCCACCCTCATCCGCGCGGACGAGGGCGAAGCGGGCGTGGCGGGCTATTCGGTGGAAAAACAGCCGGAGCAGGTGCGCGCCTCCATCGGTTTTCTGACGGGCGAACTCAAACTGGAAGACTTTTTCACGCCCGCTTATCTTTTCCGCTTTTTCGGGAAATTGCACAAAATGGAAGAGGACGTCATCCAAAAACGCGAGCGGGAACTGTTCTCAAAGTTCGGCATCGACAAGTTTGCCGAAGTCAAAGTGGGCGACCTCTCCACGGGTATGAAGCAAAAGGTCTCTCTCGTCATTTCCATTATTCACGACCCCGCCGTCATCATCTTTGACGAGCCGACCAACGGGCTGGACGTGCTCACCGCCAAGGTGGTCACCGACTTTTTGCTCGAACTCAAAGCACAGGGCAAGAGCATCATTCTCTCCACGCACATCTTTTCGCTCGTGGAAAAACTGTGCGACCGCGTGGGCGTCATCATCGGCGGCAAGATGGTCAAAGAGGGAACGTTGGAAGAAGTGCGCGGCGGCAAAAGCATGGAAGACGCTTTCTTCGATCTGTACAGGGAGGCGGCAGGGGAATGAAAAACGTACTCACCATCATGCGCAAGGAATTTGCGCGCTTTTTCAAAGATCCGCGCCTCGTGTTGGGAACGCTTATTTTACCGGGCGTGCTCATTTTTCTCGTGTATACGCTGCTCGGTTCGGTGTTTTATGAACAGGAGCCTTCCTATACGCTGAAGATCGTCAATCCTTCGGCAAGCTTTTCCGCTCTGTTCGAGGGGCAGGATGCGTACACGCTGGAAGAGGCGGACGCATCGCAGACGGAAGAGATCAAAGAGGAGATCAAAGAGGGAAAGACGCAGCTTCTCATTCTTTTCCCCGAAAATTTCGACGCCATCCTCGCGGGCGGGGCATATGCGCCGCCGGGAGGGGAAGGGACGCCGGATGTACAGATCTGGTACGACTCCGCGCAGATGCGTTCGAGTACGGCGTACAGTGCCGTGGCGGGGATGCTGGACGCGCTGGAAAACGCGGTCAGCAACCGCTTTGACGTCAACGGAACGGGCGGCGGCGATCTCTCCACCAAGGAAGAGGCGGAGGCGTCTTATTATGCCATGCTGTTGCCTTTCCTCGTGCTTACCTTTTTGTTCAGCGGGTGCCTGGGCATCGCGCCCGAATCTATCGCGGGCGAAAAGGAGCGCGGCACCATCGCCACCCTTCTCGTCACGCCCATCCGCCGCGGCGAACTGGTCATCGGCAAGATCTGTTCCCTGTCCGTGCTCTCGGCGCTCTCCGCGATCAGTTCGTTTATCGGCACTTTCCTTGCCATGCCCAAACTGATGGGCGGGAATATAGGGGATATGTTTGCCGCCTATACGGCGGGGCAGTATGTGGCTCTGTTTGCCGTCATGCTTTCGGCGGTCCTGCTCATCGTTTCCGTCATTTCTATTCTGTCCTCGTACGCAAAGAGCGTCAAGGAAGCCACGACCTTTTCCATGCCCGTCATGGTCGTCGTCATGCTGTTGGGGCTTTCTTCCATGATCTTCGGCACGGTCAAAAACCCTGCGGCATTCCTCATCCCCGCTTATAACTGCGTGCAGATGATGTCGCAGATCTTCTCGGCATCCCTTTCGCCCGTCTGTCTCGCCGTAACGCTTGTAAGCAACGCCGTGTATATCGGATTGCTCGTCTTTGTCCTGACAAAGATGTTCCAAAGCGAGAAGTGTATGTTCAATGCCTGAAAAAGGAGAAACAAGATGAAAAAGATTCTGATCGTTTATTTTTCGAGAAAGGGACAAAACTATCGCAACGGTTCTATTGTGGAACTGGAAAAGGGAAACACGCAGCTCGCCGCCGAGATGGTGCAAAAAGCTGTCGGCGGGGAACTGTTTGAGATCCGCACGGTCAAAGAATACGCCAAGGATTACCGTGCCTGCTGCGAGGAGGCGAGACGGGAACTGCTCGAGGGTGCCCGTCCGCAGCTGGAAAGCTGCCCCGCTTCTCTGGAGGGGTACGATATCCTTTTTGTCGGATATCCGAACTGGTGCGGTACGATGCCGATGGCCGTTTTTTCCTTTTTGGAGAAGTATGACCTTGCGGGGAAAAAGATCGCGCCTTTCTGCTCCAATGAGGGCAGCGGCATGGGCCGCAGCGAAGGGGATCTGAAAGAACTCTGCAAGGGCGCGCATTTGGTAAAGGGGCTTTCCGTGCGCGGTTCGCGCACGGCGGAAAGCGAAGAGGAAATCGCAGCTTGGGCGCGTTCCGTTCTGTAAAAAAAATCGACTTCTCCTCTTCCCAAAAATTTCGCTTACGCGTAATTTTCGGGAGCCCTGTTTTAAAAAGAGGTCGTGGGTTCGTCCCGTATGCAAAAAAGGACATTGCCGAAATGCAATGTCCTTTTTTGTGGTCGAGGTGACGGGACTTGAACCCTCGTCGAAACTATCGGCTGATTTCTCACATTGCCCTGTATAAAAAAGGGCAGGGCAATGTTCGCGTTCGCCTCCGTTTCTCCTCTTCCCAAAAATTTCGCTTACGCGTAATTTTCGGGAGCCCTGTTTTAAAAAGAGGTCGTGGGTTCGTCCCGTATGCAAAAAAGGACATTGCCGAAATGCAATGTCCTTTTTTGTGGTCGAGGTGACGGGACTTGAACCCTCGTCGAAACTATCGGCTGATTTCTCACATTGCCCTGTATAAAAAAGGGCAGGGCAATGTTCGCGTTCGCCTCCGTTTCTCCTCTTCCCAAAAATTTCGCTTACGCGTAATTTTCGGGAGCCCTGTTTTAAAAAGAGGTCGTGGGTTCGTACCATATGCAAAAAAGGACATTGCCGAAATGCAATGTCCTTTTTTGTGGTCGAGGTGACGGGACTTGAACCCACGACCTCTTGGTCCCTAACCAAGCGCGCTACCAAACTGCGCTACACCTCGTTCAAAACAGCATAATCTATTATACATGATTTTTAAAAAAAGTAAAACGATTTTTACGCTTTTTTCAAAAATTTTTGATAAAATTTGTTCCTTCCTTCAATTTCCTTTTTCAGCGGCTTTTCCGCACCGCGCCAAAAGGGCGGCGGGCAAGGTGAAAAGAGAGCGCCACGGCAACATTTTTGCGGAAAGAGCCCGATTTTTTTTGCGAACTGTTGACAGATTTTTTCGGATGTGGTAACCTATTACCATACAGATTAACGTTTCCCTAAAGGCTGGTCGATATGGAAGAAAACAAAAAGAAAGTAACTTTAAAGGATATTGCGGCGAAGACGGGGCTCTCGGTCAATACCGTTTCGCGCGTGCTCAACAAAAAACCCTATTATACGAAAGAGGTGGAAGAGAAGGTCAACGCCGCTTGCCGCGAGCTGGGCTATATCGTAGATATGAATGCTTCGGGGCTGCGCAGCGGATCCACCCATACCATCGCCATCATCTTCGATGACCTGATCAATCCGTTTTATTCGTTTACGACGGACATCATTTCCAAAAGGTTTGAGGAAAAGGGCTACAATTCCATTATTTTTTCCAACAACGGGCGGTCGGCATATGTCGATTACGAACTCATCCGCAGGGTCATCGCGCGCAAGCCGGACGGCATTCTTTCCTTCCTCGAACCGGATGCGGAAACGGCGGATTTTATTAAGGGGACGGGGATCCCGTTCATCATTTTCGGCAGGGACGGATCGCCTTACGGGATGCGCGGCGTCAACGCCGACGAAGTGTCTGCGGGCAGAACGGCAGGGGAGCACCTGTATTCCTGCGGGTATCGGAATTTTGCTTACATCGGCAGCTGGCACGACATCAAAGTCTGCCTGGACAGGCAAAACGGATTTTGCGAGGCGCTCGCCGCGCACGGCGTGCAGCTGAAAGAAGATAAGATCTTTTACATCCGCGAGCAGGATTTCGATGAGATGATCGATAAGCTCGTTGCAGACGGGATAGACGGCATTTTCTGCTTTAACGATATCATCGCCTTTATCGTCGTGCAGGCATTGGAACAGCGCGGCAAGGAAGCGGGGATCGATTACGGCATTGTCGGCTGCGACAATATCCAGCGCATGATGCGTATGCCCGGTTTTCTGACGACCATCGACGCCGGGTGCGAAGAGTTTGCCGAAACGGGTGCGGAAGTGATGCTTCACCTCCTTGCAGGCGACGCGGAAGAACTGCCTTCTTTCAGTGCCACGCACAGTCCTTTCCTTGTGCAGGGCAGGTCGACAAAACAACGCTGAACAGCAAAGCCCTCTCTTAAGGAGAGGGTTTTTTTATGCCGATAAATTTCACAAAACCATAACACACGAGGCGCCGATTCCGTTGACAAAATTTATTAAATCAGTATAATGTTAGATACCCTAACAATCGAGGTCTGTCCATGGACAAAAGGCACATCGGATATGCGGTCAAGCTGCTCAACAGGCGGCTGGATCAGGCGCTTTCGAACATTCCCGCCATCCGCGACAACGAGTCGCTGACGGGCATCCAGACGTGGGCGCTGAACTATCTTATCCGCAACGATACGCGCGACGTACTCCAGAAAGATGTGGAAGCGGAGC
>CALVHV010000119.1 GCA_944328845.1 uncultured Clostridia bacterium | reverse complement strand
GCCAGAATCAAACTCTTAAGTTTAATTGCTTAAAGCTGCTCTTGCGAGCAACTGCTCTAACGTTATTTTGCTGACTGTTCTTTGAGTACTTGTGTACTAAAAGTTAATTGACAGAAACTTTCAAACTTTCTCTTGCGAGAATGTTTAATTCATTTCCTTCTATTCAATTTTTAATCTGCGTAATACCGAACTTCGTTCGGTGCTCTCGTTGAAAGCTTTTCCATTCTATCATATCCGATTTCTTTTGTCAAGCGTTTTTCAAAACTTTTTTCAAGTTTTTTCGCTTGTCAGATTTTGATGATTTTGGAAACCGTTCACACGGGTGCCCGCTCATTATATCACATCCGGTTTAGCTTGTCAAGCATTTTCAATCACTTTTTTCAAGTTTTTTTCGAACGCTTTCTCGCTTTCCCTTCTCAGGATATTCTGTTGGGCTGCTCTCTTGCGACAGCCTAACTACTATATCATATCTGCCAGAAGAAGTCAAACATTTTTCAATACTTTTTTCAAGTTTTTTGAAAGTTTTTTGACAAATTTCTGCGATCTGACTGTTTGTCAGGCGTTTTGGAGGTGCTCTCTTGCGACAGCTTGAATACTATACCATATATACCCGTAAAAGTCAACAAAAAAACGACAGTTTTTTCACTTTTTTTAAAATAATTGGAGATATTTGGCGCATTGCCCATATTTTGCGCACAGACAAAAAGACCACCGCTATATACAGTGGGTCTTGCCCTTCTCCCCTGCCGCAGATACAAGACCCTTGCAGCCGATTTTCCCGGAATTTCGGCGAGATGTGCCCGTTTTTCCCGGAATTTCGGCGTTTGCACCGAAAAAGAATCGTTTGCAGAAGCCGCGGCGGCCGCGGACAAGCCCGCCGCACCTTCCAAAGCAGCGGATCTGTCCGCTCCCCTGCCGCAATGTCTCCTGAAAGAGCTGCCGCACCCCGCACACAAAAAAATCGCCCGACCATACGGTCGGGCGCTAAGTTCGCTCTGCGAAGATCAGTCTTTTTTATCGGGATCGTCGAAAGGCCGCACGAGCGGCTGCTCCTGCACGGGCGGTTCCTGCTCCTTCTGCGCGGCGGGACCCTGCTGTTTTGCCTCTTTTTCTTCCTGCAAATATTTAAAAAGCAAAGTGAGCACGAAAAAAAGCAATGCCCCCACCGCTACGGCGAGCCCTGCGGGAATATTGACATAAATCAGGATAAAAATGCAGGCGGTGACCAGGATGGCGGCAATGATCGAACAGACGATGCGAAGATATTTGTACATAGCACTCCTTTTGCCGCACGGGCGGCGCTTGGTTGTAAGGGTATTATAGCAGATACCGCCGCCGCACGCAACAAATTTTACCTCCCCTTTTTACCGCTGACAAAAAGAAGAACTCCTCTTTATAAATTGTCGCGCGCGCGTATAATAAGGCGACGCCCTTCGGCGCCGCACTGCCGCACCGAGTCCTTTTAAGACAAGGATCTCGGCTTGTTTTTTGTTTCCTCTCCGAAATTCTGATTCATGAAAAAGGGCAGTCCCTTTTCGCCGCGGGCGGAGACGGTGAGCCCCGCGCGCTTTTCCGCCTCGATCCAGGCGGGCATGACGCAGCCGTGGTACCGCTGATCGCCGAAATCGAAAGCGATGAAGTACTCGCCGTACAGCTTCCAGCGGCCGCGCTCTTTTGCCCCGACGGTGATGCGCCCGTCCTCTTCCAGCGTCAGGCCGCGCGCGGCGTACACGGCGGCGCGGTTGTCGTCGGAGAGCTCGAGAAAATCGAACTGTTTGCCCGCCAGCTCTTCCCTGCGCACGGTGCGCAGACGTTCGCCCGCATAGCGGTTGGGGCTCATGACAAGGTAGCCCAGCGAATTGCAGGCAAACATGGACAAAAACAGGTAGTGCGGGCGAAATTTTTTCTGTTTCATGGGCGTGCGGTTGTGGTAGACGACAAGGTCCACGCCGTCGGGCGTAGTAAACAGGTCGTTGTGCCCGGGCACGGCAAAATCGAAACCGATGCGCTTATCGCGCGAAGAATGCCGCCAGCTGAACGAACTGCAAAGTTTGAGACCGTGCAGCCCGCAGCGGTCGGTGACGAATCCGCCCTCCGCGCGTTCGCTGACAAACAGGCGCATGTTGTAGTCGCGGAAGAGGGAATCTGCCGAAACGACGAGGTAGAAGAGGTCTTTTTGTACCGTCCGCGTCTTTTCGGAAAAGACGTCCCCCTGCGTGACGGGCACCCCTCTGCGCACGTGCACCACACCCCCTTCCACATTGTCGGAAGGGAGAATGAGCTTGCCGTAGTACTCTTCGTCCGTGATCTTGCCGGACCGATGGTCGGCAAGAGTAAACCCGTCCTTGCGCAGACCCGTGGCGGGGTCCAGTTCGAGGATGCGGATACCGCCGAAGAAGGAGCCGTACGTCATGTACATCCTGTCTCCGTCGTAAAAGATCTGCGGGTCGATGGCGTTGGGAGCGCTGCCCCAGTGCCCGCCCGTGGAGACGAGCGGAGCGACGAGAGTATACTCCCCCGCCGCTTGTTCGGACCAGGCAAGGAAGATGCCCGAATGGTTGGTGCCGAACATCGCAGAATAACAGCCGTACAGCCAATACCCGCCCTGCGCGGCGGGGACCACGTCGGGCGCCCACAGGGTGTCGTTTTTCAGTTCCGCCCCGCAGGCGAGCACCTCGTCCACGACGGGCGCAAGGGAGGCGCGGATCCCCTTGGGAAACGCCTGCCCCGCGTATTGCCAATGAATGAGGTCCTTGCTCCTCCTGATCTGGTAATAATTTTCGCCGAACGTGCCCGTGGAAAAGGCATAATACTCCCCGTCCGCATAGAGAAGGGACGGGTCGTGCGCGCCGAAAACGCCCCACGCGGAACAGGGCGCCTTTTCTGCGATCAGCTTATCGAACTGCGGATCGACGGGAAAATCTGTTTCTTTCATATTTCACCTGCGGGGAAACCCCGAAAAATTTGATCTCTTCAAGCCGTGCGCTATTATAGCAGATACCCCTCGGGGATGCAACAATTTTTTGCCGCGTTTTTTGCTTTTTTTTGGGAAAGATTGCCGCCCGCCGCGCATTTTGCACGGCGGGCACAAAGAGCACGGGGGCGCTTGCCCGCAAGGGCAAGCGCCCCCCATAAAAAGCCGGAAAAACTGCCCGCGCGTTCCCTTTTTTCTGTCCCGCGGTAAGAAAATTGCCCCGCGGTAAAAATGCCGCCCCGCGAATTTTTGCGGGGCGGCGAATGGTGTTTTTAAATTTTGACCGCAATCGTAAGTTTTGACCGCGCTTTTCGGCGCGGGCCGAACCTTTGCCGTTCGGCAGCGGCTTACCGCTTTATTTGTTTTCCATCTTGTCGACGCGGTCGACGATCTCGCTGATGCGGTCCAGATCGTCCGTATTGTAGTAGTCGATGTAGATCCTGCCCTTGCGGTCGTTGCCGATGAGGGAGACCTTGGTCTTGAAAGTGTGGCGCATGCGCTCGATGAGGTCTTTCAGTTCGATGGAGACCTGCTGTTTCTTTTTCTCCTTCTTTTCCTCCAGTTCTTCGGGGGACGCGAAAAAGTCGCGCACGTTGCGCTCGATGTCGCGCACGGACAGCCCGTCCTTGATGGCGTCCGACGCGAGCTTATACTGCACGTCCTCGGGCAGGGTGACCAGCGCGCGCGCATGGCCAGCACTCAGCCTGCCCGACGAGACGAGATCGATGACCTCGGGCGTGAGCGAGAGAAGGCGCAGCGTATTGGTGACTGCGGGACGGGATTTGCCGATGCGCTCGGCAAGCTCTTCCTGCGTGAGGTGGTACTCGTCCATCAGCTGTTTCATGGCGTTTGCCGCCTCGATGGGGTTGAGGTCCTCGCGCTGTAAGTTTTCGATAAGGGAGATCTCCTTGATCTCGCGGTCGGTATATGCGCGGACGACGACGGGGATCTGTGTTTTGCCGGCGATCTTTGCCGCACGGTAGCGGCGCTCGCCCGCGATGATCATGTATTTGCCGTCTTCCATGTTGTTGACGACGATGGGCATGATCAGCCCGTGTTTTTTGATGGAATCGGCGAGTTCGTTGAGCGCGTCCTCGTCGAAATGTTTACGCGGTTGGTTGGGGTTGGGGCGGACGAGGTCGATGTCCACCTCCATCAGGCCCTTGATGTCCTCAGGCAGCGGCGCGCTCGGCCGCGTGTCCGTCACGTACGGCTGTTTGGATGCGTTTTCGTATGCCTCTTCCGTGTCCGAAAACAGGGCGGAAAGTCCCCTGCCGAGTCCTCTGTTCATCTTCATAGTGTCCTCCGAATATGCGGCGCGCAGTTCGCCGCGCTTCCCCCGCCGTGCGGGGGCGTGTGTCGCCGTGAGCTGTCAAAAGGAACAGGCGGGTTATGCCTGTTTGCCCTTTTTCTCCTCGCGGGAAAGGTATTCCATCGTCAGCGCTTTATACGCGCGCGCGCCCGTGCATTTGGGGTCGTGCATCATGATGGGCCTGCCGTATGAGGACGCTTCCACAAGACGGACGTTGCGCGGGACCACGATCTCGAACAGGCGCTTGGTAAAGAACTTTTTGATCTCTTCCGCGATCTGTTTGGAGATGAGGGAGCGGCTGTCGTACATGGTGAGAACGACGCCGTCTACGTCCAGATTGGGGTTGAGGTGCTGTTTGACCAGCGTGATGGAGTTCATCAGCTGGCTCAGACCTTCCAGTGCGTAGTATTCGCTCTGGATGGGGATGATGATGCTGTCCGACGCCGCCAGCGAG
>CALVHV010000118.1 GCA_944328845.1 uncultured Clostridia bacterium | reverse complement strand
CATTGCTGAGATTGGAGGAGAGGATGCCGAGGATCTCTGCCCACTGCGCGTACGAGCTTGCGCTGTCGACAAAGTCGCCCGTCTGGATCCCGAAGCTGTAATCCAGCCCGCTGCCGCCGATGTACTGCGCGATGTTTTGGATGTTGGCGGCATTTTCTGCCTGCGTATCGCCGATGACAAAGAAATTGGTGTCTTCGCCCTTGAGCGTCGTGGAGAAGGAGTGCACTTCCGACCAGACCGTTCCGTCTCCGACTATGTAGACGTAGCGGGTATTTTTGTCCAGGCCCGTGATCTGCGCCGTGTTGAGGAGCACAGCCGTATTTTCTGCCGCCGTCACGTTTTCGCCGATGGCGAGCAGGCGGCTGACGCCTTCGAACTCCGTGTATCCGCTTTCAAACGACTGACCGTTTGCGTTGTAAGCGTCGAGGGTCATATACCGCACGATCGCTTTCCCTTCCGCCATCAGAGGGTTGGTGAGCCAGCTGATGTTCTGCTGCGTTTCAGACCCCTGATTGGCTTTGGAGGACACGAACTGCGGGCCCTCGCTCTCCCCTGCCGCGACGCGGCAGAAGGCGGACGTCGCAAAGGAGACATTCCCCTGCTCGTCTTCCGCACTCAGCTGCAGGATGGCGGCGTCGGTGAGATAACTTTCGGGCAAAGCGATCTTTCCCTCTTCGTCCGTCGTCCCTTCCAGCGCCACACCGCCGACCGAGACGGTCACGCCCGCGGCGGGTACCCCGTCATGCGTGACGTAAATATAAGCGTCGTATTTTCCGTTGTTGCCCGCGACGAGGATATCCGTACAGATCTCGTAGTACGCTTCGACGGACACATTGCTGTCTTCCAGACAGAAGCTGTTGACGACAGGCGTCCCTTCCACCGTGGACTGGAATCCGTCCGTGTAGACGATCTTACTCGTGCTGACCGAATAGACAAGGGGGATCCCCGCGGCGAGGTCTTTCGGGATAAGGATCCTGATCTCGGCAACGGAACCCTCTCCCGACGATGCCGCCTCTCCCGTCCTGGTGACGGTGACGGTATAGGTATTGGTCGCCTCGTTGGTGAGCTGACAGGACGCTTCGAACCCCTGCGCGGCGACCGCTTCGATGTCAAATTCGCTGCGCAGCGTCATTTCAAACGTCACGCTTTCGACCTTACCGACATCCGAAGCGAGAAGATCGAGCGTATAGGTACTGTTCAGGAAAGGGATCGCCTCTGCAGAAGGTGCGATTGTGACCGTTTCCATCGGGGTCTCTCCCTGAACGTTGACCACATACGTCCGGCTGGTAATGTTGTTGGAATAGTCGCCGACCTCGATGGTGATACGGTGTTTGCCGTTGGGAATGTAATAATCGAGCGATTGTACGTTCCCCTCTGCCGCAGTCGCATGTCCGTCCGCGTTCTGCGTGCCCGTTCTGGATCCGTATTGCAATTCGTTGCCGTCCACGTAAATATGGACGTTTGCGGGAATGACGCCCGTATCGAACCTATTGTTGTAGTCTGTATACTGGGCATGGATCTGGAAGACGGAAGAAGTGATGGTCATGCCGTCCTGCAGTTCCATGTTCTCCATGCCGCCCAACCTGTCCGCAACATAAGCATATGTAATGTCAGGCGCCTGCGTATCCGCCGTCTGCGCGCCGTATACAAACTGGAAATCGTCGAAATAAACGTAACTCTTATCGCCCTTTCCTGACTCGTTGACGCCCATACCCGTGCCGGGCACAGCCATCAGCCTCAATGCCTGACCGACAAGAACGGTATAAAAATCTCCCGCTATATTTGTCTTGACGCCGTCTTTAGAAGCTGTGGCGATAGGCGCCTCGTAATAGTGCCATCCCTCCGGATAATAATCGGAATAGTAAGGGACGCCCAGGGCATCTGCCTTGATCTGCGACTCTTCGGTAAAATTGATCGCCGCGGCAGAGGCAACTTTTTCATGCGCTGAAGGATCGAATACGAGGTTTCCGTTTTCGTCCTCTTTATATGTGATCCCGCCTTCGCTGTTGAATTTATAGCCGTTGACATAGGCGCGCAGCCACAGATTGCGCGTTCCGGCAGGCGTATACATCCACACGCCTACACCCGTCGGTTTTCCGGGGACGACCATTTCTATCGCTTCCCCGAAGTAAGCGCCGTCCGTGCCCGTGATGGTGGTAAAGTCGTAATCGACGCGCAGCGAATGAGAACCCATGCGTACGGGATACCCGTCTTCGCTGCTGACGACGCGCGTGCTGATCACGGCGCCGCGCCCTGCATTGCCCACAGAGAAGAGAGAGTCTTCTTTCGTCGTGGAATAATAATCCTCCGCCGCAATCGTCGTCTGCGTTTCCTCGTCATAGACGTCTTCGAAATTCCAGACGATGGTAGGGCTCTGCCCGACAGACACTTCCACGGAAGCGGTGATGGAAGGATCGGCAACGGATTTTACCGTCACCGTCGAGGTCGTGTCCGTCGCTTCTTCGTCCGCGACGAAAATGTTCCCGTCCATAGTGCCTGCCGTCTGTCCGTTCGGCTGCCCGTCGCTTCCGCGGCCGGGACCGATGCTCCATTCGAGATCGCCCGCGCTGCGCAGAGAAACTTCGCGCTGTTTCCAGAGCGCTTTCAGACCCAGATCCGACCTTTCGCCGAAGGCGAGCGTGACTGCCGAGCTGGAGAAATAGATGGTATCGGGATGCCTCAGCTCGATGGTGGACGAGCCGACGACTTTGCCCTGATACACCAGTTCGACCGTTACGTCCGTGCCCTCTGCGGGGATGGCATCTTCTTTACTCGTAAAGGTCGCCGTGCCGCCCTCGGAGGCGCTGATCTCGCCGTACGCTTCGTCCGCTTCGTTCAGGCGCCAGTAGGCGTCCTGAGGGATGTCCGCAGGGAAACCTGCCGTATCCGCGCCCGTCGCCGTGAAAGAGACGGTGGAACCGGGGGTATAGACGAGATTGTTGGGAGAGATCTCCGCATAGTCGAAGATGCCGGTAGGTTCGGCATTGGAAACGACCATCAGCGAAGAGGAAACAGAGCGTTCCTGTCCGTCGGAAGGGCTGTTTGCAAGCGTAAGCTCGTCCGAACCGGCATATTTGGCAAGATACGTCGTCGAGCCGCCGCCGTCGAGGTTGGCGGCCACGACGCAGCCCGCGTCTTTGAGTTTGCAGGCGAGATCGTACAGAGAATATCCGCTGGAATAAGGCGCCTGCCTGCCGTCTGCAACGATGAGGACGACCGTTCCGTCCTCCTTGATGCCCACTGCCGTCCTCGGCTGTTTGACGGTATCGTCCGCACTTGCAACGATCGTCCCGTCCTGAATGAGCATGCTTGCCGCGCCGATCGCTTCCGCTTCGTCGCCCTGCAGTTCGCCCGTACGGATGACGGCTTTGTTTGTATCTTTCAGAATGGCGAAGTAAATACGGCCGCCCGAAGCATGGACTTGCCTGCCGTCCATGACCAGCGCGCCTGTAGGCTCGCCCGTTGCCATGTTGAAAAAGTCTCCGTTGACCGCCGCAACCACTTTGACGCCGCGCGCCTTTTCCGCCACGGAAACGTGGTTGCGCACGGTATCCATCCCCCAATTTCCGCCGGTATCATAATTTTTATAGCCGGCAAAGAGAGTGTTTTGAGACAGATCGACCTCGACCGTGTACGCCACGACCTGGTCGTCGTTCGTCTCGTTGTTCGTGTAGTACTTCGTTTCGGTCACGCCCGCAGAGATACTTCTCTTTGTAGCCGTAACGTCATACCTGTCCGACGCGGCATAAGCCGCCCCGTCAAACAGTGCCAGAGCAAAGATCACGGCGATCAACGCCGTGGCAAAAAGAGCGATGAGCGCCGCTCTTTTCTTTGCATGAAAGGCTGTTTTTCCTGTCATTTGATCTCCTCCTATAATTTTACCCGATTTGTTACACGTTATCTTCGGGCGTCAGGCAACGCCCGTTTTTAGCTTTCTATCTCAGATCTGCGCGCTCTGCCGCGAACGCACCGATTTATTTTTTCTTTTCGCCTGCGGGGGTATTTTTACGTGCTCTGTATGGGGAGATAGCCCAGCTCCGCCAGCTTTTTGATATGGTAGTAAAAGGAGGACTTTTTGACCCCTGTCTTTTGCAGCGCCTGCTCCAGCGAGATCTTTTTGCTGCGGTACTCTTTCGCCGCCGCGATAAATTCGTCCGTATATTTCAGCCGCGGCCTGCCGAACCGCACGCCCCGCTCTTTTGCCTTGCGGATGCCCTGCGCCTGCAGCGTCGTTCTCTGTCTTTCCTTTTCCGCCGCAAACGCGAGAAATTCCTGCACGACCCCGCAGACGGAACACCCGCCTTTTTCTTTGCGAGTATCCAAAAGGGGCATGTCGAGCACGAGGATGTCCGCACGGATCCCCTCCGTCAGAAGCGTCCACTCGCGCAGGATCCCCTCGAAACTGCTGCCCAGCCGATCCAGGCTCTTGATGACGAGCAGATCCCCGGGGCGAAGTTTTTCTTTCAGCGCCTGATACTGCGTCGTCCTGTCCTCGTCCACAACGATGTTCTCTCGTTCGACACGCGCCGCGACCTCTGAGATCTGCCTTTTCAGGTTCTGCCCCGTCTGGGCGCGCACATATCCGTATTCCATCGCCTCTACCTCCCGCCTTTTTTGCCTCTTTTGCGCAGTTTCCAAAAGGTACACTTTATCGAGAAATGCCCTTTTACGGAAAAAATACGCAAAAAGACAACAAAAAATGACATAATACCTGTGTTGATTATACCAAATATGTAGATTACTGTCAATAAAATGAAATCCAAAAAAGTGTACTTTTTCGAAAAAACAGGCGCCGCCGCACCCCCTCCCGCGCCCCTATAATAGGGAAAAATCTCTGAAAAAAAGGAAAACCCGCCCCGAAGGAGACTGATATGCACCCCAAAAGTTGGACAGACTTTTGGAGGTGCATATTTTATGTCAAAGGGAAAAAGATTTCAAACAAA
>CALVHV010000117.1 GCA_944328845.1 uncultured Clostridia bacterium | reverse complement strand
GCATGTGCGAAAACTTCACCAATCTGGAAAACGGGATCGTCAACAAATTTCTCACGGCTTTCGGGATGTCTCCCATCAGCTATCTGAGCAATGAGTCTTGGTTTTTGCCCGTCTACCTGATCTCAAGTTTGTGGCAAGGGCTCGGCTGGTGGGCGATCATCTATATCGGAGCACTGGCGAACTGCGACCCCGACCTGCACGAAGCGGCAAAGATAGACGGCGCAAACCGTTTCCAAAGGATCCTGCACATCAATCTGCCCGCAATCATTCCCATCGCCACCATCAGTTTTATTCTGAGCGTGGGCAATTTGATGTCCGTCGGGTTCGAAAAGATCTATTTGATGCAATCGGATCTGAACCTGCCGCGCACGGAAGTCATTGCGACGTATGTCTATAAGAGAACGTTCGGGGCAAAGGGATTCAAACCGTACAGTTACGGGGCGGCGGTCGGGCTGTTCAATACTTTCATCAACCTGATCTTGCTGTTCCTTGCAAATTATATCAGCAAAAAGGCGGGAGGGGAGACGGTCTTATGATGAAAATGAGTAAGGGGGAAAAGGTCTTTGAGGCGGTCAATATCGCCCTGCTTATTTTTCTCTGTATTTTGCTGCTGTATCCTCTCGTGTATATCGTGTCTCAGTCGTTCAGCTCTCCCGAAGACGTCTATTTCGGCACGGTCATTCTCTTGCCGAGGAACATTTCCCTGACGGCATACGAAGAGATCCTTAAGCGCGATGAGATCTGGCGCGGTTATTTGAACACGATCGAATATGCGGCGATCGGCACGGTGATCACGTTGTTTTTAAGTTTCACATCGGCGTTTGCACTGTCGAGAAAAAGATTGACAGGCCGCAAATTGCTGATGACGTATTTCATCATCCCCATGTATTTCAGCGGCGGCATCATCCCGCTCTATCTTTTGATCGATTCGCTGGGACTGATGGATACGATTTGGGCGTTTATCCTGCCTGCGGTACTTTCGCCTTGGAACGTCATCATCATCCGGACGTACATGTCCTCTTCCATTCCGTTCGAAGTGCAGGAGAGCGCCATGATCGACGGTGCAAACGATCTCAAGATCTTTGTTTCCATTGTCCTGCCCTTGTGTAAGCCGGTATTGGCGATCATGACGCTGTTTGCCGTCGTGGGTTATTGGAATTCTTATTTCAATGCTCTCATTTATATCTCGGACGAAGAGAAATATCCTTTGCAGATCATCTTGCAGAACATTCTGATCGAAAAAGATACGCTTGCGGGGGGAATGACGGATATCTCTTCTGCAGAGCAGGCAATGATTTCGGAATCTATCAAATATTCGTCCATCGTCGTGGCAACGCTCCCCATCTTGTTTATTTATCCTTTTTTCAGCAAGTATTTTGAAAAAGGGATGATGGTGGGCAGCCTCAAGGGATGAAGTCATAAAAAGGGAGGAGAAAAATCATGAAGCGAATTTTGTCATTATTGTGCGCGGTGGCACTGGCGCTGCCCCTGTTTGCCTTGATCGGATGCGGAACGCAGAAGGTCGATTATGATCCGGACAACTTTATCTCGGACACATCGAATCCGCAGATCGTGAAAGAAAAGGTGACGATCAAAATGTTTGTTCCCAAAGCAAGCATCCAGGGACAGTGGGAAGATATGTTTATTTTCCGCTACATGGAAGAGGTCACCAACATTCATGTGGAATTTGAAGAAGTGATGCTTTCCAGTTATTCCGAAAAGCGCGGCCTGCGTTGGGAGAGCAAAAAAGACCCCACGGACGCCTTTATGCTCGGCAACAACGCGGACGAGGTGACGCAGGCTTCCGCCTTCGGCGCTCTTACTCCGCTCAACGATCCGAACGCCTCCGACGAATATTCCGGGAGTTACGGCAGTCTGATCGACAATTATATGCCGAACTATAAAAAATGGCTGGACAAGTATGACGAGATCGAACTCGCCACGACGCAGGCGGACGGAAACATCTATTCTTTTTCCAGCGTAAGTACTCTTTATGGGGGATTTGCGACGCAATATCTCAACAAAAAATGGCTGGAAAAGACGGACTGGTATGCCGAAAACGAGAGATTGCCGGAAACGATAGAGGAACTGGAAGTGATCCTGACAGAATTTTCCGAAAAGGACATGAACGGGAACGGCGACCGCAATGACGAGATCCCTCTTTCCTACTTCACTACGGACGAGACCAAAAACTTTCTGATGAGCGCCTTCGGATTCGTCGGCACGGGTGTTGAAGTGGATACCCGCGAAAAGATCTGGGACGGAAAGGCGTGGACGGACAACCCGGCGTACAATCAGATCGTGTGGGTCCCTGCAACGGACGCGTACAGGACTTATCTGCAGACGTTGCGCCGTTGGTACGCCAACGGACTGATCGACCCGAACATTTACGAAAACGACGCACAGGACCTTGCAGCAAAAGGATATGCGGAGCGTCTCGGGTGTTTTTCGTCGGCGGGGGCTTTCCTTGTGGTCGGGGAAGAGCTGGCGTCCGATTACGTTGCGATAGGCCCGTTGACAAGTGCTATCAGTCAGGATAAGATCTGGTACCAGTACAGTTCTCAATTTGACCCCACCATTCTCGTCATTCCGCAGACGACGCCATACAAGCGCGAGATCGCCCGCTGGCTCGATTTCTTTTACGATGAGGCAAACGTCGCTCTGCAGTCGTACGGGCAGGAGGGGGTGCATTGGGATTGGGATGTGCGCGAAGACGGAACCAAGGGAGACGGCTCTTTGGAGACGGATACATGGCATTTCAACGTTCCGGAAGGGATGGAGAGGGAAACGTATCGCGCGACCCTTACTTATTCGGCAGGCCTCGGCGGCAGGATCCTCGAGACGGAGTGGAACATGCGCGAAAGCACGCCCATCCAGGCACAGGTGTTTAAGGACAGGCAGACGTATGTCGATTATCTCAAGCCGTCGTTGCCGCCCCTCATCTATACGTCCGACCAGATGACTCTGATCACGGAAGTGGAAACGGCGATCGGTACGGTTATGTCCAATTCTACGGCTTATTTTATTACGGACATCAACAATGCGAAGGGCGAGTACGATCCGAACAAGGATTCCGACTGGAACGCCTTTATCGCCAAGATGGAGAATGCGGGCAACTCGATCATTCGCGGGTATGACGCTCTCTGCGAACAGTACCAGGAGGCGTACGAAACATATCTTGCAAAAAAGGCTGCATTGCAGCAGTAAAGCAGACAGGAGGAAAATGAATGAAAAGGTTATTAACGGTATTTTTTACCGCGGCGGTTGCGGCTGCAATGCTGTTCGTATCTGCCTGCGGGGCGGCGCCTGTGCGCGAGGGGGAGAGCCTCGGGATAGAGGATCTGGTCCAAACGTACGCCATCGACCCGTCCAGAACTGATTATGTCAGCGACGAGGCGGGGCTGCGCAACCCTTACGTGATCGGGATCGATAAGGAAAAATTCGAGACGGAAATACTGTATCCCACGCCGGAAGGGGCAAAAGTGTTCGAGGTGGCGGCTCCCGCGCAGGAATTTGACGACAGTACGCGTGCCGTGCAAACGGCCATCAACCTGGCGCGGGAATGGAAGCGGGAACATCCGGATGACGATCTTGTCATCAAATTCCCTGCGGGCAGATTTTACTTCTATCAAGGCCATTACGACCCCTCTTACGATACGGGTCTTTCCGAGACCGACTATGAGGACGTGATCGGCGGCAGGTATGCCATCGTTCTGGAGCATCTGGACGATGTCACCTTTGAGGGGACTGTCGATGCATCCGGCAACCAGCAGACAGAGATCATCCTGTTCGGAGAGATCGGTTTCCGCGGCATGAAGATCTCCGACTGTGATAACGTGCGACTGTACAACCTTCAGTTTGATTACGGAAAACTTCCTTATTATTTCGGGGAGATCGTGGAAGCGGGCAGCGATTTCGTGCACGTGGAGACGTGGGAAGATTATCCCGTCGACAATCTCGATATCGTCCAGTACATCGAATACGACAAGGACGCCAATACGCCGCGCGAGGACGGAAATTTTCTCTATAACCACAATGATGTCAAGGGGATCGCGGAAGTAACAAAGCCGGAATCCGGCAACGACCATCTCGTCGAGATCAGGTTCTCTCAGCCTATCAAAAAACCTCCCGTCGGGACGAAGGTGGCGCTTGCCACGATGAGCAGCTTCGGTGAAGTCATTACCGCAGAGCTCTGCACAAATGTGTATGTAGAGAGCGTGTATCTCTATGCGGGCGGCGGTTCCGCTTTCCGTTGCTATTCCAACGAGAATATCTATGTCAATCGTCTGATGTGCATCACAAAACCGGGTACGGACCGCCTGATGACCGTCACGGGAGACGTCCTGCACCTCAAAAATACCAAAGGAGAGATCCGCATCACGAACACACAGCTGGAAAACACGCACGACGACGGCGTCAACATCGCGGGGCATTTCTACCGTCCGTACGGCACAAAGGACACGGCACGCAACGGCGTCGTGCTCCGCTGGCCTTCGGGAATGTGGGGGACCTTCGAACCGCAGAGCGGGAGCGTGCTCGCCATGATCAAGACGGATACGATGCGCACGGAAGCGTATTATCAGATCGATACGGTCGAGCTTGCGTCCGACGGAAACGGGTATTTTGTGACCTTTAAAAAGGGCGGAACGGCGCAGATCCCGGGCGGGGAAAGCGTGACGCTCGAAAGCGATCTGAGTAAGATCGGCGATTCGACAAACACGGCGTTTTCCGATCTGACTCGTTCTCCCGTCATCAGCATTTCCAACTGTCTCATCCGCAACAAGCGCAACCGCGGCCTGTTGCTGCAGGGGCGGAACGTTACCGTTACCAACTGCGAATTTTCCTACGTTATCCATTCGGGGATCCAGCTGATTGCGGAAGTGAGCAGCTTCAATGAATCTACGCCTCCCGAACATGTCGTCATCAAAGATTGTAAGTTCGTCAACTGTGACGGATCGGATATCCAGGTCGCGGCTTACGGAGACGGCGGCGTCCCTGCAAGCGCGGGCTCGATCAAGGACATCACCATCGAAAACAACTTGTTTGCATATCAGCAGAATAACAGTTCTCTCT
>CALVHV010000116.1 GCA_944328845.1 uncultured Clostridia bacterium | reverse complement strand
CCTATATGAAGGAGGTGCAAAAAGATGAGTGTTCTGATTGACGGAAAAGCCCTTGCGGCACAGCTCCGCCAGGAGATCAGAGAGAAGTCGGAAAACTTTCGCAGAGAGCGCGGCAAGGACATCGGACTTGCCGTTATTCTTGTGGGGGAAGACCCCGCTTCGCAGGTGTATGTGCGCAATAAGATCAAGGCATGCGAGGAAGTGGGTGTCAAATCATTTTCGTACCACCTTCCTGCTGAGACGACGGAGGAACAGCTTGTCTCCCTCGTGGACGAGCTCGTCGCGGCGGACAACGTGCACGGCATCCTTGTTCAGCTTCCTCTGCCCGCGCACCTCAACGAGCGCAGGGTGCTTGCGCATATTCCTCCCGCAAAGGACGTGGACGGCTTCTGTGCCGAAAACGTAGGGAATCTTGCCATGAACAGGCAGACCATTGTCGCCTGCACGCCTTTCGGCGTCATGAAAATGCTGGAAAAATATGGCATCGATCCCAAGGGTAAAAATGCGGTCGTTTTGGGCAGGTCGAACATCGTCGGAAAACCCATGGCGATGCTCCTTCTCAATGCGGACGCGACCGTGACCGTCTGTCACAGCAAGACAAAGAATCTCAAAGAGATCTGCGCCGCCGCCGATATCCTTGTCGTTGCCATCGGCAGGGCAAAGTTTGTAACGGCGGATATGGTCAAGGAAGGCGCCGTCGTCATCGACGTCGGGATGGACCGCGACGAAAACGGAAAACTGTGCGGCGACGTCGATTTTGAAAATGTCAGGGACAAAGCTTCCTTCATTACGCCCGTGCCCGGCGGGGTGGGACCGATGACAATAACAATGCTGCTCTACAATACGGTGTTGGCGGCGACGAGGAGTTAATTTTTTGGATACCAACTGTAAAGAAAAACTGGAAGAACTTCGCGCGGCGTTTGACGGCATCCTGCAAAATTATCTGGACAGGATGTGCTTCAAGCCGGACATACTCAACGAGAGCATGAAATACTCTCTCGAACAGGGCGGAAAGCGGCTGCGGCCCGTGCTCATGTTCGCGTGCGCGCAGATGCTCGGGGGAAAGGTACAGGACGTTGCGGGATTTGCGCTCGCTCTGGAAATGATCCATACCTATTCTCTCATTCACGACGATCTGCCCGCCATGGACAACGACGATTTCAGGCGCGGCAAGCCTTCCAATCATAAAAAATTCGGCGAAGGGCAGGCGATCCTTGCGGGAGACGCTCTCTTGAACGAAGCGTATTCCATCTGTTTTTCCGAATGTTCCAAGGGAAAGACGTACCGCAACGCGGCGGCGCTCCTGTGTAAAAACGCGGGCGCGGCAGGCATGGTCGCGGGACAGGCGGCCGACCTTTTCTGGCAGGGAAGGGAAGGCGCAGGCAAGACAGAAGCGGATTTTATTTTCCTGAACAAGACCGCGAAAATGATCATGTCCGCCGTTACCGTTCCCGCCTGTGTGTACGATGCAGACGAAAACATCATCGCACTCTTTTCCGAATACGGGAAAAATTTCGGGTTTCTGTTCCAGATCACGGACGATATCCTGGACGAATCGGGCGATTTTGAAAAGCTCGGTAAAACGGTGGGCAAGGACAAGCAAGAGAAAAAACTTTCCGCTCTTTCGCTGTACGGCAGGGAAAAGAGCGAAGAACTTGCGGACTACTATTGCGGGCTCTGCCTCAAACTTCTCAACGAAATGCCTTACGAGAGCGGCTTTTTGCAGGCGCTCACGCAGTATGTGCGCAAGCGCGAGGCGTGACCGTGCGGCTGGATAAATACCTTGCGGGAAAGGGTTTTTCTTCCCGTACCCGCGCGGCGCGGGCAGTGGAGCGCGGGCTCGTCCTCGTCAACGGAAAGAGGGCGAAGGTCTCTTTGGAAATTTCCGCGACCGACGTGGTGGAGATCCTGCCCGAAGAGGTCTCCTTCGTTTCGGAAGGCGGTTTTAAATTGTACAAGGCGCTCCTCGACTTTTCCGAAAAGGTCGAGGGGCTTGTCTTTGCCGACCTGGGCGCCAGTACGGGCGGGTTTACCGACTGTCTGCTACAGGCGGGCGCGGCGCACGTCTATGCGGTTGACGTGGGGGAAAGCCAGCTGGATGAGTCCCTCGTCTCGGACAGCCGCGTGTCGGTGATGGACCGCGTCAACGCGCGCTATCTTACCGCGGCGGATTTTCCGCAGAGGATAGACGGCGTCACGGCAGATCTGAGTTTTATCTCCCTGACCTATATCTTTCCCGTCATTGCGGATATTTTGCCCGAGGGCGGAAAGGCTTTCGTGCTTGTCAAGCCGCAGTTTGAATGCGGAGGAAAGGGGCAGGACAAACACGGGATCGTCAAGGACAAGCGGATACACGAAGAAGTGATTGCCCGTTTGTGCGCGGCGGCGGAAGAATTGCGGCTTGCGCCCGTAAAGCTGACCAACGCGCCCTTGCGGGAGCGCAAAAACACGGAGTATGTGCTTTGCCTGAAAAAGGGCGCCGAGCCTTCGGCATTGCCTGTGCTGCTGCAAGCCGTACATCGACCCACGGCGGGATAAGGTATGAAAAACGAACGGTATACTCCGGAACAGAAGAGACTTCTGAAAATAGACCCGAAGACATACACGGAGGAAGAGCGGGAGGCAATGCGCGTTGTTCTGCTTCCGCGCAAGAGGTATCTTCCGCAATCGGACGAGGACGGGATGGAGATCGTGTCGTTGGCATTGGGCACGCAGGAAAAGATCGCGCTCTTTTGCCGCTGTCGCGAGGACATTCTTTCCCGTTATGCGTGCGAAGGGCGCTGGAGCGCGGGGGATAAGTCCGCCGTGCTGTACTATCGCTTTTATCTGAAGGGGAAAGCGCTGTGCGCGCTGCGCGTGCGCATCGATCATTTCGATCTGACGTTTAGTTTCGGCAAGAAGGAGATGCAGGCATTCGAACAGTGTCGCTCCACCTTCCCGCGGGAGAGTATCCAGTACGGGTACGACGCGACGGGCGGGCAAGAGGAGAGAAGGCTCCTCGCCTATCCGATGGACCGCTCGTACGAAGACGTGTTCCGCATGCTGGCGCTGCGTTGCCCGCCTCCCGAAATAAAATAAATTCTGCCGCCCGCAAAATGCGGGCGGCTTTTACAAGAAAAAAGCATCCTCTTTTGCAAGGGGATGCTTTTTTTCGCGAGACCGCGGTGTGCGGTCACTTGATGCTTACAGTGAAATCGCCGTTGAGAGCGCCGATCTCGATGGTGTTGCCCGGCTGCAGATCTTCGGCAATGATCGTCCTTGCGATCAACGTTTCGATCTTGCTCTGGAGGTATCTCTTCAGCGGGCGCGCCCCGTAGACGGGGTCGTAACCGTTTTCGATGATAAGTTCCTTTGCCAGCGGCGTGATGACGAGTTTGAGTTGTTTGTCTTCCAACCTTTCGGAGAGCCCCTTGATAAGAAGGTCGATGATCTTGGTGATATTGTCCTTTGTGAGGGGTTTGTAGTAGACGATCTCGTCCAGCCTGTTCAAAAATTCGGGGCGGAAGCTCTGTTTCAGCAACTGAGAAACTTTGTCTTTGGCGTCTTCGGAGATATTGCCGTTTTCGTCGATGCCGTCCAGCAGATAGGAGGAGCCGAGGTTAGAAGTGAGGATGATGATGGTGTTTTTAAAGTCCACCGTTCTGCCTTGCGAATCGGTGATACGCCCGTCGTCCAGTACCTGCAGCAGGATGTTGAACACGTCGGGATGCGCCTTTTCGATCTCGTCGAACAGAACGACCGAATAGGGCTTCCTGCGCACCGCTTCGGTCAGCTGCCCGCCCTCGTCGTAACCGACGTATCCGGGAGGCGCGCCGATGAGGCGGGAGACGGAAAACTTTTCCATATACTCGGTCATATCGATGCGCACGAGGTTGTGTTCGTCGTCAAAGAGACTTTCGGCAAGCGCCTTGGCAAGTTCCGTCTTGCCCACGCCCGTAGGTCCGAGGAAGAGGAAGGAGCCGATAGGCCTGTTGGGGTCTGCGATGCCCGCGCGCGAACGGAGAATGGCTTCTGTCACTTTGGTGACCGCTTCGTCCTGTCCGATAACGCGTTTATGCAGGATGTCGTCGAGGTGGAGGATCTTTTCGCGCTCGCCTTCCATCAGCTTGGCAAGGGGAATACCCGTCCAGCGGGATACGACGCGCGCGATCTCCTCTTCGGTGACCGTGTCGCGCAAGAGGGTGTTCTGCTTTTTCTCTGCACCCGTTTTCTGCGCTTCTTCCAGTTTTTTCTGCAATTCGGGCAGACGGCTGTATTTCAGTTTTGCCGCGCGCTCGTAGTCGCCGATGCGCTGCGCCGATTCGATCTCTCCGTTCACCTTTTCGATCTCTGCCTTGGTGTCCGAGACGATGTTGATGCTCTTTTTCTCGTTTTCCCACTGCGCTTTCATGGCATTGAATTGATCGCGCTGCTCGGCAAGCTCTTTCTGCAAAGCGGAAAGCCTTTCCTTGGAAAGGGTATCCGTCTCCTTTTTCAGAGCCATTTCCTCGATCTCCAGCTGCATGATCTTGCGCGCGATGTCGTCCATTTCGCTGGGCATCGAGTCGATCTCCGTACGGATGGTCGCGCATGCCTCATCGACGAGGTCGATGGCCTTGTCGGGCAGGAACCTGTCGGAAATATAGCGGTTGGACAGAGTTGCGGCGGCGATCAGCGCCTGGTCGTGGATCTGTACGCCGTGGAAAACTTCGTAACGTTCTTTGAGACCGCGCAGGATGGAGATGGTGTCTTCCACGGTAGGTTCGTCCACCTGAACGGGTTGGAACCTGCGCTCGAGCGCCGCGTCTTTTTCGATGTATTTGCGGTATTCGTCCAGCGTGGTAGCGCCGATGCAGTGCAGTTCGCCGCGTGCCAGCATAGGTTTGAGCAGATTGCCCGCGTCCATGGCACCGTCCGACTTGCCCGCCCCGACGATGGTGTGCAGTTCGTCGATGAAGAGGATGATCTTGCCTTCGCTCTTTTTGATCTCGTTGAGTACGGCTTTCAGGCGCTCCTCAAATTCGCCGCGGAACTTGGCGCCCGCGATCAGCGAGCCCATGTCGAGGGCAAAGATGGTTTTGTTTTTCAGCCCTTCG
>CALVHV010000115.1 GCA_944328845.1 uncultured Clostridia bacterium | reverse complement strand
GACCGCATCCAGGACGAGCTGCGCAGCGGCGTGCAGACCATCCAGTATCAGATCAATACGCTGATGACCACCAACGGGCAGTCTCCGTTCGTCACACTCTTTTTGTATCTGGACAAGGACGACGAGTATCTCGAAGAAAACGCGCAGATCATCATGGAGATCCTGCGCCAGCGGTACGAGGGCATCAAAAACGAAAAGGGCGTATACGTCACGCCTGCTTTCCCTAAGCTTGTCTACGTTCTGGACGAGATCAACTGCCTCAAGGGCGGCAAGTACGACTATATCACCGAATTTGCGGTAAAATGCTCTTCCAAGCGCCTGTATCCCGACTACATCTCCGCCAAAAAGATGCGCGAGATCTACGAGGGCAACGTGTTCAGCCCCATGGGCTGCCGTTCCTTCCTCTCGCCGTGGAAGGACGAAAACGGGAACTATAAGTTCGAAGGCCGCTTCAATCAGGGCGTCGTTTCCATCAACCTGCCGCAGATCGGCATCCTTGCCAAGGGCGAAGAGAAAAAGTTTTGGGAACTTTTCGACGAGCGGCTGGAGCTGTGCCGCGAAGCGCTGATGTGCCGCCACCGCGCCCTGCTCGGCACAAAGTCAGACGTCTCTCCCATCCACTGGCAGTACGGCGCCATCGCCCGTCTCGAAAAGGGGGAAGCGATCGACAAACTCCTGTTCAACGGCTATTCCACCCTCTCCCTCGGCTATATCGGGCTGTATGAAGTGACCAAGTTGATGAAGGGCGTTTCGCAGACGGATCCCGAAGGGGAAAAGTTTGCCGTGCGCGTCATGCAGCACATGCGCGACAAGACGGACGCATGGAAAAAGGAGACGGGGCTGGGCTTTGCTCTGTACGGTACGCCCGCCGAATCTCTCTGCTACCGCTTTGCCCGCATCGATAAGGAGCGCTTCGGCACCATCGAGGACGTCACGGACAAGGGGTATTACACCAATTCCTATCACGTGGACGTGCGCGAGGACATCGACGCGTTTTCCAAATTCTCTTTCGAGGCGCAGTTCCAGAAGATCTCTTCGGGCGGGTGCATCTCCTATGTCGAGATCCCCAACATGCAGAACAACCTCGAAGCGATGCAGGAAGTGGTCAAATTCATCTACGACAACATCCAGTACGCGGAATTCAACACCAAGAGCGACTATTGCCATGTCTGCGGCTGGGACGGGGAGATCATCATCAACGACGACAACGAGTGGGAATGCCCCAACTGCCACAACAAGGACCACAGAAAGATGAACGTCACCCGCCGCACCTGCGGATATCTGGGCGAAAATTTCTGGAACCTGGGCAAGACCAAGGAGATCAAGGCGCGCGTACTGCACCTGTAAGCGGACATGAATTACGCAAACATCAAAAAATACGACGTCGCCAACGGCGTGGGGGTGCGTGTCTCGCTGTTCGTCAGCGGATGCACCCATCACTGCAAGGGCTGTTTCAATGCCGAAGCATGGGATTTTGCGTACGGTCAGCCGTACACGGAGGAGACGGAGGAGGAGATCCTTGCCGCGCTCCGTCACGACTATATCGCGGGGCTTTCTCTGCTCGGCGGCGAGCCCTTCGAACCGCAAAACCAGCGGGCGCTCCTGCCGCTTCTGCGTAAATTTCGCAAACTGTACCCGCAAAAGAGCATTTGGTGCTATTCCGGCTATACGCTGGAAACGGACCTCTTTGCGGGCGGCAGGGCACATTGCGAGGCGACGGACGAGATGCTCTCGTATCTCGACATCCTCGTGGACGGGGAATTCGTCGAGGAGAAAAAAGATCTGAAACTTCGTTTCCGCGGCTCGTCCAACCAACGCATCATCGACGTCAAAAAGACGTTGGCATCGGGAGAGACGCACCTGTGGAAAGAAGGGAACTATTGATAAAAAAGGGGGATACGTTATGCAAAAAATCCAGCTGAAGGTGAAAAAACTTCTGCCGCAGGCAAAACTTCCCGTGTACGGGAGCGAGTTTGCCGCCGGCGCGGACTTGTACGCCCTGTGCGAACATTCCGTGCGCATCGGCCCGCAGGAAACTGCCATCGTGCATACGGGGCTTGCCGTGGAGATCCCCGAAGGGTATGTGGGACTGATCTTTGCGCGCAGCGGGCTTGCCACCAAAAAGGGCCTTGCGCCCGCCAATAAAGTGGGCGTCATCGACAGCGACTACCGCGGCGAACTGCGCGTTGCCCTGCACAATCATTCCAAGTACGAGCAGAGCATCGAACCGTACGAGCGGGTGGCGCAGTTCGTCATCATGCCGTACGTAGCGGCACAGTTTACGGAGACGGAAGAGCTTTCGGATACCGTACGCGGCGAAGGCGGATTCGGTTCTACGGGAACAAAGTAAATTTTTTTAAAAAACGCTTGTATTTGCGGGGAAACCTGCTATAATAGTATTATCAATCAAAAGGAGATGCAACTATGGCTAAATACGTCTGCTCTGTCTGCGGATACGAATATGATGAAGCTGTGGGCGATCCCGATAACGGCATCGCACCCGGCACGAAGTGGGAAGATATTCCCGAAGATTTTACCTGCCCCCTCTGCGGCGTGGGTAAAGATCAGTTTGAACAAGCCTGACGAGAGCGCGCCCTGCGGGGCGCGCTCTGCCTTTTTCGCGGAAGGGGAAGCTCTGCGCGAAAGTGGGAAAAAAGCAAAAATTTTCGGGCAAGTCTTGACAAATCCCGTTTTTTGCGGTTTAATGATTATAGAAAGGCATTTCATGGCAGGGAGGTTTTTATGAACAAAGTCATCACAGTCAGCCGCCAGTTCGGCAGCGGCGGAAGGGAATTCGGTATCAAACTCGCGCACGCACTCAAGATCCCGTTTTACGACAAGGACCTCATTTCCATGGCGGCGGAGGACAGCAATCTTTCCCCGGAATTCATGAAGCATTACGAGGAGAGCGCGCCCGGCCTGTTTTCGCGCACGCTGTATTCCTATTATCAGATGCCCATGACCGACCAGATCTACATCGCGCAGTCCAACCTCATCAAGCGCCTAGCGCAGGAAGGGCCGTGCGTCATCATCGGCAGATGTTCGGACGTCATCGTGGAGGACAGCCTCAAGATCTACATCCATGCGCCGCTGGAAAAGCGCATCGAGCGCAAGCTCGCCATGGATACGGGCGTTGCTCCCGAAAAGATGGAGGAGCACATCAAGGCGACGGACAAAAAGCGCAAAAAGTACTACGAGTATTACACCGACCAGAAATGGGGCATGGCGGAAAACCATCACCTGTGCCTGGACAGCGGCGTCGTCGGGGTGGACGGCTGCGTCGAGTGTGCACTCAATTTCATTTCGCATATGCTCCCGTAACTGCGGGTGCCTGGGGCGGGATTTTTCCTCAAGGGAGAAATTTCGCCCTTTTTCTTTGCAAAAGGAACATTTCCGCGCGGCGGCGGACACCTCTCTTGCGGCGAATCGTTTGACAGCATTGCCGCGCAGGCGTATAATAATAACAATGTCACGGAAAAAGGTGTAAACAGTGGAACAGAAAACGGTCGTGGTGGGCATGAGCGGCGGGGTGGACAGCTCCGTTGCCGCGCTGCTGCTCAAAGAACAGGGATACAACGTCATCGGGCTTTTTATGGTCAACTGGGAAGAGCAGGGCGAAAACGGCTGCTGTACGGCGGAGACCGATTACGACGACGTGCGCCGCGTCTGTAACAAGATCGGCATCCCGTATTATACCGTCAATTTTTCCAAGGAGTATGCGGAGCGCGTCTTTTCGTATTTTCTCCGCGAATATGAGGCGGGCAGGACGCCCAACCCGGACGTGCTGTGCAATCGAGAGATCAAGTTCGGCCCCTTCAAAGAGTATGCGCTCGGGCTGGGCGCCGATTACATAGCCACGGGGCACTATTGCGACATCCTGCACGCAGGGGATGTCCATTTTCTGCGCAAAGCGGCGGATCGGGGCAAGGATCAGACGTATTTTTTAAACCAGGTCACGCAAAAACAGCTGGAAAACGTGCTGTTCCCGCTGGGAAAGCTGCAAAAGCCGCAGGTGCGCGCCATTGCGCAGAAATACGGGCTTTCTACCGCCGCCAAAAAGGACAGCACGGGCATCTGCTTTATCGGCGAGCGCAACTTCCGCAATTTCCTGCGCGGATACCTTCCCGCCTGTCCCGGTAAAATGATGACCCGCGACGGCAAAGTGGTGGGCGAACACATCGGGCTGATGTATTATACCCTCGGCCAGCGCAAGGGGCTGGGCATCGGCGGGCAGAAAGGGGAAGAAGAGGGCGGACGCTGGTTCGTCGTCGAGAAAGATCTGAAAAACAACATCCTCTACGTCGCGCACGGCGACGAGCGGGAGCTGTATACAAATTCCTGCCTGGTTTCGGGCATCAACTGGATCCCCGCCCTTCCGCAGGAAGAGGAGTTTGCCTGCACGGCAAAATTCCGCTATCGCCAGAGCGAGCAGGGCGTGCGCGTGCGCAGATTGGATGAAACGCGGGCGGAAGTGCTGTTCGATGTTCCCCAGCGCGCCGTCACGCCGGGTCAGTACGCGGTGTTTTATCGCGGTGAGGATTGCCTGGGCGGCGGCGTCATCTGTGAAGAGCAAGGAGAAGGAGCATGAAAAGCGTTATCCGCGCTTCGCGCGACCCGCAGCCGAGCGAGCGCGAAAGAAAAAACAGGGAGCTGGCGCGCCGCGCCTGCGAAGAGGGTGCCGTCCTCTTAAAAAATAACGGAGCGCTTCCCTTGCGCAGCCATGCCGTCGCTCTGTACAGCAGGGGCGCCCGCCGCACGCAGTTCGGCGGGACAGGCAGCGGCGAAGTGCGCCCTCGCGAGACGGTCAACGTCGAGCAGGGTTTCCTGCGCGCGGGGTTTTCGGTGCTCACGCAGAATTGGCTCAACGAGGCGGACGCCGCTTTCGAAAGCGCTTTTTCCGCCTGGGAGGAGGAGATCCGCTCCCTGCTTTCGCGCCACGTGTTCGACTTTGTGCGGCAATTTTCCGTCGTCGGGGAACATCCCTTCCGCGCCCCTTACGGCGGCGAGATCAAGAGGGCGGAGGATACGGAGACCGCCGTCTATGTTCTGACCCGTCAGGCAGGGGAAGGGAAGGACAGGGAGGCGGGGCCAGGCGATTTTCTGATCGCCGAGGAGGAGCTCGCGCATCTGCGCGCGCTGAAAAAACTGTACGAAAGGGTGGTC
>CALVHV010000114.1 GCA_944328845.1 uncultured Clostridia bacterium | reverse complement strand
GGATTTTAAGTCCCTTGCGTCTGCCAGTTTCGCCACAGCGGCATATGAAAAATATATTCAATTATAGTTAGTTTTGATCAAAAACAGAGGATGCCGTCTGATTTTAAGTCCGTTGTTCTTGACAGTTTTGCTATAGCGGCGTAGGGGGGTATTGAACAAAAAGCCTGTTTATTGATTTTTGTTCCGTTCAACCCGAAAAATTATGTGCGGCATCTCCATGCCATGGTAGTGCTTGACAAGTATTCCGCATTCATGCATTCCGTTGCGAAGTGCCACCTTTTGCGATGCGAAATTGTTATCACGAATGATCGAAAAAACTTCGCTATATCCCAAAACGTTAAATGCGTATTTCTTGCACGCAATTGCCGCTTCCGTTGCAAAGCCTTGGTGCCAATATGCACGTTCAAAAAGATATCCTACTTCCACTACGCGCCGATCTGTAATGGATTGCCATGTCAAACCGCATTGCCCGATCAGTTCGCCGCTTTCTTTTAAGACAACGCCCCAAAGCCCGAATCCGTCTTCGCGGTACCTTCGCAACTGGTTGTTCAGCCAGGCTTGTACTTCTTCATCCGAAAAAGCGTGTTCGTAGGCATACATTGTTTCTTTATCCTGCAAAACGCGGCAAATGGCGGACAAATCGGCAGGGGAAAGCTCGCGCAAGATCTGGCGAGGAGTTTCCAAAATCTTTTTTATAGACATAGGTCGATCTCAGAATGTTCGCGGAGCGATAGGGTAGGGAGGAGACCCAATAGAAGCTTGACTGCAAATCAAAAGAAAAAGCCTCCGTTTCGCCTAAGCGAAGCGGAGGTTCTTGCTCTGGAGGCGCCACCCGGATTTGAACCGGGGAGTCAGGGCTTTGCAGGCCCTTGCCTTACCACTTGGCTATAGCGCCAAAAAATAAGTGCGGAATTTGATTGGAGCGGGAAACGAGATTCGAACTCGCGACATTCACCTTGGCAAGGTGACGCTCTACCCCTGAGCCATTCCCGCATGATAATTCCGCACTGTATTTCTGTATGAACGTATTGGTGGAAGTTATAGGGCTCGAACCTATGACCCCCTGCTTGTAAGGCAGATGCTCTCCCAACTGAGCTAAACTTCCGTTCAACGCTTATATACTATACCAAATATTTTTAAGAAAAGCAAGCAAATGAAAGCACTTTTTTTAAATTTTTTTAAAAAACTTTTTTGGCGTTTGATTTGCTTTTCTTCTCTTGTTTTGGTAAAAATGCGGGGAAAGGAATATACTTTTTTGCCTGTTTCGTGTATACTATAGGAGAAGAGGAGAGAAAAGATATGCCTGCGGAATACACACACCAGCTGATCGCCGAACAAATTTATGCGCGCCTTCCCGAAGGGCTGAGACAGAAGATCTCTGACCTGCCGTCCTACTTTCTCGGCGCGCAGGGGGCGGATGTCTTTTATTTTGTCAATTATTCCAAAAAGCCGAACATCGGCAGGTTTCTGCACAACCGCTGCGCGTACGAGGTGTTCGAAGGTCTTTTGCGCGCGAAAGACGGGAGCGCCCTTTCCTATGCGGCGGGGTACATCGCGCATTATGCTGCCGACACTGTCTTTCATCCTTTTGTATATGCGCTGGTACAGTATTTTATGCACGATTATCCGCAAAAGAATGTCCGTTGGCATGCTTATATCGAGAGCGATCTTGACACGCTCTTTGTCCGCAGTTTTGCGGGTGTATCGGTGCACGACTACCGTTGCCCCGTGCGGGAGGGGAAGGCCGATACGGGCGAGATCTTCCGACTGATGCGGCAGGTTTGCGCGCAGTTCGGATTGCCCGCTTTTACGCAGGCGGACTTCTGCCGCGGCGTGCGGCGATATCTTTGTTTTGAAAGAGCGTTTACGGACGCCCGTTTCCGCCGCAGAAAGGTGGTGAACGGCGTAGAGCGGCTGCTGCATCTGCCGCAGGTCTTTTCCTGCATTTTTCGTCGCGAGGAGGTAGACGAGCGGGTGGAAAAGGGCTTGCCGCAGGGCTGGAGGAACCCTTCTGCGCCCGAAGACACGCCCTCCATGGAAGACGCGCGGCAGTTGTTTTCGCGCGCGACGGAAGAGGGGGTGCGCCTGATCAGTGCTTTTTGCGAAGCCAGGGAGAAAAAACAGCCGCTGCCCTTTGCGGCTTTTAACATGGGGCACCTTTCCGGGATCGATTGCCGACTCCCGTTCGTCCGTCCCGCGCGCGAAAAGACAAAGGTAAAAGGTCGCCGCCGCAGGGGAAAGGAGGCGTGAGCGCCCCGCAAAGATTCTGTCAGCCATCCTTGCGCGGCCTGCCGCCGATGCGGTACAATGGAAGCGGAGGTGGAAGAGATGCAGAAATTGTACGATTCGGATATGCGGCTGATCGGTTACAGTAAGGTGGGTGCGGACGGCAGGATCAACGTCTACAACTCCGATTACAAACTGTTGGGATACTATGTCCCTTCGAGCGACAAGACGTACGACAGCAACAGGAAACTGGTAGGGAAGGGAAACCTGACGGCAGATTTTTTGGGTGCTGTCTCGCCCGCAAACAGCTGAAAAGAGGCGCCGCGCACATTTGCGCGGCGCCTCTTGCCGTTCTTGATTTTGTTACGCTTTCTTATTTATAAATAAATAGGATAGGGCGGCTGATTGATAAAGGATAAACTTGCGCCGCGTTTCAGTTTTTTTGCAGGGCGGCGACGACGTCCTGGGTGATCTTGTCCAGCTGTTCTTTGGAGGGTTTGTAGGCGATGCGGATGGCGGGCAGGAGAGGTTCACACTTGCAGGCGGCAAGCGCGTCCTGGACCTGGTCGGGCGATTGTCCGCCCCAGCCGAAGGAGCCGAAAGCGATGCTCTTTTTCTTGTTTCCCGTCAGCCCTTTGAAATAGGTGAGGAAGGACGCGACGGAGGGCATCATGTTGTTGTTGAGGGTGGGGGAGCCGACAGCGATGTATTTTGCGCTCATGGCGTCGGCGACGATGTCCGAATTGTGGCAGTAGTGCAGGTTATACAGGCGGGGCTTGATGCCGCAGGCGAGGAAGGCGTTTTCGATGGCGTGCGCCATGGCTTCGGTGGAATGCCACATGGTGTCGAATACGATGGCTGCGCTGTCTTCCTGTTCGCCGGCTGCCCACGACTGATACAGTTTGACGATCTCGGGGATGTGTTTTGTCCAGACGATGCCGTGGCTGGGGCAGATGGTTTGGATGGGCAGGCCCGCGCAGGCGGCGAGCGCCTTGCCCGTCTGCATGCCGTAGGGCTGGACGATATTGGCGTAGTATTTGCGCGCCTGGATGTACGCTTCGGGAAGGTCGCACTCGGTGTCCGTGCGCTCGTCGGAAGCGTAGTGCTGGCCGAATGCGTCGTTGGAAAAGAGAATGTTGTCGGGGGTCATAAAAGTGACCATGTTGTCAGGCCAGTGGACCATGGGGGTGGGGACAAAGGAGAGGGTGCGCTTGCCGATGGACAGGCTTTCTCCCGCCTTGACGCCGATATAGCCCGGATCGCCGTAATAGGCGGAGAGGTCTTTGATGCCCGCGCCCGCGGCGGTGTAGATCTTTGCCTGCGGCGCAACGCTGTGCAGCAGGGGCAGGCATCCGCTGTGGTCGGGTTCCGCATGGTTGGAAACGATGATGTCTATTTTGGCGGGATCGACGACGGAAGAAATGCGCGAGAGCATTTCCGCGCCGAAGCCTTCTTTGACGGTGTCTATCAGGGTGATCTTTTCGTCCAGGATGAGGTACGCATTGTAAGTGGACCCTTTTTCCGTTTCATATCCGTGGAAGTTTCTCAGGTTCCAGTCGATGGCGCCCACCCAATAGACGCCTTCACAGATCTTCATGGCATTCATACTGCGCAAAAACTCCTTCTTCTTTTTTGAATATTATACACCGAAAAGCCGTCCGTAAGCAAGGGTTTTTCCGTAAAAAAGGCAAAAAACGAAAAGATGCGGGGTATTTTGTGTAAAAAATCATGCGAGGGGAGAAAAGTTGTCTCATAAAGGCAAAAAACGTTTGACAATCCCGCGCGTTTATGGTAGACTAAATCCACGCACCGAGAGAGGTGTGATTTTTTTGCATGGAGTTTTTAAAAAATGGCTGCCATAAACAGAACCAAAGTCACGTTTGAGTGCACCGAGTGCAAACACAGAAATTACGACACGATGAAGAACAAGAAAAACGATCCCGAGAGATTGCAGATGAATAAATATTGCCCCTTCTGCAAAAAGCACACCGTGCACAAAGAGTCCAAGTAATTTACGGGACAAGAGCGCAGGCGTTTTCTGCGAAAAAAAGAAGAGGTTGACATGAAATCGAAAACAGCGGTCAAAAAGCCCAATCCTTTTGTGAGGCTGGGCAGAAAAATCAAAGAAGTATTTTCCGAGCTGAAAAAGGTCACCTGGCCTACGTTCGGCAAGGTGATGAAGGCCACGGGCACCGTGCTTGTCATCGTTGTGCTTTTCCTCATCGTCGTTACTGCCGTCAATTACGGGCTGAGCGAATTTTTGCAGCTGATCACGGGCCTCGCAAAGTAAGGAGAGGTTATGGAGAATTCGCGCGAGAGCCAGGCAAAATGGTACGTCCTGCATACCTATTCCGGGTATGAGATGATGGTAAAAAGCAGCCTGGAACAACTCATCGAAAACAACAATCTGCAGGACAGTATTTTCGATCTGCGCATTCCGATGGAACAGACCATCGAAGAAAAGGGCGGCAAAAAGAAGGTAGTGGAGCGCAAGCTTCTGCCTTGCTATGTCTTTATCAAGATGATCTACTCCAACCAGGTATGGTATCTTGTCACCAATACGCGCGGCGTAACGGGCTTTGTCGGCCCGCAGGGCAGACCCCTGCCGCTCAAAGACGAGGAAGTGCGCAAGATGCAGCTCGAAAGAGTGGTGGAAAAAGTGGATTTTGTCGTGGGGGACACCGTCAGCATCGACGCAGGCCCTCTGGCAGGCTTTGTAGGGCAGATCAAGGAACTCAACGATTCCGCCCAGAAGGCAAAGGTAAACGTCCTGATGTTCGGAAGAAACACCGACGTCGAGGTCGAATACGTCCAGATCAAAAAGATCGACGTCGCGGCGCCCGCGGCGGACAAAACGCAAGATCAGGGCTGAGCCCTTTTCTTAATACAGTGGGAGAAGCGCAAAATTTTTGAAGGCGCTTTGCTAAAACCACAATCTCAGGAGGAGAAC
>CALVHV010000113.1 GCA_944328845.1 uncultured Clostridia bacterium | reverse complement strand
CTTGTGTTAAATTTCTTTTCTCTTGACATAAAAATATGCACCTCCAAAAGTGTCCAACTTTTGGGGTGCATATCAGCTTTGCCTCGCGCGCCTTTATGTATCTTTACTTTCTGTCTTTCAAGACTTTCTTTTCGTAATCGACGACTTCTTTGAACCAGTCGTCCCCTGCGAAGTGATACTTTTTGAGGTATTCCGCCCAGACATCGCCGTAAGGGAGCATCTTGCACTCTTCCTGCACGACCATCTGTTCGGTGAAATTAGCCTCATCCTGCAGAGCACGCAGCTTGGCATTGGGTTGCAGCAGCGCGTAGAGCAGCGCCTTCTGCATATTGCGTACGCCGACGACCCATGCAGAGATACGGTTAATGCTGGCATCGAAATAATCCAGGCCGATCATCACTTTTTCCGTCGCGTCGTTGCGCACGATCTCCTTGCAGATCTCCTTGAGTTCGTCCTCGAGAAGAACTACGTGGTCACTGTCCCAACGGACGGGACGGGTAACGTGCAGAGCCACCTGATCATAGAAAGCGAGCAGAGACGGGATCTTATCCGAAACCGTTTCCGTCGGATGATAATGCCCGTTGTCGAGCAGGCAGCAGATACCGCGGGTCGCCGCATAGTTCTGATAAAATTCGTTGTTGCCGACCGTGTAGCTCTCCACACCGATACCGAATACCTTGCTCTCGACAGCGACACGCACCTTCTTCTTGTCGTAATCGACGGACAGGATCTCATCGAGCGACTTTTTCAGGCGCAGGCGGGGTCCGAGCCTGTCAGCGGGAACATCCTTCAACCCATCGGGGATCCAGATGTTGACGAGGCAGTGAGAATTCATTTCGGCAGCGAAATACTCCGCGATCTTCAGGCAGGACTGACCATGACGTACCCAGAACTTGCGCACTTCCTCGTCCGGACTGGACAGAGTAAGTCCGTCCTTGACCATCGGATGGGAGAAATAGGTGGGGTTGAAATCGATGCCGTCCAGCCCGATCTCTTTGGCGAACTTTACCCAAGCGGCAAAATGTTCGGGGCGATAAGCATCCCTGTCCACCTTTCCTGCGTCGGCGCCGAGAATGGCATAGTTTGCGTGCAGATTCAGTCTCTTTTTGCCGGGCATCAGCGAAAATGCGAGGCGGATATCCGCCATCAGTTCTTCGGGAGTGCGCGCACGGCCGGGATAGTTGCCCGTCGTCTGGATGCCGCCGCTCGCAGCGCCGCCGCCGTCAAACCCGACGACATCGTCGCCCTGCCAGCAATGCACGGATACAGGAATACGCGCAAGCGTTTCCATCGCCTTGTCCGTGTCGACGCCGAATTCCGCAAACATCTCTTTGGCCTGTTTGTATCTTTCCATCTTGTTTCCTCTCCTTTTTTAATTAAAATATTTCAAAGGGAATGTCTTTTCGACGAGTTCCCTGCCCTCTTTGATCCCGGCAACAGAACCGCCCGCAACCATCTGTACGAGCAGGTTTCCGAGCGCAGTCGCTTCGGTCGGTCCCGCTGCAACCCGCACGCCCGCGACCTTTGCGGTAAGCTCGTTGAGAAGCGCGTCCATACTTCCGCCGCCTATGATGTGCAGACAATCAAATTTTCTGCCCAGTTTCTTGCCCATTTCGTCGAGCGCCTCTTTATAGCAATGCGCGAGGCTGTTGTAGATGCAATACAGGACCTGCCCGTCCGAAAGCGCACCGGCGCGCTCGCGCACGGCAGCGCTCATGCTGCGCGGAGCAAGAAAGATCTCATCGTTGCAGTCAACGACGGTATCGCAGACATTTGCGCGCGCAAGTTTTTCCGCTTCCGCAAAGCCCATGCCGAGCTCCTTGCGGACGGATTGCAGCATCCAAAGCCCCATTATATTTTTCTGATAGCGGAAGGTGTGCGCCAGTCCGCCCTCGTTGGAAAAGTTGTTGGCGCAGCTTTCCCCGTCCGTATGCGCAAAGCGCTGTTCGATACCCAGCAGAGACCATGTACCGCTGGAAAGATACGGGGTATCAAACCCGTCTCCGACCGGAGCGGACAAGACGGCGCTTGCCGTATCGTGCGTAGCGCAGAGAACGACGTTCATGTCCCCGCCGACTTCTTCGGCGATCTCCTTGCGCAATTTTCCCAAAACCGTGCCCGGCTGGGACAGCGGGCGGAACAGCGAACGGACCAGCCCGAGTTTCTCCAAAATCTCTTCGTCGAAAGTATGCGTCTGTGCGTTGACGAGGCCCGTGGAGGTCGCGTTGGTGTATTCCCACGCCTTGACGCCCGTCAGCTTGTACAGCAGATATTCGGGGACCATCAGATAGTCCGTGGCCTTTTCCAGTCTGCCCGCCAGTTTATCCGCATACAGCTGATACACCGTATTGAAAGGCTGGAACTGGATGCCCGTGCGTGCGTACAGCTGCTCGAAAGGCAGAATGGCGTGCACCGCGGGGATGCTCTCCGACGTGCGGGAATCGCGGTATGCGTAGCAAGGCAGGATCTCTTCATCGCCGTTCATCAGTACGTAATCCACTGCCCACGTATCGATGGAAAGGCTCTCGATCTTTCCGAATCTGCGGACCGCTTCCGCAATGCCTTTCTTGACCTGATCGAAAAGATTGCGGATATCCCAGACAAGATGCCCGTTCTCTTCTTTGTTTCCGTTGGGGAAGCGATAGACCTCCTCCGCAACGATCTTTCCGTTTTCGAGAGTTCCGACAATGTGCCTGCCGCTGCTGGCGCCGATGTCGATTGCAAGATATCTTTTCATCTCTCTCCTCCTTCTTTTCCATTATTATAGCAGAAAGAAAAAAATCAATCAATGACATTCTTTTAGTAAAAAACTGACGAAAGTTGACTTTTTTCTCCCGTTCGTGTATAATATAGACATGAACAAAGAGATCGTTGAAAAATTATCCGCCCTCTCTCCCGAAGAAGCGGAGATCCTGGACGGACAAAAGAATATCCGAAAGGACGCTTACACCTTTTCGGATAAATTTATTGTCAACAGCAAAAAGCTCCTCGGCGGCGGGAAGCAGATCGATCTGCGTCCGCACACGCGGTTTATCGACTTCCCCGAGCACGGGCACGACTACATGGAATTTATGTACGTGTATTCGGGAAGCATCACGCACTTTATCGGAACCGAAAAAATCGTGCTGGAACGCGGCGACATCCTCTTCCTCAACAAGCACGCCCGCCACAGCATCCGCCGCGCGGAAAAGACAGACATCGGCATCAACTTTATCCTGTCCAATTCCTTTTTACAGTACATCTTTCATAACGTGGAAAACAATCCAGTAATGAGCGGGTTCCTCACCCGAAATTTTGACCCGGACGGGGAAGCGGAATATCTCTTTTTCAAGACGGCAGACTGTTTTCCCATTCTCAATCTGATGGACAATCTGATCTATGCCATCGTCAACCATACGCCTGACGACTACACCATCTCGACCCAGCTTGTATCCCTTCTCTTTTCCTATCTCTCTTATTATAAGGAAACGCTGGCAAACAGATCCGGCGCACTGTCCGACACGGCGCTTCTGACACAGCAGATCAGTACATACATCCGCGAGCACTATCCGCAGGCATCGCTGAAAGAACTTTCCGAACAGGTGGGTTACAACTCTGTTTATCTTTCCAGAAAGATCCATGCGGCGTTCGGCAAGACCTTTCAGGAGCTCGTGCAGGAAGAACGCCTGCTCGTTGCAGAAAAACTCCTGCGCACGACGCAGCTGACCGTGGACGAGATCATCCGCACCGTCGGATACGAAAACCAGACGCATTTCCATACCCTCTTCAAAAAGAAGTACGGCACAACGCCCTACCGCTATAAACTCAGCGCGCAGCAGCGCTGACCTTGCCCCTTTTCCTCGGGACGAAAAAAAGACGGAGAATTTTCTCCGTCCTTTTTTTGCATTATTTTTTTGGAAGGATCTTTTCCTTGCCGCCCATATACTTGCGCAGCACTTCGGGAATTGTGACGCTTCCGTCCTCGTTGAGGTGATTTTCGAGAAGAGCGATGAGCATACGCGGGGGCGCGACCACCGTATTGTTGAGGGTATGCGCAAAGGCGTTGCCCTTGTCCGTCTTATAACGGATGCCCAGTCTGCGCGCCTGTGCGTCGGTCAAATTGGAGCAGCTGCCCACCTCGAAGTATTTTTTCTGGCGGGGACTCCAAGCCTCCACGTCCACACTCTTATATTTCAAATCGGCAAGATCGCCCGAACAGCACTCGAGCGTGCGCACGGGGATCTGCATGGAAACAAACAGCTCGACCGTGTACGAATAGAGCTTTTTGAACCATTCCTTACTCTCTTCGGGCTTGCAGATGACGATCATTTCCTGCTTTTCGAACTGATGGATGCGGTAAATGCCCCTCTCCTCGATCCCGTGCGCACCCTTCTCTTTGCGGAAGCAGGGCGAATAGCTGGTGAGCGTGAGCGGGAGTTCCTGCTCGTCGAGCAGAGTGTTCATAAACCTGCCGATCATCGAATGTTCACTGGTACCGATCAGGTACAGGTCTTCTCCTTCGATCTTATACATCATGCCGTCCATTTCTTCAAAGGACATGACGCCGGACACGACGTCGCTGCGGATCATAAACGGAGGAATGACATAGGTGAAGCCCTTGTCGATCATAAAATCGCGCGCATATGTCAAAACTGCGGAGTGCAGCCTTGCGATGTCGCCGATCAGATAATAGAAACCCTGCCCGCTGGTGCGGCGTGCAGAATCCAGATCGATCCCGCCCAGCCGTTCGAGAATGTCCAGATGATACGGCACTTCGAAAGGCTTTTCCGCAGGCTCGAGGAACCTCTGCCTCTCCACGTTTTCCGAATCGTCCTTGCCGATGGGCACATCGTCTGCTATGATATTCGGGATGGACATCATGTCCTGCTTGAGTTTTGCCGAGATCTCTTCGGAGATCTTTTCGATCTCTGCGATGCGGTCGTTATTTTTGACGACCTCCGCCTTGACCTGTTCCGCTTCCTCCGCTTTTTTCTCGCGCATGAGTTTGCCGATCTGCGCGCTGAGGGCGTTGCGCCTTGCGCGGCAGGCATCCCCTTCCTTTTGCAGTTCGCGGCGCTTTGCGTCCAGTTCCAGCACCTCGTCTACGAGCGGGAGCTTTTTATCCTGAAACTTTTTTCTGATATTCTCGCGCACCGCATCCGGGTTTGTGCGCAGAAAATTGATATCGATCATTTGTCTGCCTCCGTTTTTCTTTACTCTACTATTTTAAAACAAATTTTCCGTTTTTGCAATAAAAAGGAACTGACTTTCCGCATTTTCAAAGAAATTTTCCCCTTTGGCTGACTCC
>CALVHV010000112.1 GCA_944328845.1 uncultured Clostridia bacterium | reverse complement strand
CAGCTTGATGAGGATGTTGATGGACGGGCCCGAGGTGTCCTTGAAGGGGTCGCCTACCGTGTCGCCGATGACCGCCGCCTTGTGCGCCTCGCTCCCCTTGCCGCCGAAGTTGCCGTCCTCGACGTATTTTTTGGCGTTGTCCCACGCGCCGCCGCTGTTGGACATGAACACGGCAAGCAAAAACCCCGTCACCGACGAGCCGAGCAGCAACCCCATCACGCCGTTAGCGCCGAGGAAGAAGCCCACCGCGATGGGCGAGAGCACGGCAATGACGGCGGGAAGGATCATCTGTTTCTGCGCCGATTTGGTGCAGATGGTGACGCATTGTTTATAATCGGGCTCGGCAGTACCTGCGAGGATGCCTTTGTCCTGCGCAAACTGCCGCCGCACTTCCAGCACGACCTGCTGGGCACTCTTGCCCACGGCGGACATGGTGAGCGCCGAAAACAGGAAAGGAAGCATCGCCCCGACAAACACCCCCACCAGTACCACGGGATTGGTGATGTTGAGAGAGAAAGTGAAATCCAGCCCGTTCTGCTGTACGAGCGTCTGTACCTGCACATAGAAAGAAGAGAGAAGAGCCAGCGCGGTGAGCATTGCCGACCCGATGGCAAAACCCTTGCCCGTCGCCGCCGTCGTGTTGCCCAGCGAATCGAGCGCGTCCGTGCGCTCGCGCACCTCTTTGTCCATGCCGGACATCTGCGCGATGCCGCCCGCATTGTCCGCCACAGGCCCATAGGCGTCCGTGGAGAGGGTGATGCCCAGTGTAGAAAGCATGCCCACGGCGGCGACGCCGATGCCGAACATGCCCATTTCCCCGCCGCCGAGCACATAATACGAACCCAGCACCGCCGCCGCGATGATCAGGACGGGGAGGAGGGTAGACAGCATGCCCAGCGCCATGCCGTTGATGATGACGGGCCCCGCGCCGCTTTGAGAGGAACGGGCAAGCTTGCGGGTAGGAGAATAGCTTGCGCTGGTAAAAATTTCCGTAAACAGACCGATGAGCACGCCCGCCGCCAGCCCGATGAGCACGGGGACGATGACCAAGGGATAACCCAGCCACCACAAAAACAGTGCGGCAGCCGCGGCCGTACCGCCCGCGGCGAACCACGTACCCGCGCGCAGAGCGCGCAGCAGACCCGACTGCGAGGCACCCTCTTTGGTGCGGACGAGGAAGGTGCCGATGACGGAAAACACCACGCCCAGCGCCGCGATGCCGAGGGGAATGAGCGCGCCGTACAGTTCCAGCCCCGCCGCGACGCCCAGCGCCATGGCGGACAGCAGCGACCCCACGTACGATTCGTACAGATCGGCGCCCATGCCTGCAACGTCGCCCACGTTGTCACCCACGTTGTCCGCGATGACGGCGGGGTTGCGATGATCGTCCTCGGGGATGTTCGCCTCCACCTTTCCGACGAGATCGGCGCCCACGTCCGCGGCTTTTGTAAAGATACCGCCGCCCACGCGCGCGAACAGCGCCATCGACGAAGCGCCCATGCCGAACGTGATCATGTTGGTGGAAATAAACGCCGCTTCCGTGAGGGAAGTTTCCGAGATCGCATAAAAGCCTTTCAGCACGAAATACCAGACAGACAGATCGCACAGACCCAGCCCCACGACGACGAACCCCATCACGCAGCCCGCCGAAAAAGCGGAGCGCAGACCCTTGTTCAGTCCCGCCTGCGCGGCGGTGGCGGTACGGGCGTTGGCGGCAGTGGCGATCTTCATGCCCAAAAAGCCCGAAAGGCCGGAAAAAAGACCGCCCGTGAGGAAGGCAAAGGGCATAAAAGGCCCCACAAACCCCACAAGCGCCAGGCTCCCGAGAAGCACAAACACACAGGCAAAAAACACGGCGACCACCGTATACTGCCGTTTAAGAAAGGCGTTTGCGCCCTTGCGTATGATCGCGGCGATGCCGCGCGTCTCTTCGCTTTCGGGCATTTTCAACACCCTTCTTGCGAAGATCAGCGCAAAAACCAGCGCGAGCACTGCGGCGCCCGGCGCGATCAAAACCGCATATTCCATTGTTCACCCCTTCAAAGGCAGGCGCCGACGGGCAGATTTTGTCACTTTGCCCGCAAAACGCGCCTTTTTTTTCATGTTATCACAAAATCTTGCCGCGGTCAACCCTTCGTTGAATTTTTTTACTGAATTTTGATGCACTTGCCCGTATCCGCGTCCTGGAACATCATCCAGTACCCCCTGCCCCGCAGGTCGAACACGGACAGCGGCAGAAAGGAACACATCCCCTTCAGCGCGGCGGGCGCCTCCCCGAACCGCTCCGCAGGGACACCGTAACAGATATACTTTGCGCGAGTTTCGTCAAAAATTACGCCCACCGTATAGTATTTATCTTTACCAAACGCGATCCGCACCCAACGGGAATAGGGAATACATTCCGCCAGTTCTTCCTCGGGAGGGTACCGCTCGAACAGTGCCGAAAGCTCCCGCTTTACCTTTGTATAGTAACGGGGATCCCCTCCTGTTTCTGCGGATGCAGCTGCTTTGCCAAAAGGCGCATCTGCTCCGTCCTCTCCTGCGAGCGCGCGCTCGCATAGGCGCGCACCATCTTCATCCGCTCCAGCGTCCCCCGCGCCCTGCGGCGCAACGAAAGGCATTTCATCTTTCACCTCGTCAAACTCGTAATAATTTTCCGTGGCGACCACTTCGTCGTCGTACGGTTCGGGAAGAGCGTCCCCCTTTCCCCTGTCAGTTTCTTCGCGCGCCGCGCCGTCCGAATCTTCCCGCGGCTCTGCGGGTCGCGCGGGAGAAAGATACTCGTCCGCGATCAGCCCGCACAGCTTTTTGACGTCGTATGTGCGCTCGCCGCATTTCCCGAACGCGACGGGCGTGACGTTTGCGCCCGCAAAGCAGACAAGGCAGCAAAAACCGGACGAAATGTCCGCCTCGCTCGCACAGCGCAGCTGGCCCGAAGGAGGCGTGACAAAAAACCGGTGACGGATCCCCTTTTCGTCGCAAAAAAGGCAGACGTACCTTCCCTCGCGCAGGGGTGCGAACCCGATGAGCGCCAGAGAAAGGGTAAGCGTTCCGCCCAGTTTTTCCGCCGTGAGAAGGGCGGAGACCTTTTTCCCGTCCTCGGCAAACCCGGAGGAGAGTTGCTTTAAAATACACAGTTTTTTCTGATAATTCATGCGCCACCGCCCGAAGGGGAATTCTTGTACCATTATATATACTTTCCCGCGTCGAAAAACAGAACCTTTGCGCAAAATATGCCGAAATGAGCGGAAAAGCAAGGAAAAATCCCCCGTGAAAAAAGTTTACTTTTGCAAAAAAAAAGGATATAATGAAAGCATGGGCGAAAATACCGTCCTATTACGACTTTGTAAAAAATTCTTCAGAAAGGAGATCGAATCATTATGGCGAACTACGAAAAGGCTCTGACCGAAAACAAAAAGGTTTTGCGCTTTATCGACGAGAGCGCAGCCCTGTGCCAGCCCGACCGCATCGTGTGGATCGACGGCAGCAAACAGCAGCGCGACGAATTGCGCGCCGAAGCTTGCGCCTCCGGCGAGATGATCAAGCTCAACGAGGATCTGCTCCCCGAGTGCTACCTGCACCGCACCGCCGTCAACGACGTCGCCCGCGTGGAAGACAGGACGTTCATCTGCTGCCGCGATAAAAACGACGCCGGCCCCATCAACAACTGGATGGACCCCAAGGACGCCTACAAGATGGCTTCCGATATCTTCAAAGGCTCCATGCAGGGCAGGACGATGTACGTCATCCCCTATTCCATGGGCATCGTCGGGAGCGAGTTCTCCAAAGTCGGTATCGAACTGACCGACAGCATTTACGTCGTCCTCAACATGGAGATCATGACGCGCGTCGGCACGGACGTTTTGGACGTGCTGGGCAAGGACGGCGATTTCGTCAAGGGCCTGCACTCCAAGTGCCAGCTGGACGAAACCAAGAGATACATCCTGCACTTCCCCGAAGACAACACCATCTGGTCGTGCAACAGCGGCTACGGCGGAAACGTTCTTCTCGGTAAAAAGTGCTTTGCACTGCGCATCGCTTCCTACCTCGGCAAAAACGAGGGCTGGATGGCAGAGCACATGCTCATCCTCGGCTTTGAAAAGCCGGACGGCGACGTCAAGTACATTGCGGCGGCATTCCCTTCCGCTTGCGGCAAGACCAACCTCGCCATGCTCATCCCTCCCGCAGTCTATCGCGAAAAGGGATATAAAGTCTGGTGCGTCGGCGACGACATCGCTTGGATCCGCGTGGGCGCGGACGGCAGACTGTGGGCGATGAACCCCGAAAACGGGTTCTTCGGCGTAGCGCCCGGCACCAACGAAAAGTCCAACCCCAACGCACTGCACACCACCCAGAAGGGCACCATCTTCACCAACGTCGTGCACAACCTCGACAACAACACCGTCTGGTGGGAAGGACTGGACAAGAATCCTCCCAAAAACGCTGTGGACTGGAAGGGCAACCCTTGGGACGATGCGGCAAAGGCTGCAGGCGTAAAGGGCGCACATCCCAACTCCCGTTTTACCGCACCCGCAAAGAACTGCCCTTGCATCAGCAAGGAATTCGATAACCCGAAGGGCGTTCCCCTGTCTGCCATCGTGTTCGGCGGCAGGCGCGCCAAGACCGCTCCCCTGGTGTACCAGAGCAAGAGCTGGGACAACGGCGTGTTCGTCGGCTCCATCATGGCCAGCGAGACGACCGCTGCCGCAACCGGCGCTGTGGGCGTTGTCCGCAGAGACCCGATGGCAATGCGTCCTTTCTGCGGCTACCACATGGGCGACTACTTCCAGCACTGGATCGACATGGGCAAGAAAGTGAAAAACCAGCCCAAGATCTTCAACGTCAACTGGTTCCGTACCGACGACGAAGGGCACTTCCTGTGGCCGGGCTTCGGTGAAAACATGCGCGTGCTCGAATGGATCCTGAAGCGCTGCGACGGTACCGTCGGCGCCGTGGAGACCCCTATCGGCTACGTGCCCGATCCCAAGGACATCAACCTGGAAGGCGCGGACGTTTCCGAAGAGACGCTCAAAGAGATCCTCACCGTCGACAAAGAGACCTGGAAGAAAGAGGCGGAAGGCATCGAAGAGTTCTACAAGCAGTTCGGCGACCGTCTGCCTAAGGAACTTTCTCAGGAGCTGGCAACGCTGAAAGAGAATCTTAATAAATAAGTTCACGCAAATCTCGCCGAACGAGACGGCGACATTTGCCGTGATTTGAAAGAAAACCCGATGTTCGCCGCTACTTGCGGCTCTGCATCGGGTTTTCTCTCTTTGCGCGACTTTCAGGGCTTCCCCTTTTACTTTAGTCGCGCAAATTCACTCTTTCCCACTCCGCCGCCCATGCGGCGCAAAGGGAAAAAGGCAAAAGTGTGATTTTG
>CALVHV010000111.1 GCA_944328845.1 uncultured Clostridia bacterium | reverse complement strand
CTTTTGTTCAAGATTTTTTTAAAAGGCCAAAAGAGTAGCGCCGACTTCCGCAGAAAGACAGACGACGGCGCCTGCAGATTTTAATTTGAAAAAGCGGCGAAAAACCCGTTATTCGGCAGCGCTTTCGCTCTCCGCCTGTTCGGCTCCTTCCTGCTGGCGGTAGCGCATGCGGCGCAATTCCTTGTTGCGGTCTTTCCGATACTGCTGTTCCTCGCGGATGTTTTCGATGGTGATGTCCGCAGTCTGTTTGGCGAGCAGAAGATCGGAATCGGTGTCCAGCCTGATGACGACGGGGTTGATCTTGATCCCCTTGATGCCCTCTTCACGGACGAACCTGCCCAGATCGGTATTGACGAGCAGGAAGTTGAGGACGACCGTGCCGCGCTTGATGACGGCGCGCATCACTTTGTCCGTCCTGCACTTGAAGGTGACGGCATTGGAAGCTTCCACCTTTCTGCAATCGGTGTTGGCGAGAATATAGGCGACGATAGAATCGTAACGGTTGCGCATCTCCGTATCCAGCGCCGCATATTTATCGATAAAGGAATCTTTCTGCTGTTTGTTGGCTTCGAAAACGACGCTGTTGTCCGTGATCTCGCCGTACTTGTCCACGAGTTCCTGCAAGTCCTCGGAAGTTTCCGCAGCGGAAGCAGCCGTTTCTTCCAAAGCCGCGCTTTCTTCCGCGGGAGCTGCCGCCTGCACGGCAGGTTGTCCTTCGCAGACGGAAACGACGCCGTCCTGCACTTTCAGATAGACGCAATCTTTTTCCAAACTGACTGTTTTTTTCTCCTGCAAAAGCGCAGCCGCGCGAGACTGCATCTTTGCGTCGATGATCCACATGACGATGGCAGCCAAAAGCAGAAGAATAAAGACACAAGCAATGACTATGTAAAAAACTTCCATATCCCTCAGGCCTCCTTTTTGTTCCCTTCGGCAGAATCGGTGCCGTCAGCGATCGCACTGCACTCGACGCGGACGACCTTGCCGTTTTGCACGATGTCGAGAACGCAGTTGCCGCCGTTCGCCTTCTTCTCCGCCTGTTCCTGTATGCGGCGGCTCTGTTTGCTCATCATGGAAGCCTTGGCGATGACCGCCACAAGAAGCACAACGACGAACAGACAACAAATGACGACGATCGCAATTTCCATACCTGTCATATTACGCCTCCCTGACCCTTCTGCTTTGCGGCGCGACTGTCGCGTTCCTGCCCGTAAAGCGGGAAAAATCGGCGCGGAACAAAACAGAGAGCCTTGAAAATTTACCTGATTACAGTATATCAAAAAAGGGGAAATATGTCAATATTTCGTCAAAAGAAAGGTGAAAAAAATTTGTGAACGCATGACATTCTTTTATAAAAAAACATCAAAAAATTTTCAAAAAAAGTGAAAAAAGTCGTTTTTTGACGCAACAAAACTTTACATTGTTAAAAAAATACAGAAACGTACCATCAAAAACAAGACGTCCCGCATCCCCGCAGGAGAACAAAAGAGAAAAAAGAAAAAGACGACCCTTTTTTTCGCGAAAAAAGACCCCTTGCGCAAAAAAAGAGACGCCCTGCCCTACGGGCCCCCTTTTTTTAAAAAGCCTCCCCCTCTTGTATTGAAAAAGGCGAAAGCGGCGCGCCGCCGTGTGAATACCGCACATTGTAAAGCAAACCCGCCAATCCGTTCCCGCATAAAAATGAACGGTTTTCACACAAAAGCGGCGCGGCAAGTTTGCCGCGCCGCGCCCGCTTAGCGATCGCTCCTGCTGACCGATTCGATGGCAACCGAGCCGCCGCGAACCGCTTCCATGCGGGAAAGAAAATGTTTTTTGTAGTACTTGATCACGTCGTCGTTTTCCGATTCCGTCTTGACACATTCGAGGATAAGAGAGCCCTTTTCGTAATCGGTAACGGTAATGCCGAATACGGAAGCGGAGCGGAACACGTCCTCCATCTCGTCCCGACGCAAGCTGTGCAACTTGATGTACAGGATCTCCTTTTTGTGGATAGGCAAGTCCGTAAAATCCAAAACCTTGATGACTTCGACGCTGCGATTGAGCTGTTTGATGATCTGTTCGAACGTCTTGTCGTCGCCGAACAGGCTGATGGTCATGCGCGAAACGGTAGGATCTTCCGTCTCGCCCACGGTGAGACTGCAAAGGTTATACGACTTTCCCGAGAACAGCCCCGAGATCTTGGCAAGCACGCCCACGTCGTTTTCCACGTACAGAGAAACCCATCTCTTTTTTGCCGTGTTGTCCATATTATTTCCCCTCCTTCTTATACTGCGTGATCATCTCGGAAAGCGGGTTGCCGCCGGGGACCATGGGCAGAATGTCCAGTTCCCTGTCGATGATAAATTCGATGAGCGTGGGCTTGTTTTGGGTCGCTTTGGCGCGCTCGAATGCCTGCGCGATCTGCGACCTGTCCGTCACGCGGATGCCCTCGATGCCGTAGCTTTCGGCAAGTTTGACAAAGTCGGGAATGTAAGGCGGGCACTGCGCGTTGGGAGAAGAACACCACTGCGCACAGCTCTTGCGCTTTTTCAGGCAGGTGCAGGAATACCTGCCGCCGAAAAACATTTCCTGCCACTGCCGCACGTTGCCGAGGTAAGAGTTATTGAGGATGCAGATGACGACGGGAAGCTCTTCACATACGGCGGTAGCGAGCTCCTGCTCGTTCATCTGGAATCCGCCGTCCCCCGAGATGCTGACCACGGGGAGATCGGGCACGCCCAGCTTTGCGCCCAGCGCCGAGGGAAGCCCGTAGCCCATCGTGCCCAGCCCGCCCGACGTGAGCAGCCTGCTCCTGCCGCGCAGCTGTAAAAACTGCGTCGTCCACATCTGGTTCTGTCCGACGTCTGTGGTGACGATCGCCTCGGGGAAATGCTCGTTGACCGCCGCAATGACGTCCTGCGGGTTGAGCCGCCCTTCCGTGTTCATCGCGATGGGCGTCTGCGCGCGCAGCTCCTGCAGCCGCTCCACCCATTCCTTGGTGCCGTGGCGGGGCGGAACGGCGATCTCTGTAAACTTTTCGATGGCTTCCTTTGCGTCCGCGACGATGGGGACGTCGACGACGATATTGCGGGAAATGGATGCGGCGTCGATATCGATGTGCACGATCTTGGCGTTTTTGGCAAATTCGCTGATCTTGCCCGTGATGCGGTCGTTAAAGCGGGTACCGATGGAAAAGAGCAGGTCACACTCGGAAACAGCCGTATTCGAAGCGACGTTTCCGTGCATGCCCATGTTGCCGATGTACAGCGGGTGATCGGTGGGGAGCGCACCCTTGCCCATGATGGTGGTGACGACGGGAACGCTCAGCTGTTCGGCGAGTTTGGTCATCGCCTCGCCGCCGCGGGAGATATTCACCCCGCCGCCGATGAGAAAGAGCGGGCGCTTTGCGGAGGCGAGCATTTCCGCCGCCTTTTTCAGCTGCCCCATATGCACGCCCGTGGAGGGCTTATAACTGCGGATAGAGACTTCTTTGGGGTATTCGTCGCTGCCCAGCGCCAGCTGGATGTCCTTGGGGAAATCGACGAGGACAGGCCCGGGTTTACCCGTGCGAGCGATGTAGAAAGCTTCCTTGATGATCCTGCCCAGGTCCTCGCGCCTGCGCACGGTGACGGCATATTTACAGATGGAGCGACAGATCCCGACAATGTCCACTTCCTGAAAGGCGTCGTTGCCGATGAGGTTGGTGGGCACCTGCCCCGTAAAGCAGACGAGGGGCACACTGTCGTAATTGGCGGTGGCGATGCCCGTGACGAGGTTGGTGGCTCCCGGGCCGCTGGTAACGAGGCAGACGCCCGTCTTGCCCGTGGCGCGCGCGTACCCGTCCGCCGCGTGAACGAGCGCCTGCTCGTGACGGGGAAGCACGACGCGGAAAGCCGTTTCGCCGTACAGTGCGTCGAACAGATCGATCGCCATTCCGCCCGGATAGGCGAACAGCGTATCCACGCCCTCCTCTATCAACGCTTTGACAAAGAGCTGCGTTCCCTTGATTTTCATAAGAATGACCTCCGTAAAACCCGCCCTGCGGCGGAAATGAAAAAAGCCCCGAACGGCTTTCAGCCGTTCGGGGCGATCGCATTGACCGTGTTACCACCCGAATTCGGGAAAAACTTCCCGCACTCGTTCCGATGCGGGCGCAAGCGCGCCGAGATCGGTTCCCTGCTAACGGTGGGAAATGCCGTCAGAGCCTACTCGTTTCCTTTGGGTCTGCCGCTCGGGGGCTACCTTCCGCCGCGCCCTTGTGAGAACTTGCACCGTCCGTTCCCTCTCTGCAACAAAAGCTGCGGGTACTCCTCCCCGTCCTTGCGTTTGGATATATCAAAATTATGATACCACAAATGCGCGTGTCTGTCAAGGTTTTTTGATCATTTTACACAAATACGGCCCCGCCGAACGGCGGGGCCTGAAAAATGCTTGCTTTTACACGATGTACTTGTCTTCTGCCTGGGGAGCGTCGTCCAGCTCTTTCTTCTTGGCTTCGTAACCGGGCTTGCCGAGCAGTGCGTACGTCGCCTGTTTGCCCGCTTCCACGCCGGGCTGGTTGAAGGTGTCGATGTTGAGCATCGCGCCTGCATACGCCGTCTGCAATTCGAACAGATACATCAGCTCGCCGAGAGTAAACTCGTTGACTTCGGGAACGTAAATCGTATAGTTCTGTCTGCCCGCCTTGGCGAGAGCGTAAGCGGTAGCCTTGTTTTCTGCCTGGATGAGCTCGTTCATCGTATGACCGCCGAGGAAGGAGACGTCGGGAATATCTTCACAGCCGTGCGGGATGCCCACCTCTTTGCGGTAGTTGTTGACGGAAAGGAAGGTAACGACCTTGTCGAACGGGCCTTCCGTGTACAGCTGGACCTGCGAGTGCTGGTCGGTAACGCCCAAAGACTTGACGGGCGTCTGCCCCACATTACAGGGCTTTCCGTCCAGCGTGACGTTTTTGCCCAGGCTCTCCGCCCACAGCTGGCAATACCAGTCTGCCATCAGTTTGAGGCTGTCCGCATACGGCATCATGACGCCGACGTTTTTGCTGCGCTTCATCGCCATATACTGGAGCACCGCGCACGCAAGAGCGGGGTTTTTGGCGACGGACGGCTTGTTGCAGATGCCGTCCATGTAGGCGGCACCCGCGAGCATCGCCTTGATGTCCAGTCCCAGCACCGCGGCGGGGAGCAGGCCGACGGGGCAAAGTTCGGAAAATCTTCCGCCCACGCCGTCGGGGATGTAGAAAGTTTTATACCCGTGCTGTTTGGCGAGTTTGATGAGGTTGCCCTTCTTCTCGTCCGTGGTGGCGATGATGTTTTCGCTCGCCTTGTCCCCCAGCAGCTTGGTCAAAATGTCGTTGATGATGAGGTACTGCGTCATCGTCTCGCTGGTCGCGCCCGACTTGGTGATGACGTTGAAGCAGGTCTT
>CALVHV010000110.1 GCA_944328845.1 uncultured Clostridia bacterium | reverse complement strand
AACACCCTCTTTTTTCACTTTCTTCATAGCCTCGGCGATGAGTTGGCCGATTTCGACGAAACGGACAACGAACAGACGAAATAAACGATAAACAAAGAGGGAGCGCCCGAAAAGGGCGCTCCCTCTTTGTTCAGCTGAGTCTGTCCAGCCTGCCCCAGCAGGAGGGGCAGAGATCTCCGTGCGCCGTCGCGCAGTCCTCGCAGTAAAAACTGCCGCAGTCGCTGCAGACGCGAATGGCGGATGCAGCGCACTCTTTTTGGCATTTTCCGCAAAGCAAGTTCATACCCGTTACCTCCCGTATGCTACAAAGTATCGACCAATGTAAGTTTTTTATGCAAAACGCGTATCCGAAAAGATAAGAATATCAAAAACCGCTGTATTCTATTGAGGCTACTCCTTTTCGAGCCTTACAGAGCCGTTTAAACGGCTTAAACGCGATTTTCAAATTTCTTCGCGCGCGCGCGCGAAAACGCTTTGATTTCGGCGTAATTTGTGGTATAATGTGGTTAGTAAATCTGTTGCTTTATTGCGGCACGAGAAGGAGATTGAAACATTATGGCGGACAAAGTACAGGGCGTTTACGGCGAGGAGCAGATCCAGGTTCTCGAAGGGCTGGAGCCTGTCAGAAAGCGCCCCGGTATGTATATCGGATCCACGGATGAACGCGGCCTGCATCATCTCGTTCAGGAGATCGTCGACAACTCCATCGACGAAGCGCTGGCGGGATATTGCAACACCATCCGTGTCACCATCAACAAGGACGGCTCCTGCTCGGTGGAAGACAACGGGCGCGGCATCCCGACGGGCATCCATCACAAGGAGGGCATTTCGTCGGTCGAACTCGTCCTGACCAAACTGCACGCAGGCGGCAAGTTCGGCGGCGGCGGATACAAGATCTCCGGCGGCCTGCACGGCGTCGGGCTTTCCGTCGTCAACGCGCTGTCCGAATGGCTGGAAGTGGAAGTGTACCAGAACGGACACATCCACAAGCAGATCTATAACCGCGGCGTGCCGCAGCGCGCGCTCGCCGTCGTGGGCGATACGGACAAGACAGGCACGAAGGTCACCTTCTATCCGGACGATGAGATCTTCGAAACGGTCGTATTCAACTACGACAACCTCAAAGTTCGTCTGCGCGAGCTTGCGTACCTCAACAAGGGACTCACCATTTCCATCCGCGACGAGCGTGAAGAAAAGCCCCGCTTCGACGAATTCTGCTACGAGGGCGGCATCCTGCACTTTGTGGAGGATCTCAACAAAAACAAGGAGACGCTCTTTACTTCCCCCGTTTATTTTGAAGAACAGCAAAGCGACAGCGCCATTGAAGTTGCCATCCAGTACAACGACGGGTACAACGAGACGATTTTCAGCTATGCCAACAATATCCATACGGAAGAGGGCGGTACCCATTTGGACGGATTTAAAGCGGCGCTCACAAAGGTCATCAACGACGCGGGGCACAGGCTGAACATCCTCAAAGAGAACGACAAACTTTCGGGCGAGGACGTCCGCGAAGGCATCACCGCCGTCGTCTCCGTCAAACTGACGGAACCCCAGTTCGAGGGGCAGACCAAGACAAAACTCGGCAACAGCCAGATGCGCGCGTTCGTGCAGAAAGCGACGGTAGAACATCTGGGCACTTATCTGGAAGAGAATCCTTCGCAGGCGCGGGAACTCATCCTTCGCTGCGTGACGGCGCAGAAAGCGCGCGACGCGGCGAGAAACGCACGCGAACTCACCCGCAGGAAGGGAATCCTGGAAAGCACCACTCTCCCCGGAAAACTTGCGGACTGCAGCGAAAAGCGCTCCGAACTCTGCGAGATCTACATCGTCGAGGGCGACTCCGCAGGCGGCACGGCAAAGCAGGGCAGGGACAGGCGGTTCCAGGCCATCCTTCCGCTCCGCGGCAAGATCCTCAACGTCGAAAAGGCGCGCCTCAACCGCGTTTTGGAAAACGAGGAGATCAAGAGCATGATCACTGCGTTCGGCTGCGGCATCCACGACGACTTCGATGAGAGCAAGCTGCGCTACGACCGCATCATCTGCATGACCGATGCCGATGTCGACGGAAGCCACATCCGCATCCTGCTCCTCACCTTCTTTTTCCGATTCATGCGCCCGCTCGTCGAAAACGGACACGTCTATATCGCCCAGCCGCCTCTTTACAAGGCGTCTAAGGGCAAGGAAGAGGTGTATATGTATTCGGACGCGGAACTTGACAAATACCGCGCCTCCAACCCGGGAAAATTCGATCTGCAACGCTACAAGGGCCTCGGGGAAATGAGCAAAGACCAGCTTTGGGAGACGACGATGAATCCCGCCACGCGTACGCTCAAACGCGTGACGATGAAGGATGCCGTCGAAGCGGACGAACTATTCTCCCTGCTGATGGGGGAGAAACCCGAACTGCGCAGGCAGTTTATCGAAGACAACGCAAAGCTCGTCGCCGAGCTGGATATCTGATGGGAGAGTACTATGGCTAAAAAAGAGACGAGTCCCGAACTTACAGAGGAATTTAAAAAGACCCTCGCCATGACGAACATGATCGACGTCGAGGTGGATGAAGAGCTGAAAAAGTCCTTCATTGCCTACGCGATGGCGGTCAACGTCAGCCGCGCCATCCCCGATGTGCGCGACGGATTAAAGCCCGTACACCGCCGCATCCTGTATTCCATGCACGAGATGGGGCTGTACAACGAAAAACCGTACCGCAAATGCGCGCGTATCGTCGGTGATGTGCTCGGTAAATATCACCCGCACGGTGATTCTGCCGTCTACGACGCGTTGGTGCGCCTTGCACAGGATTTTACCATCAACTTCCCGTTGGTGGACGGGCACGGTAACTTCGGTTCCGTAGACGGCGATCCGCCCGCTGCCATGCGTTACACGGAAGCGAGAATGTCCAAACTTGCGGCGGAAATGCTGCGCGACCTCGACAAGGAGACGGTGGACTTTTATCCCACCTTCGACGATACGGGCATGCAGCCTTGCGTGCTGCCAGCACGCTTCCCCAACCTGCTCGTCAACGGCAGCGACGGCATCGCCGTGGGTATGGCGACCAACATCCCGCCGCACAACCTTGCGGAAGTGATCGACGGCGTCATTGCACAGATCGATAATCCCGAGATCACCATCGACGAACTGATGACCTATATCCCCGCCCCCGACTTTCCTACAGGCGCGATCCTGATGGGCAGAAGCGGCATCAAGCGCGCCTATCGTACGGGCAGGGGAAACTATATCCTTCGCGCCAAATGCGAGATCGAGGACTTCACCTCGGGCAACACGACACGCTCGCGCATCATTGTCAGCGAGATCCCGTATCAGGTGAACAAGGCTCGCCTGGTCGAAAATATCGCCGACCTCGTAAAAGACAAGCGCGTGGAGGGCATCTCCGACATCCGCGAGGAATCGGACAGGGACGGCATGCGCATCGTCATTGAGCTGCGTAAGGACGCCAACGCGCAGGTCGTGCTCAACACGCTCTACAAGCATACCCAGCTGCAAACTTCCAACGGCATCATCCTCCTCGCACTGGTGGACGGAGAGCCGAAAGTGCTCAACCTCAAAGAGTGCATCCATTATTACATCGAACACCAGAAAGACGTCATCGTGCGCCGCACCCGCTTTGATCTAAACAAAGCAGAGGAGCGTGCCCACATCGTGGCGGGACTGGTGCTTGCACTTGCCAACATCGACGAAGTGATTGCCATCATCAAGCAGTCTGCGGACAAAAACGTCGCGGCTGAGCGGTTGATGGGGGCGTTCGAACTTTCGGACAAACAGGCAAACGCTATCCTCGAAATGCGCTTGCAGCGACTCACTTCCCTCGAAGTGGAAAAGCTGCAGGAAGAACTTGCTGAACTGGAACGCACCATTGCAGACCTCAAAGACATTCTTGCCAACGAACAGCGCGTCCTCGACATTATCAAAGCAGACCTCGCCGTCATCAGGGAAAATTATCCCAGCGAGCGCAAGACCGAGCTTTCCTACGACTACGGCGAGATCGACGTGGAAGATCTCATCGAAGAAGAGGACATCGTCATCACGATGACGCACAGCGGCTACATCAAACGCCAGCCGGTCGCCGAATACAAGGCACAGCGCCGCGGCGGCATGGGGATCACCGCGCACAGACCGAAAGATGAGGATTTTGTAGAGAAGCTCTTTATCTCCTCCACGCACGACAATATCCTGTTCTTCTCCAGCTACGGGAAAGTGTATTCCATCAAGGGATACGAGATCCCCGAGGCGCAGCGTCAGGCGCGCGGCAGGGCGATCGTCAATCTGCTCCAGATCGAGCAGGACGAAAAGATCACGGCGATCATTCCTCTCAGCGCGGATACAACGGGTTACATCGCCATGGCTACGCACAACGGCCTCATCAAGAAGACGGCGTTGGAAGAGTTCGAAAACATCCGCAAAGTCGGTAAGATCGCTATCAAGATCAACGAGGGAGACGAACTGATCTCCGTACAGTTTACGACGGGCGAGGACGAACTGATCATCGCTTCCAAGGAAGGCAAGTGCATCCGTTTCAGCGAAAAGGATGTTCGCCCGATGGGAAGAGACACGCAGGGCGTACGCGCCATGAACCTGGGAGAAAACGATTACCTCGTCGATATGCTTGTAGTCAAGCCTGACCGTCAGATCCTTACCATCACATCCAATGGCTACGGAAAGAGATCTGACGTAGAAGATTACCGCCTGCAGGGCAGAGCCGGCAAGGGCATCAAAGCGGGCGTCTTCAACGAAAAGACGGGCTATCTTGTCAATATGAAGATCGTCAGCGAAGAGGAAGATCTAATGGTTATTTCGGGGAACGGAACGATCATCCGCATGCATGTTTCGGACATCTCCATGATCGGCAGGGATACGCAGGGCGTGCGCATTATGCGCCTGAAAGATTCTACGGTGGCGACCGTTGCCGTTGCACCTCGGGAAGAGGAAGAAGAGGAAATTCTTGCGGAAGACACACCCGAAAGCGTGTCCGCCGAAGAAATTTCCGCCGAAAACCAGAGCGTGCCGCAATCGGACGAACCTTCCGAAGAGAACGAATAAATGACCGTAAAACAGGCAAACCGAAAAAGGCTTGCCTGTTTTCTCCTTTTGCAAAGTACTTTGCGTGACATAAACCGAGGCAATACAATAAAACGGAGGAAAGGAACTTGGATAAAAAGCAAGAATTTTTAGACCTGTTTGACAAATACATCAAGCGGGAAGGTGCCGCAGAATTAAAAAATTATCTGCTCAAATCGGATTTTTTTACGGCACCCGCCAGCAGTAAATACCATTGCAACCACGAGGGCGGACTGTGCGAACACAGCGTCAATACCTTTTACAGGCTTTTAAAAAATGTCCAGAACGAGTACGGAAAGGAATGGGAAAAGGTCTATCCGTACGAGACGATCGCTATCTGCGGTTTGCTGCACGATCTTTGCAAGATCGATTTTTATAAACTGGACTATCGCAACGTCAAGGAAAACGGAGAGTGGGTCAAAAAACCCTGGTATACGAGAGAAGAACTTCTGCCGTACGGGCACGGCGAGAAATCTGTCTATATCATCAGCGGTTTTCTGCGGCTGAAGAGAGAGGAAGCGATGGCGATCAACTGGCATATGGGCGGTTTTGACGTGCGCGCCCGCGGC
>CALVHV010000109.1 GCA_944328845.1 uncultured Clostridia bacterium | reverse complement strand
GATGTGCTTTGCTCCCGACGAGGATGCGCTCAGCAGTCGTTTCCATGCCTTTGTTTCCGAGCACATCGTGCGCGGTAAATGGAAAAAGAGAGAGCGCCCCGTCCTCGTCAACAACTGGGAGGGCACCTATTTCGATTTCGACGAAGAGAAGATCCTCGCCATCGCCCGCGCCGCCAAAGAGGCGGGGGCGGAGCTGTTCGTTCTTGACGACGGCTGGTTCGGTAAGCGGAACAACGATACCTGTTCCCTGGGCGACTGGTACGACAACGTGGAAAAGACGGGCGGCGGACTCGCTTCTCTGTCTCAAAAGGTCCGCGACATCGGCCTGTCCTTCGGTATCTGGGTGGAACCGGAAATGATCAGCGAAGACAGCGACCTGTATCGCGCTCATTCCAATTTCGCCATGAAGATCCCCGGCAGGACGCCCGTGCGCCTGCGCCATCAGCTGATGCTCAATATGGCGGACGAACGGGTACAGAACTACGTCGTCCGCACCATCAGCGACGTGATCTCCCGTTGCGGCGCGGAATACGTGAAGTGGGATTTCAACCGTTCCATGACCGACTGTTTCGGAAAGGGTGTCCTTCCCGGAGAATATTTCCACAGATATATGCTCGGCTATTACAGGGTCGTCTCCAAGATCGTCAAAAAGTTCCCGTTCGTGCTTTTTGAGGGATGTGCGGGAGGCGGCGGCAGATTCGATTTGGGCAATCTCTGCTTTTTCAGCCAGTACTGGACGAGTGACGATACGGATGCCCGTATGCGCGTTGCCATTCAGGCGGGTTCTTCGTACGGATATCCGCAGACGGTGATGGGGGCGCACGTATCTGCCTGCCCCAACCACCAGACGGGCAATTCCAATTCTCTCGATGCGCGTTTCAACGTCGCGTGCGGCGGCGTGCTCGGCTACGAATTGGATATGACAAAACTGACGCCTGAGGAGAAAGAGGAAGTCTCTTCTCAGATCGCTTTCTATAAAGAGTACAGAAAACTCTTGCAGTTCGGAGAACAGTACAGGATCGATGAAAAATTCATTAAAGGATTTATCACCGTATCCAAGGACAAGGGCACGGCGATCCTCTCCGTCAATCTGACTGCTTTCTATCCGGGGATGCCCGTTCCGACGGTGCGGCTGAAAGGGCTGAGCGAATCGTTTATGTACGACGTGACGCGCCGCGACGGCAAGGGCGGCTTTGCGGCGGAAGGGGATCTTCTGATGAACGGCGATCTGCCGCTTGCCGATCTGTTCGATTTTGAAACGATGCAGAAAAACAGCGGCGGGCTGTGCAGCAGGATGTACATCCTCAAAAAACGTAAAAACTGAAAGACGCGCGCCCGAGGGCAAAAGCTTGCCCCCGGGCGCGTTTGCCGCCATCGGACGCCGCGGCATAAAAAAAGCGCCGCCCGAAGGCGGCGCACGGTTACAGATCGATGCGTCGGATATTGACTTTGGAATAGTCCCCGCAGACGCTGAATACGTAGTTGTCCATTTCAAATTGCAGGATGTTTGCGTCTGTCTTTTCTCCGCGCAGATAGATATTTCCGCGGAAAAACTCCACTTTGCGCCAAAGGGCGGCAAGAGTCTCTCCGTAGAACTTGATATAGCTTTCCCGCGCAGTCCAATGGCTGTAAAAGTCTGCCGAACTGAGGATCTCGCTGCGTTCCCGTTCGGTAAACTTGTTCAGTACGGCAGGGCGTGCCTTGCCCGTAAGGCTTTCCACGTCGAAGCCGACGCGTTTTTTCCCTACGGCAAGCGCGGTGATCTGCTTGCTGTGCGAAAGATTGAAATGAATTTTTCTTCCTTCGATATAAGGTTTGCCGTTAATCGATTTACAAATCGTCGCATTTGGTATATTATAGTACCGTGCGAGGATGGTCTTGATAAAATCGTCCGAGCTGACCTTATCGTATGTATAAAAGACATCAATCATGCTTTCATTATAACATATATTTGTGAGAATGCAAGTTCTTTTTTAAAATCGGCATGATAATTTTGGGAGGTCTGTATGAACAGAGCAGAAAAAGCGTGCGAATATTTCAAACAGGGCCTGAACTGCGCGCAGGCAGTGGTGCTTGCCTTTTCCGACCTGACGGGGCTGGACAGGGAAACGCTTTTAAAACTTTCTGCGCCCTTCGGCGGGGGAATGGGCAGGCTGCGCGAAGTGTGCGGCACCGTTTCGGGCATGATGATGGTGGCGGGCATGGTCTTTTACGATCCCGCAACGCCTTCTTCCGCGGAAAAATCGGCATTATACGCGCGCGAACAGGAACTGGCAGCGCGTTTCCGCGCGCAGAACGGCTCTGTCGTCTGCCGCGAACTGCTTGCAGGCGTTCCCACAAAGCCGGGCGCACAGGCGGAGGAGCGCACGCAGGAATACTATAAAAAGCGCCCCTGTGCCGAACTGTGCGCCTGCGCGGCGGAAATTTTGCAAAACTATCTCGCCGAACAGGGGATCCTCACGGTGGACGGAGAAAAGATATGATCTGTACGGTAACGCTCAATCCCGCGCTCGACCTTACGCTGTGTCTTTCCTCTTTGGAACAGGGGAAGATCAATCGCAGCCTTTCCGAAAGACTCGCTCCGGGCGGAAAGGGGATCAATGTATCACTCGTCCTCAAAAGCTTCGGCGTCAAAAGCTTTGCCACGGGTTTTGCCGGGGGCGGATCGGGAGAGATATTGCTCGGCATGCTGCAAAGAGAACTCATTCCCTGCGATTTTCTTTCTGTGAAGGGAATGACGCGCATCAACGTCAAACTCCGCGCGGAAGAGGAGACGGATATCAACGGTGCAGGGCCCGATGTGTCCCTTTCCGCCGTGCGCACACTTGCCGCAAGCCTCTCGGAGGAGAATTTTTCCGTGCTTGTGCTGGCGGGCAGCCTTCCCCGCTCTCTTCCGTCGGATGCATATGCGGTCTTTTTGGAAAACTTCCGCGGTAAAGACGTCCGTATCGTCGCGGACGTATCGGGCAAGGCTCTTGCAGATATTCTGCCCTTTTCGCCCTGGCTTGTCAAACCGAACCTGGACGAGCTCGGTGAGTTGTTCGGCGTCCGTATCGGCGGCAGGGAAGAGGCGTTCGCCTATGCCCGCAAACTGAGAGAGAGAGGGGCGCAGAACGTCATCGTCAGCCTGGGCGGCGAGGGCGCTCTGATGGTGGACGAAGAGGACAAGGAATATTTCGTCCCCGCATTCGAGGGCGTCCCGATGGACACGGTGGGTGCGGGGGATTCGCTGCTCGGTGCCTTTCTTGCTTGCCGCGAACAGGGGATGTCCGTGCGGGACAGCCTCGAGCTGGGCGTCGCCGCGGGGAGCGCGACCGCCTTCCGCCACGGTTTGGCTACGGCGGAGGAAGCCCGCGCACTCCTTTCCGCACGGAAAAATCGTACATAAAAGGATAAAAAACGGCGCAGGCAGTCTCTGCCTGCCGTTTTTTTATTCGTATTGGCAAAAATAAGTTATCGTTACCCTGTAAAATGGATAAAAAACGCCCTTTTTTTATCCGTTTTTTTTAAATTCTCCGTTGACGAACGCATTTTTATGTGTTAGAATTGAGACAATGAAATATAAGGAGAGCAATGTATGGTTTCTTATACGCTCGACAAAAAAAAGCAGGGGATCGAGGTCAGCAAGCATTTGTACGGCCTTTTCTTTGAGGACATCAACCAGTCTGCGGACGGCGGTCTGAATGCAGAAATGGTCATCAACAACTCTTTCGAGTTCGAGTACCTATCCTACGATATGCACAACTGCACGGTGCCCGTGTCCCTACGCCAGATGAAGGACAAATATTGGGACATTTCGGGTGCGGGCCCTCATTATATCAGTACGGAAGGAGGCATCTCTCCTTCCAATCCTTCCTATCTCGTCCTGTGCGTGGGCGGGTTTTACCGCGTGGAAAATCCAGGCTATGCCGTCGGCGCCTGGAACAATTACGGCATGGCGCTGAACGAAGGGGAGACCTATCATTTCAGCATGTGGGTGAAAAAGCTCGGGTTTGCGGGCACGGCGGAAGTGTACGTGCGCGGCGCGCGCTCCGTGCTCACCACCAAGGCGGAGATCTCCCTCGAAGGCGACGGCGGCGAGTGGGTCAAAGTCGGCTGTTCCGTCAAGGCACTCTCCACCGAATTGGGCAGGCTGGTCATCCTCTTCCGCGGCAGGGGGCATATCGGCGTGGACTACGTGTCCCTGCTGCCTTCCGATGTCTGGGGCGACCCCGATAAATACAGAAACGGCAAACTCTCTCCCCGTATCGTGCAGGTCCTCAAGGACTGCCATCCTTCTTTCCTGCGCTTCCCGGGCGGGTGCGTCGTGGAAGGGGACGAGATCTTCGAAAACCAATACCGTTGGAGAAATACCGTCGGGCCTCTCGAAAAGAGACATCAGATCGCCAACACCTGGGGCTATATGCAATCTTACGGCATCGGCTTTTACGAATATTTCTGCCTTTGCGAAGATCTGCACATGGCGCCTCTTCCCGTCGTGCACTGCGGCCTGCTCTGCCAGATCCGCGTGGGCACCCAGCGCGGCGAAGGGTACCGCCGCATCCTGCCGGGCACAAAACTGTTCAAACAGGAAGTTATCGACAACGTGGCGGACCTCTTCTTCTTTGCCAAAGGCGACGTGAACAGTGCAGACGAGGAAGAAGCACACTGGGCAAACATCCGCGCGGAGATGGGGCACCCCGCTCCCTTCGAGCTGGAATACGTCGGCATCGGCAATGAAAACTGGGGCCCCGAATATTTCGAAAACTTTGCGGCGTGCCTGATGGGGCTGCGCCAGTACCAATATGCGGGCGAGCAGACCGACCTCATAAAAAAGTTCGGCATCACCGTCGTCACGACGGCGGGCGTGGACATCCGTCCGCAGGATTCCAGCGATAACTGGAAGGTCATCAACCGCCATTTCCGTGACACCATCGTCGACGAGCACGTATACAACTCTTATCAGTGGTTCATCGACAACACCAAGCGTTACGACTGCTACGACAGGACGGGTGCCAAAGTGTTTATGGGCGAGTACGCCATGCACACCATGAGCGACGGCCGCGGCAGGCTGAACGGGGAAAACAACCTGCGTTCCGCCATCGCCGAAGCGGCGTTCCTCACAGGCTGCGAACGCAACAGCGACGTCGTGCGGCTCACCTGCTATGCGCCTCTGTTTGCATCCACGGCAAATTATAAGTGGACGCCCGACCTCATCTGGTTCAACCCGCGCGACATCATGGTCACGCCTAACTATTTTGTGCAGCAGATGTTTGCGGGAAATACGGGCAAATATATCCTCAACGACGTTGCCAAAACGGACGAAAGCAACGCGGGCGGCGTTCTCATCGGCGCGCATGCGACCTGCGTCGCCGTCAAAGAGGTGCGCGTCAGGGAGATCAAGAGCGGAAAACTTCTCTATAAGCACAACTTCAAGGACGGCATGGGCGCATGGAAAGCCTTCCCTCGCGCGGCAGGCGGCGAGATCAGAGAGGGCGAGCTTGTCATCTATGAGGCGGATGCCTTCAACGGGTTCTTTATCGACGGCGAGTACGAAAACTGCGAAGTGGAAGTGGATATGCGCCGTCTGGGCGGAGCGCAGAGCTTTATCGTCGGCGTGGGAGTGAAGGATGTGGAAGATCGCGGCACCATGGACTGCAACGGTTTCTCCATCAGCTGCCAGTACGGCAAAAATCACAAGGGGTACGACGTTTCCTTCGACAAGCGCGTCGATTTCATGCGCACCGTC
>CALVHV010000108.1 GCA_944328845.1 uncultured Clostridia bacterium | reverse complement strand
AACGGACGGAATTTTGAATATTTTTCGGAAGACCCCCATTTGGCCGGGGCGATGGCGAAAAGCTACATAGAGGGCGCACAGGGGCAGGGCGTCGGCGTATGCCTGAAGCATTTTTGCTGCAATAATCTTGAATATGACCGCCTGCATCAGTCGAGCGATGTAGACGAACGTACGTTGCGCGAGCTGTACTACCGGCCGTTCCAGATCGCGTGCGAGGCAAATCCCGTTTCCGTCATGTGCAGCTATAATCGTATAAACGGAACATATGCCGCCGAATATAAAAAAGGATTTGATGTTTTGCGCAATGAGTTTGGTTTCAACGGCGTTGTTTTTTCCGATTGGGGCGCCGTGCGCGACCGCACCGCATCGGCGAAGGCGGGCCTGGATCTGTCGATGCCCGTGTGCGAAGATCATTATAAAAAGCTGCATGCGGATTACGAGGCTGGGCGGCTTACGGACGAGGAGTTAAACAGCTGCGCACAGCGCGTCCTCGATCTGATATATCGCTGCAAAGAGATGCGTCGTGGCAAAAAAGCAGCAATAACGGAGAAGAAAAGAGCAGAGGTGTCAAAAAAAATCGCCGCCGACGGTATGGTATTGCTCAAGAACGACGGATCGCTTCCATTCAGCGAGGTAAAGTCAATTTCCGTCTGCGGTTGCTTTGCAAAGCCCGATACGATCGAGATGTTGCGCGGCGGAGGAAGTGCGGGGGTGGAATGGTCGGATAAAACGTTCGATATTCCCGCCGCGCTCGAAAAACGCGGGTATTCCGTCGCGTATGAGGGCGCATTCCGTTATGACGGGGTAGAATCTTTTAGTCAAAATGCCCGCGCTGCCCTGTTGAATGCCGCAAAAAGCGACGCGAATATTGTTTGCGTCGGAACGGGGAATCCCGTGGAGTATGAGGCGGGCGACCGCAAGACTTTGCGGCTGCCCGAAGTGCAGGAGCGCGCGATCCTGGAGACGGCGAAACAGAATGAGAATACGATCGTCATTGTTTTTGCGGGCGGCGCAGTGGATATGCGTGCCTGGGCGGATCGGGTCAAGGCGGTCTTGTTTGCAGGTTTCCCCGGTATGGGCGGCGACGAAGTGGTGGCGGACATTTTAACGGGCGCAGTCAACCCGAGCGGAAAGCTCTCGGAAACGATCCCGCTTTCCGTAGAATCGGTGCCTGCCGTGAATGCCTATCGCGTTGCCGGGGTCACAAGGTATCAGGAAGGGTTGGATGTCGGGTATCGGTATTTCGATGCTTATGATGTTCCGGTGCTCTATCCGTTCGGTTACGGGCTAAGCTATTCGGAATTTGTATATAAGGAGATGCGGCTTACCGCGGAGGAAGACGGGCTGCGCGTTTCGTGTTCCGTTGAGAACGCTTCGGTTCGTGACGGAAAGGAGACCGTGCAGGTGTATGTGCGCGAGTGCGCGCCGCTCGTATACCGCCCGAATAAGGAACTGAAAGCATTTTCCAAGTCCGAGATCGGAGCGGGAAAGGCTAAACAATTTGCGTTTCGGCTTAACGGCAGTGCGTTTGCGCATTGGTCGGTTGCGGAAGATCGATGGGAAATTACGGACGGCGTATATGAAATATTCGTCGGCGCGTCGTCGCAGGATATACGGCTTACGGGGAGGATCGCTATCGAAAACGGAAAGATAGCCGTTCTATAAAGAGAAGGAGATCATGGCGGAAAATCCGTTCATCAAATCGCTTGAATGAGGGACGAGAGCTAAAAAGGAGAAAATATATGAAATTTGAACGCAGCGAAAATCCGCGTCCGCAGTTCCGGCGGGAGGCTTGGCAGAGTCTGAACGGCGAATGGGAATTCGCCTTTGACGATAAAAATGACGGCATAAAAGGCGGCTTGTGGCAGGGGAAAAGGTCTCTGCCGTTAAAGATCAACGTGCCGTTTTCCTATCAGTACCCGGCGAGCGGCATCGGAGATGCGTCGCAGCACGACGTCGTGTGGTATCGTCGTATGTTTGAGATAGACAAAGAAAATCAGGGAAAACGCGCATTGCTGTGTTTCAACGCCGCCGATTATAAAACGGATGTATGGATAAACGGCGTGCATATCCTCACGCATACGGGCGGGTTTACGCCTTTTTTTGGAGATATAACCGAATGTCTGAAAAAGGGCGAGAATGTACTCGTTGTGCGGTGCGAAGATACGCTCAATGATGCCGTCCCGCGCGGCAAACAGAGCTGGACGGGCAGCCCGTTTTCCTGTTATTATGTGCCGAACACGGGCATCTGGCAGAGCGTGTGGCTGGAGTTTTTCGGCGAGGACTGCATCGCGGAGTATTCGCTGTTCTGCGAATATGATAAGACGGAACTGTACGGCGAGCTGACCACGTTATACGGAATAGCGGACGAAGCGGAAATTGTCGTCAGATTTGAGGGAAAGGAAATAAAGCGGGAGCGGTTCACCCTCCGCGGCAGGTATAACAATTACCGTTTCGTGCTGCCCAGGGACTATACGGACGACTATTCGTGGTCACCCGAAACACCGCGCCTGCTGTATGTGGACTTTGCTTTATATAAAGGCGGGAAACAGGCCGACCTCGCGCATGCCCGCATCGGCATGCGCAAGATCTCCATAGACGAGTACGGCAAGATCTGTCTGAACAACCGGCCGTACTATCAGCGGTTGGTGCTCGATCAGGGGTATTGGCAGGAGAGCGGGCTCACGCCGCCCTCTGCGGAGGCACTCAGAAAGGACATCGAACTTGCAAAGGCGATGGGATTCAACGGAGCGCGGAAACATCAGAAATTAGAAGACCCGTATTACTGCTATTACGCGGAGGAGCTTGGTTTTCTGACGTGGTGCGAAATGCCGTCGGCCTATCGTTTCAGCACGGAGGAGGTCACCGCCATCACGAAGGAGTGGCAGGAGGTCGTCAAAGAGGGGCGAAATTGTACAAGCAACGTATGCTACGTTCCGCTAAACGAGAGTTGGGGCGCGCGGGAGATCGCGACGGACGAAAGGCAGAAGGCTTTTGCGCGTTCGCTGTATTATTTGACGAAAACGCTCGATCCTACGCGACTCATCTCCACGAACGACGGGTTTGAAATCGTAAATCCTACGGATATTGTCGGGGTACACGATTACGATGCGGGCAAGGCGGAAGACTTCCAAAAATATGCAGGCGAAAAATATGAGGGCATGCACCCGCAGGGGTTCGCTCTGTATGCGGAGGGGGAGAAGTATGAAGGACAGCCGGCGCTGTTGACGGAGTTTGGCGGAAGAGCGATTCAGGCGGACGCGCAGGGCGAAGCGTGGGGGTACAGCGGCGCGGCTGCAAACGAAGAAGAGTTCTTAAAACAGCTCGGATCCATCATGCAAGGGGTGTACTCCTGCAATTTTCAGGGATATTGCTACACGCAGCTCACCGACGTACAGCAGGAAGTGAACGGACTTTTGACGGCGGAGCGCAAGCCCAAAGCCGGTGTGCAGAAACTGAAAAAAATATTCGACGAAAATAAATGAAAAATATTTTTTATAAGCGGAAAAATGACGGACAGATTATCGGAGGAAGTTATGAATAAACAATTTACAGTCTCTATTATCGGGTGTGGTTCCCGTGGAGGCGATGCCTTCGGTCAACTCATGTACAGAGAGAAAGATTTTTTTCGCATCGTGTCTCTTTGCGATATTAATCGCGAACGCCTTATGCATTACGGTGCGCTCTTTCAAGTGGAGGAAAACCTCTTGTTTGACAGCGAAGAGGCGTTCTTCATGAAGAAGCGCAGCGATGTGTTGGTTATCGCCACGCAAGATCGCGACCATGTTCGCATGTGCAAAAGAGCGTTGGAACTTGGATACGAAATTTTATTGGAAAAGCCCGTTTCGCCCATGAAAGAGGAGCTGTTTGATCTCTTGGCTACGCATAATAAATATCCTCATAATGTCGTTGTCTGTCATGTCCTGCGGTATGCTCCTGCGTTTCGCAAGGTCAAAGAGTTGCTGGAGCAAGGCGTTATCGGCAGGCTTGTCATGATTGACGCCTTGGAACAGGTTTCCTATTGGCATCAGGCGCACAGCTTTGTACGAGGAAACTGGCGCTGCGAAAAAGAAACTTCACCCATGATCATGCAGAAGTGCTGTCACGATTTGGATCTCCTGCAATACTATGCCGACTCTACTGCGGAGACGGTATATTCCGCGGGCAGTCTTACTTTCTTTACGCTCGCAAACATGCCAAGGAACGCGGCAACGCGTTGCAAGGACTGTCCGCTTATCGAAAGTTGCCCGTACAGCGCTGAGCGAGTGTATGTTGCACGGTGGAAGGATGCGGGGTGCCCTTTAGACGCTTGGCCATACAATGTCGTCGCAATGGCGCCGCTCACAGAGGAAAAACTGCGCGTTGCCTATGAAAACGGTTCATACGGCAGATGCGTCTTCGCTTGCGACAACGATGTCGTCGATCATCAGTCTGTGTCCGTGGTATTCCGCAACGGCGTGCAGGCTAATCTCACGATGACCGCGTTCACTTATGAAAGCGGCAGAAAGTATACTTTCCATGGGACTGCGGGGGAGATCAGGTTGGACGAGGATAGGGATCTTCTTTGCGTCATGCCGTTCGGGCATCCGAGAGAGGACATTAGGATCTCCGATCTTGTCGAGGAGATGTCCTCTTTCGGACACGGCGGGGGTGATTACGGGCTCATTCAGGCATTTTATAAAATTCTGACGGGCGTGGGTCCGTCGGATACTGCCCTTGAACGCTCGGTGGAGAGCCACCTTATGGCTCTTGCCGCCGAGCAGTCGAGAAAAAGCGGTAAGGTTGTTTTTCTTCACGATGCGAAAGAAGGAGAGGAAGAATGAGTGCTGAATTAAATTTTGAAAGCATCTTGGAACATTTTTACGTAGAAGGAAAAGTTGTGGATTGTGTCCGCTATGGCGAAGGGCACATCAACGATACCTTCAAAGCGACGATGGATGTCGAGGGGAAAGAACTCCATTACATCCTGCAGCGCATCAACAATAGGCTGTTCACGGATGTGGAAAAGCTGATGCGGAACATCGAACTGGTGACAGAGTTCTGCCGCAGGAGCGTGGAAGATCGGGGCGGCGACCCGCAGCGGGAGTGCCTCACGCTCATCCGAACCAAAGACGGGAAAGCGTATTATTTTGACGGAAAGGACTATTTCCGCGTATATGTATTCATAGAAAACGCAACGACCTACCAGTCGGTGCGCGAGCCGCGGGATTTCTACGAGAGCGCTGTGGCGTTCGGGAACTTTGCGAACCTGCTAGCGGGATTCGACGCGTCGCAGCTGTACGAGGTTCTGCCGGATTTCCACAACACGAAGGTGCGGTATGCAAATTTTGTAACTGCCGTGCAAAAGGACGTTTGCGGCAGGAATGCGGAAGTAGAGAAAGAAATCGAATGGGTAACGAGTCATAAGGATTTGTGCGGAAAAATCGTGGATAAGATAGGTGCGGGGGAGATACCGCTGCGCGTGACGCACAACGACACGAAATTGAACAACGTAATGATCGACGACGCGACGGGGAAGGGGATCGCGGTCATCGATCTGGACACGGTGATGCCCGGGAGCCTTTGCTACGACTTCGGCGACAGTATTCGCTTCGGGTGCAACGCGGCGGCGGAGGACGAGCCGGATACAAGCAAAGTGCATTTTGTATTCGGCCTATACAAGATTTATCTCGACGGATATTTAGCGGCAGTGGGAAAGAGCATTACGCAGCGAGAAAAGGAGTTGTTGCCGTGGGGCGC
>CALVHV010000107.1 GCA_944328845.1 uncultured Clostridia bacterium | reverse complement strand
AATCCGATCGCCGTCGCCGCGTCGAAATCGTACTGGTGCTTCATCGGTTCCTTCGGCTTGGGTTCGACGTAGAAATCGCCCTTAAAGCCGATGCTCCTGCCGTACTTGACCGCCATCTTCATCAGGCGGGCGATGTTTTCCTGTTCGAACGCGACGTCGGTGTTGAGCAGCGTCTCATACCCTTCTCTGCCGCCCCAGAACACATAGCCCCTGCCGCCCAGTTTGACGGTGATATCCAGCGCCTTTTTCACCTGCGCTGCCGCAAACGCATACACGTCCGCGCTGTTGGTCGAGCCCGCGCCGTTCATAAAGCGGGGATTGCCGAACATGTTCGCCGTGCCCCACAGGCACTTGATGTCCGTTCCCTTCATCTTTTCGAGGATGTAATCGGAGATCTCGTCCAGGCGGCGGTTGGTTTCCTTGATGTCGTCCGCTTCGGGAACGAGGTCAACGTCGTGGAAGCAGAAATAGCGGATGCCCAGCTTCTGCATGAATTCGAAGCCCGCATCCACCTTCGCCTTTGCGTGCGCCATCGTGCCCGCTTCGGCGCCGAAGCTCTTGTCTGCCGTGCCCCTGCCGAACATATCCACGCCGTTGGCGCACAGATTGTGCCACCATGCCATGGCAAAGGGAAGATGTTCGCTCATCTTTTTGCCCAGCACCACTTTGTCTGCATCGTAAAACTTGAACGCGAGCGGATTTTTGCTCTCCGCGCCTTCGTAGGCGATCTTGGGGATCCCCTTAAAAATTTCCTTCATTTCAACACCTCGTTTTGCGTGCGCTCCCGCACGATTTTTCCTTGCCTACATTGTACAACACAGCCCTTGACAATACAAGCCAAAAGTTATACAATTATGAACAAAAGTTACGATGTTTTTGAAAGGGAGAAAGAGAAAAGATGATCGGTTACGAATCGGACAGATCCAACATCGCCAATTACTTTTACAGGCAAAAGGACACAAACCTCAATTTTCCCGCGCACATCCACGATTCTTTTGAATTTTTTTACTGCTATGAGGGGGAAACGCGCCTGTCCATCGACGGAAATGAGGTGCTCCTGCGGGGCGGAGAGGCGACTCTCCTCTTTCCGTCCGTCGTACATTCGTACGCCACGGAGGGTCATTCGCAAACGGTACTGTTTGTCTTTTCTTCCTCGTATATTCACTCTTTTTACGAAAGTTATAAGTACAAGACCCCCCTTTCGCCCGTCTTTCCCTTCGCTGCATTCGAGGAGGCGGTGCGCATCCTCGCCGCCCCCGACACCGACCATTACCGCATCAAATCCTGCCTGTACCTCATCCTTTCCGAATTTGTAAAGCACACGGAATTTGCCGATTGCGATGCGCACGCGCGCGACCTCGCCACAAAGATCCTCGCCTACGTCAAGGAAAACTACACGCAGGGACCCTCTCTCAAAGAGCTTGCAAAACTGCTGGGATACAGCTACAACTATGTTTCGGGAAATTTCAGGAGCATTTTCCACACCAACTTTTTGCAGCTGGTCAACGGCTACCGCATCAGCCTGGCGCAGCATCTCCTGGAAAGCACCTCAGACACTATTATCGGCATTTCCGCCGCCTGCGGGTACGATTCTCCCCAATCCTTCAACCGCAATTTTCTGCACGTGACAGGCATGACGCCCTCCCAATACCGCGCGCGGCAGGCAGCAAACGGAACGGGCAAACAATGACTTTCGCCGCGAACAGAACGGGCAGACAATGCCCCTATGCCGCAAAGGGAACAGACAAACAATGCCACTTACCGCAAACGAGGGCGCCCGCACAATTGTGCGGGCGCCCTCGTTTTTTGTTTGAAAATGAGAGTACGTTCCTTCTTTTTTACGCTTCTGACGCGATGCTCGTGCGCATGGCGCTGATGGCGTTCTTTTCCAGGCGGGATACCTGCGCCTGAGAAATGCCCACTTCGTCGGAGATCTCCGTCTGCGTTTTCCCCTCAAAATAGCGCAGCTGCAAGATCTTGCGCTCGCGATCGGAAAGCCTGCCCATCGCCTCCGCAAGCGCCGCGCGCTCCGTCCATACCTCGTCGTTGTTCTTTTCGTCGCCGATCTGATCCATCAGCAGCAGAGAATCGCCCGACTTGTTGCAGACGGGTTCGAACAGCGATACGGGGTCGGAAATGGCGTCCAGTGCGTACACGACTTCCCTTTCGCGCACCTGCATGGCTTCGGCGATCTTTGCGATGGTGGCTTCCTTGTCCTCCGCTTCCAGCTGTTCGCGCGTCTTTAAGATGCGGTATGCCGTATCGCGGATACTGCGGGAGACGCGAAGGGAGTTGCCGTCTCGCAGAAACCTCTTGATCTCACCCATGATCATCGGGACCGCATACGTAGAAAAGCGCACCCCAACGTTAATGTCAAAATTTTCCACCGCTTTTAAAAGCCCGATGCAGCCTGCCTGGAACACATCGTCCGCGTTGGCATTTTTCGCCCAGAACCGCTTGACGATGGAGAGCACCAGCCGCATGTTTCCCACGATAAACTGTTGGCGCGCGCCTTCGTCGCCTTCTTTCAGGCGGCGCATGAGTTCGTCGCTCTCCTGCGCCGTGAGCACGGGGAGCCCCGACGTATCCACACCGCAGATGACAACTTTTTGCAGCATTTTACACCTCCGTTTGTGAGGGAAGTATGCGCCTTTGCAAAAAAATTATACCCACGTACCACCAAAACGGTGACAAAACAACGCCGCCGCGCCGTGTATCCTTTTTTATAAAACATTTTTTCTCACGATTTTACTTTGCTTTGTCTGCCGCGCAAAAACGCCCGACGCCGCAAAAATGCGGCGTCGGGCGCCTTGGTGTTTATCTATCTGCTTCCGAACGGGAAAGGCCGATCTGCGCACAGAGGATCCCGCACAGCTCTCCCTTTTCCCCGAGACTCACCCACACATTCGGCAAAACTTTATACAGCGGGCCTTCTTCGCAGTTGCCCAGGCGCAAAACCCCGCTCTGCGCGTCATAGACGGGCTCGGACCCGAAGGGGATCCACGTCCCCGCGCAATACTGCAAAGCCTCTCCTTCCGCGCAGAGAACGCCCTCCTGCGCTTCGGACGGAAGAGAAATCCGTGCCTGCGTCATCTTTGCGACCTCCGTCTCGCCCGCAAGAGCGAGGACGCGCCCGCTCTGCGCATCTGCCTCCAGGCGCAGGCAGGTATCCCCCAAAAACAGAGGAAATGAACCCTCTTTGCCTCCCTGAACGGTCTGTTCCGCCGCGGGGACCCCGACACAGGCAGAAGGTGCTGTCTCGCCCTCGATGCGAAATTTCAGCCTGCCCAGTGCCCATCGATCGATCTCCGCTTCGATGGGCAGCACGTCCTTGCGCAGCTGCGCGCCCTTGCTGTCGATCTGCAAGGCAAGGCCGTTGGCGACGTACAGATCGCCCGTCGTCGTGAAACGGACGGCTGCCGTCGTCATTCCTGCGGAGAGAAGGGAAGAGACGTCCGCCGCCGTAATGTCCCAGCCCTGTCGGCAGGCGACGGTATTGGTGCCCGCCGCCGCGTTTGCGTTTCTGCCGCCGAACGTGCCGCCCGTTTCGAGCGTGCCGTTCGCGTTGTTGATCTGCGAAGCGAAAAAGTTGTTGGCGGGGTTGTTCGGCCCCGACAGCGTCTGCAGGGAAAGGAGGTTTTGCCCGAACAGCATTTTGTCGCCCGCAATGACGGCGTCGCCTTCCTGTGCGGAGACAAACATTTTACCCGATACAGGCAACGTTTCGGGGGTGAGAAATCCCGTCAGAAAGACGTCCGTACTGCCCGCCGTAAGCGATACCACCGTGCCGCCGCCCCACAGGGTGAGGTTGCGCAGCGGAAGCGCCGCATTTTCGTAGACGACGGCCAACGTCCAGCCCGCATGGTTTGTTTCCAGCGTGGAAGAGTCGAGCGCCTCCAACAGCGCGGGGACAGAACTCAATGCATAGACGCCGTTCATTCCGCTCTGCACGAGGGAGGTGACGTTTGTCGAACGCACGTAAAATCCGATGGTCACGCCGTTGTTAGTCACCAAAAAATCGCGCTTGGTCAGCGGATCGGGCAACACGGAAAAGGTGCCCAGCGGAGTACCGAAGCGCACGGCGTTGCCCGTCAGAGAGGAAATATCCCTGGCCGCCGAGCGGTACAGCCCGCCCCAAATGAGTTCCGCATACAGCACCGTACTGCCGGAAGACAGCGCCAAAGGGGCGGCCGAACCGTTTTTTGTATAGTCGAGGGTGGTCCCTGCGGGAAAATCGTTTACTTTTAAGGAGAGGTCGAGACTGGTAAACGCCCCCGCAGAACCGAATTCTTGCGCAGATCGCCTGGGGACTGTTTACGGACAGCCAGCTTTCACAGCAGCCGAACTCGCTGGACGCAGTGTTCCGCACCTATGCGGCCGCCATTGCGGGATATTTCCTCAGCGGAAGTTTTTCGTCTTCGCAAAAGGGCACGCAGGCATACGGCATCCGCGCGGACAGCTCCCCCGTCGCAAGAGCACAAGCCCGAGCCATCGGTTTTTCCGACGCCGAAAAGGTGCCCGTCCTGCCCGCAGCGACGGTGCGGACATGGACCGCAAACAAGTTGCAGACATATATTGTGGCGGGGATGGGGCTTATTTCCCTCATTCTCCTTCTCGCCCTGCGCAATACCATGCCCATCACCGATACGATGATCGCGCCCGTAACCCAACTGCGCGACCTGCTTTCCTCTTCCGTCGGATTCCTCGCAGGAAAACGAGAATAAAAAACGCGGCAGCAATCAATGAACTTTTTCAAAAAAAGCCGTAAATACGGACGGGGAAACCTGTCTCCCCTTGCAAAGCCCTCCTAAAAAATTAGCGTACGCAAAGGAGCGCGGCAACTCTTTGCGCCGCGCTCCTTTGCGTTTTCTTCCGTAAAATTTTTGCGATACAATACAAGGCGGGGCGACCGCCCCGCCTCTTTTCAATGTAGCCGATCGCCACGATTCCGAGTACGACGATCACAATAAACCAAAAGAGCAATTTTGGCTTGACCGCCTTCGACAGCATGACCATGGAAGGAAGGGACAGCGCGGTCACACTCATCATAAACGAAAGGATCGTCCCCACTCCGGCACCTTTAAAAAACAATGCTTCCGCGACGGGAATGGTTCCGAAGATGTCCGCATACATCGGCACACCGACAACGCTCGCGATCAGAACGCTGTACCATTTATCCTGTCCGAGCACTGCTTGAATCCATTCCGTCGGAATAAAATTGTGGATCGCCGCGCCGATACCTACCCCGACCAGAATATAAATCCAAACCTTTTTAAGGGTGGAGAGCATCTGATCTTTGGCATAAATCATTCTGTCTTTTCTCGTAAGTTCTATGCCTTCCACTTCCGCAAGCGTTCCCTGCCGAATAAAATCCTGTACATTTTCCCCTACCCTCGTCTTTTCAAGGATGGTACCCCCGACCAAGGCAAGCACCAAGCCGACAAATACATAGGTAATTGCGATCGGAAAACCAAATACGCCGGCAAGAAGGATAAACGCGCCCAGATCCACCAAAGGGCTGAAAATCAAAAAGCTGAAAGTTACTCCGCTGGAAAGCCCCGCTCTCGTAAACCCCATAAAAATGGGAATGGAAGAACAACTGCAAAAAGGAGTCACCGTTCCGAGCAGAGCACCCATGGCATTTGCCCAGATACCTTTATATTTTCCAAGCAGCTTTTTGGTGCGTTCGGGCGGAAAATAACTTTGAATATAAGTGATAATAAAAATAAGCAGGGTTAACCCTGCCCGTTTCTTTAATATTCGGATTCTTGTGCCCGCCGGGTATTTTTTGAAAAAACTTAAGTATTTACAAAAAAGCTCTCCG
>CALVHV010000106.1 GCA_944328845.1 uncultured Clostridia bacterium | reverse complement strand
CGTCAGTTTCAGACGCATGGGCGTCTCTTTGTGAGATTTTTTATCCCCTACGTCCTCAAACCTGTAATGAGTGTTTACAAATTCCTCAGGCGGAAGCGCCAGGAAAAAGGAGAGTTTTTTGCCCGTTACGACCAGCTTGGCGATCTTCTCTTTTCCTATCCGGAAATTTTCTCCGCTTTGGCACAGTCGCGACTTTACACCCGCATAGCCGAGCAGAGCGTTTTTCAGTTCCGTATAAAAGTCTTGCACGGGTGCGTTTTGAATGATACGGGACTTAAAAGAACGGCGGAGACGCACAACTTCCTCATACCCTTCCGGCACGGTCTTTTCTGAAGCGAGATCTTCACTCACGGCCTCTTCGGCGGCGATCTCTTCCAAAGCTTCGTCGGTGGAAACATCCTCTTCCTGCCCGTCTGCAACCCCATCGCCTTCGTCCGCGGCGACGGCGGAGTCCTGTTTCTGTTTTCGGATAAGGTCGTCTACGATGTCGTCGAGCGCCTTTTCCATTTCCTCGCGGAATTTCGCCTTGGCGCAAGGGTATACTTCCGCCTTGACGCAGTGAGCGCACCAACTCATGGTCCCGCAAAGATCCCTGCCCGCGCGCTCGCTGGCAAGCCATTTGTCAATGTCCAGCACCTGCTGCCGCGCTGCAAATTCCTCTGCGGGGATGGCGGACAAATTGTTTTTCGATTCCATATTGATCTCTCCTGTTATAATACCCTTTTCGATATATGTATATTATAATACATATCGGCGGAAAAATCAAGCGCTGTCCTTTTTTCTTCGAAATTTCATCCTTGCTGCTCTTCCGGCTGCAGTGCCTCTATCCGCTTGCGGATCGCCAGCATACGGGCATCCGTCGCGGCGATCGTTTCCGCACAGCTTTTCAGCTCCGCCGCAATGTCCGGCCTGTCCGCCGATTCTTTTTTGTATTTCATGCTGTGTTCCAGGCTCGCCCAAAAATCCATTGCGACGGTGCGCAGTTGGATCTCGACGCGCGTTATATGTTTGCAGTCGGAAAAAAACACGGGCACTTCCACGATCATGTGGTAGCTCCTGTACCCGTTGAGTTTGGGTTTTTTGATGTAATCTTTTACTTCCACGACGGTGATGTCGTCCTGCTTTGCAAGCATATCCGCCACGCGGTAAATGTCATCGATGAAAGAACAGACGACGCGGATGCCCGCAACGTCGTTGAGATGTTCGGGAATCGCCTCCACTTTCGGCTCAAACCCGCGGCGCTTGAGTTTTTCGGCAATACTGAAAGGCTTTTTGATGCGTGAAGAGATGCTCTCGATGGGGTTGCGCCCGGCGCGGAAAGAGAGCTCTTCGTTGAGCACCTCAAACTTGGTACGCACCTCCCGTACGGCACAATTATACAGGATCATCAGTTCGCTGAATTTTTCCATCTTTTCCATGATGTCCTCGTTGTTTTCGTTGTCGATCCCGATAAACTCCTGCAAGATCTCTTTTTTCTCTCTGTCCATCTTTGCTATCTCCTCACAGATAAAATTTGGGTGAACGCCGCTGCGCACAATTCTCTTCCAGCCATTTCGCGATGGAAAGGACGCCCGGGTCACGGAAAGAGCGTGCCCCCTGCGGGCAGCCTTTGACGCAGGCAGCGCAGCCGATGCATCTGCCGCAGTCGGAAAGGTCTGCCGCAATATTGCAGACGGGGCACGCCGCGATGCACGCCCCGCAACGCGTACACTTCTCCGCGTCGACGGGAGGCATCACCCTCTGCTTTGCAACTACTTCCTTATAAGGGAAATTTCCCGGGATCTTTTTTTGTATCTTCTTTCCGCTGACGACCTTCTCAAAAGCAGCAATGCCGAACGCATCCGCCGCGAGCAGATCTTCCGCATCCGGTCTGCCCGTACCCACTTTGCTCGTATACGAATGTTCTCCGACAAATGTTCCCGCCGCACAGACCTGAAAGCCCTGCGACGAAAGAAGATCGGTCGTTTCCAAAAGGGCGTCGTCAAAATCTCTGTTGCCGTAAACGGAAAGCGCCACCGCACGCGCGCCGTTACCCTGCAACGTTGCAAGGTAATCGCGCACAACCGCAGGGATCCTGCCCCCATACACGGGCGCCCCGAAAACAAGGACGTCTCCCTCTTCAAACACGCACGGGCGCATCCTCACCGCGAGCTTGGTCAGATCGACGGGGCGCGTATCGCAGAGCAACTTTTCGAAAAACACCTTGCCCACGCGTGCAACGATTTTTTTCGTCGTGCCCGTCGGACTGAAATACATCATGACCAGTTTCACTTTACTCCTCCCCGATCAGCGGGATTTTATCTGATTTATGTGTGACATAGTACTTTGTATTTTCTGAAAATATCGCAAATTCAAAAAGCTCTGCCAAAAACAGAGCTTTTTTTGATCATTCAGCAAAGCGGCGAAGCTTGACGACTTTCCCGCCCGTCAGAGCGATCATTTTGACCGCCGCGAGGGAAAAATCTGCCGCCTCTACCGTGAGGGACTTATCCAGCATACCGCGCGCCAGCACTTTTACGGAAGCCGCCTTTTTATCGATCAGCCCCTTCTCTTTCAGCGTCTCGATATCCACAAGGTCGTCTTCTTCAAAATTTGCGGAAATGGTATCCAGGTTGACGACGGCACGTTTACCCGTCGCGCGGAAGCTCTTACTGTCCGCAAGCGCGATGATCTGTTGCGCCGTCTTGTCGTCGATGGCGTCCTCCGCCTCGGCGACAGTCACTTTATCCGTCACCGTATAGGAGGAGAGAGCCTCGATCGTCGCGCCTTCCGCGATCATCTCTTCCAACTGCTGTTCGGAAACGGTCTCGCCCGTCTCCCTCTTCGCATAAACGCGGATGAGCTTTTTGGCGATCAGCGCTTCCCTCGTTTCGTACGGGATGTCTTCGTGAAGTTCCACGCGCTTGTAATCCAGTTCGAATTTCGCCGCCGTCTGCTCGAGCAGTTCGAGCGCGTAACGGAAACTGCGGCTGCCCGTGATCTTATAGCGGACGGGAACGGCGGCATACCTTTTCTTTGCCGATACGTCCCTGAATTTGTATTTTTCGTCTACTTCCTTGGGATCCAAAGCAAAGTACACGATCAGGCTCTTGGCATTGGCGTTGATCTTGGCAAACTGTTTTCTGCCGACAAAATAGCTGTCGTAATTCCAGCTCACGCGTTCCCGCGTGCCGATGTAAGAGAGCATCTCGCTGCGCAGGGCATTGTAATACTCTTTCATCTCGTCGCCCGCCTGGATCAGACGCGCGCGGAAACTGCGCCGATACTGTACAAACACCTTGCCGCCGCTGACCGTCGTGACCAGCGCGCCTTCCACTTCGTCCCCTTCGCCCGATTCTTCGGCACTGTCCTCCGAAAGATCGTCCGCCGTGTATTGCTCGGCATCTTCCTGTTCCAACGGCAACTCTGCCGCGCTTTCGCCTACCTCTTCCGCCTCCACTTCAACGGTGGGTTGCAGCTCGATCTCGGCATTTTCCTGCGGGGTCTCTTCCTGCTCAACGGATACAGGCTCGGCAGCCTGTTCCTCTTCCTGCTCGGCAGATACAGGCTCGACTGCCAATTCCTCTTCCTGCTCGACGATTGCGGGCTCGACTGTCTGTTCCTCTTCCTGCTCGACGATTGCGGGCTCGACTGTCTGTTCCTCTTCCTGCTCAACGGATACAGGCTCGACTGTCCGTTCCTCTTCCTGCTCGGCGGATACGGGCTCAACTGCCTGTTCCTCTTCCTGCACGGCGAGGACGGGCTCGGCTGTCTGCGGCTGTTCTGTCGTTCGGTCAGATTCCTTTACAAGCTCTTCCTCTTCGCATTTTTCCCACTTTGCGTAGAGCGTTGCGCCGCGCATCGGCATGCGGAACACTTTTCCCACGCGCTTTGTGCGCGCTTCGTCCTCGTACCAACCGCAGAACCTGTATCCTTCTCTCGGAGCAGGCTCCCCGATCTCCATTCGCTTGTTCCCGAAGCAAGACTTTTTCTCCGTCCTTTTTTCGTCAATGACGAGGGTCAGCTTGAAACGCAGGGACAGCAGTACGATAAAAACAATGATGGCAATGATCGCCGCGACTGCAAAGCAGCAGAACAAAAGAAATTCGGTAGACTTTATATTTTCTTTAAAGAACTCTGCCAAAGATGCAGCGCAATATGTATTTTCGGAAAACATTTCTCTCTATATTGGCCTCCTTCTTGATTTTCCGTTAAAGAAATTATACCACCAAACGGGCGTGAAAGCAAGGCTTTTGCACATTTTTTATCAATACGTATAAATGTTTTCGCGTCGAAATTACAAATTTCCTCATCAATATGTACGATCTTACAAAACCGTCCCGTCCCCCAAAGACGCGCGCAGAACCCTCAGCAGATCGTCCTGCGTAAAGTATGCGGAACAGTTTTTGATGTTCTTGTTTTTTGCCGCGCGCGCGGCAAAATCCTGCAATTCTCTGTCGGAATATTCTTCTCGCCTGCCCAACAATGCAGAAACTTTGCGGGAAAAAGTATCCGCGTCCATCCCGAGAGCACTGTAGATCTGCTCCGCGCGCTGCGGGATCTTTTCCCTACACACCTTTAAAAAGGCTGGCAGAAGCAATCCGTTCGCCCTGCCGTGCGGCACATCATGAAAATAAGTAAGCGAATACCCCATGCCGTGAACGGGGCTGGTACCCGTATTGGCGATCACCATGCCTGCGAGGACGGAACCATGCAGAAGGTTGCGCCGCGACTGCGCGGAATATTCCCCTTTGAGAAGGCTGTCGTACTCTCCCCACAAAAGAGAAATGCTTTCACGGGCGAGCGCGTCCGTGATGAGGTTGGCGCGCACGGAGAGCATCCCCTCCACCGCGTGAGACAGTGCGTCCAGCGCGGTGTTCACCGTCACGTTCTGGGGCAGGCACGCCATGTATTTTGCGTCCAGAAAGGCATAAACGGGAAAGAGAGATGGCGCCGAGATACTCGTCTTTGTCTGTTTTTCGTCGTTGGTGATGATCGCGTACGGCGTAACTTCGCTTCCCGTGCCCGCCGTAGTGGGGATGTGCGCCATCGGCAGGACATCCTCTGTGATCGCGTGCGCAAACAGTCCTTCCGGAGCCGCCTGCCGCGCGCGCATGGCGATCGCCTTTGCCGCATCCATGGGCGAGCCGCCGCCGATGGCGACGACGCAATCCGCATGACATTCGGCAGCGATCCGCGCCCCCTCTTCCACACAGGCGACCGTGGGATTGTTTGGAACGCGGTCAAAGACCGTATATTTTTGTCCGTTCAGATTGAACGCAAAGACGGCATCTTCCAATGCCCCGTTTTTTGCCGAACTTTTTCCCGTTACGACGAGGACATGTTCTCCCAGTTCCCGAAAAAGCCGTGCATTTTTTTTGACGCAGTCTTCACCGCTGACGATGCGCACAGGCATATAATACTGAAAGTCCATTGTAAACCTCCGCTATATTTTTCTGAAAACAGTGTAAAATAAAAAAGACGATCTGTCAAGAGATGAGCGGATTTTTCTTGCTTCGGACGGGGCATTTTTTTACGCGAAGCGCTTCTCTTTTGCTCCGTCTTCCCCAAAATTGTCAGGAAGAAAACCCCGAGCTTTGCCGAAAAATTTTAAGTTATCGATGAGGGGAATGTGAAAACTGTGAGTATCTTTCATTCTGCCCTTTTTCAATAATTTTTTGAAACATCTCTTGAATTTTGATAATTTTCGTTTATAATATATATTGAAATGAATAAATACAAGGAGTAGTATGATCTATGAGCAAAACGCAGACCTGCCCTGAAAAGCAGCCTTTGACGGATGAGTATCTCAAGAAGATGGACGCTTATTGGCGCGCCGCAAACTACCTTGCAGCCGCCCAGCTGTATCTTCTGGACAACCCCCTGCTCAGAGAACCCCTGACGCGCGATCAGGTGAAGAGAAAGATCGTCGGACACTGGGGCACCGTTCCCGGACAGAACTTTGTCTATGTGCACCTGAACAGGGTCATCAAAAAGTACGACCAGGATATGATCCTCCTTTCCGGACCCGGACACGGCGGAAACTTCTTTGTTGCAAACTCTTACCTGGAAGGTACGTACAGTGAAGTGTACCCGAACGTAGGACAGGACTATGAAGGCATGAAGAAACTGTGCAAACAGTTCTCCTTCCCCGGCGGTATCTCCAGCCACGTTGCGCCCGAAACGCCCGGCTCCATCAACGAAGGCGGCGAGCTCGGCTATTCCATTGCACACGCGTTCGGCGCTGTGTTCGATAACCCCGACCTCATCGCGGCGGTCACCGTGGGCGACGGCGAAGCGGAAACGGGCCCTCTCGCTACGGCTTGGCAC
>CALVHV010000105.1 GCA_944328845.1 uncultured Clostridia bacterium | reverse complement strand
CATTTCCGATCTGATCGCCGACCTGCCCGAACCCGCGGAAGCGGCAGAGGTACGACTGGGCTTTACCGAAGCGGGCAAGGCCGATTTTAAGAACATCGGCGCGCAGGCGATCGAGGAGATCAAGGGCACTGCCATCGCCATGGGTCTGAAACTCGCGCCCGACAACTACGAGGGCGTGCGCATCAACTTCGGCAAGGGACAGGGAGAAGGCTGGGCGCTGGTGCGCATGAGCCTGCACGAACCCATCCTGCCCATCAATTTCGAAAGCGATGCAAAGAGCGGCTGCAAGGTGATTGCGCAGGAACTGATCGAGTTGCTGCAGCCGTATGCGGACAAGATCGATCTTACAAATCTCGTCAACTACGGCAAAAATGCGTAAGGCTAAAACATAAAAATCAATTTTTTAAAAGGAGAATATAAAAATGAACGTTCGTGAACAGACGGTAAACGCCATCCGCGTCCTCTCGGCAGAGGCGATCCAGAAGGCAAACTCGGGTCATCCCGGTCTGCCCCTCGGCAGTGCGCCCATCGGTTACACCATCTTTGCGGATTTCCTCAAATTCAATCCCAAAGACACCAAATGGGCGGACCGCGACAGGTTTATCCTCTCCGCAGGCCACGGCTCCATGCTCAACTACTCGCTGCTGTATCTGTTCGGTTACGACATTTCCAAGGAAGACCTGATGAACTTCCGCCAGCTGGGATACAAGACCCCCGGCCACCCCGAATACGGCCACACGCCCGGCATTGAAACGACGACGGGCCCGCTCGGCCAGGGCATCGCCAACGCCGTGGGCATGGCGGTTGCGGAAGCGCACCTTGCCGCCACCTTCAACCGCGAAGGGTTCCCCATCGTCGACCACTACACCTACGCGCTGTGCGGCGACGGGTGCCTGGAAGAAGGTATCTCCTACGAGGCATGCTCCTTTGCGGGAACACACAAACTGGGCAAACTCATCCTTTTCTACGACGACAACGACATCACCATCGAGGGCGATACGGACATCACCTTTAAGGAAGACGTCGCCATGCGTTTCAAAGCGCAGGGCTGGCAGGTTTTGAAAGTGGACGACGCCAACGACCTCGATCTTCTGCGCCGCACCGTCCGCAAGGCAAAAGCGGACACCGAGCGCCCCTCCATCATCATCTGCAAGACGGTGATCGGGTACGGTTCTCCCCTCGCAGGCTCGCACGAATGTCACGGTTCCCCGCTCGGCGTGGAAAACCTGCAAAAACTCAAGGACAACCTGGGCTGGACCTGCCCTCCCTTCGAGATCCCCGCAGAAGTGGCGCAGCACTGCGCAAGCGTGGCGCGCCGCGGCGTACTGCGCGAGGGCAAGTGGAAGAAACTGTTCAAGGAATACGAGGCAGCCTATCCCGAACTGGCAGCGCAGTACAAACTGTACATGAGCGGCGAACTGCCCGACCTGAAAAACAACGCTTCCCTGTTCGAGTTCCCCAAGGCAGACGCGACGAGAAACACCAGCTTTACCGTGCTGAACAAGCTTGCCGACCTCATCCCCAACCTCATCGGCGGTTCGGCAGACCTTGCGCCTTCCAATAAATCCAACATGAAAAAGCGCGCCAGCTTCTCCGCCGAGGACAAGAGCGGCTCGAATATGCACTTCGGGATCCGCGAACACGCCATGGCGGCGATCACCAACGGCATGCAGCTGCACGGCGGCCTGAAAACGTACTGCGCGACCTTCTTTATCTTCTCCGATTACATGAAGCACGCCATGCGCCTCTCCGCGCTGATGCACCTGCCCGTCACCTACATCCTCACACACGACTCCATCGGTGTCGGCGAGGACTGCCCTACGCACGAACCTGTGGAACAGCTGATCGCGCTGCGCTCCATCCCCAACATGAAGGTGTACCGCCCTGCGGACGGCAAAGAGACGACGGCGGCATGGATCTCCGCACTGACAGGCACTTCCCCTACCTGCCTCGTCCTCACCAGACAAAACCTGCCCCAGTACGAAAATTCGGGACTGGAAGCGCTGAAAGGCGGCTACATCCTTGCCGACAGCGAAAAGGCGACCCCCGACGTACTGCTGATCGCCAGCGGCTCGGAAGTGGAACAATGCATGCAGGCGAAAGAGATCCTCAAGGGCAAGGGAGTGGATGCGCGCGTCGTTTCCATGCCCTGCATGGAGGAATTTGAAAAACAGCCGCAGGCATACAAGGACGAAGTGCTCCCGCCCGAAGTCAAAGCGCGCGTGTGCGTGGAAGCGGGTTCTCCCTATTCCTGGTACAAATATGCGGGCGACTGCGGCGAGATCATCGGCATGACCACCTTCGGCGCCAGCGGCCCCGCCAACAAGCTGTTCGAAATGTTCGGCTTTACCGCCGAAAACGTGGTGGAAAAGGCATTCCGCTCCATCAATAAGATCTGATCCCCTTTCAAAAACACCGGGGCGCCGCACAGGTTTGTGCGGCGCCCCTTTTTATTCGGTCAGACAGTTACCCTATCCCCGCCGATACCTTTTCGCTCTGTTATTTTTGCTCCGCTTTTGCAAAAAAAGCCGTTTTCCTCGGCGGCGGGCGGAAAAGCCTGACCCGCCGCCGCTTACCGAACCGACCACCCGACCGGTAAGCGGCGGCTTTATTTGTCCAAAGTCTTGACAATTTTCCCCTTTTGCCATTATAATGAAGCCACACACGAAAGGAGGTGCACCATGAAAAAACTTTTTTCAGCGGTCTTTGCCGCACTCTGCCTCTGTCTCTCCCTCGCACTGCTCTGCGCCTGCGGCGGGAAACAGGAATCGGACAAGGAACAAAACACACAGTACCGTATCACCGCGCAGAGCGACGGCTGTACCTTTGCAGGGCTTCCCGCCCAGGCAAAAGAAGGTGAAACGATCTCCTTTTCCGCAACTGCGGAAAACAACCTGCAAACCATAGACAAAATTTTAGCCGACGAAACGGAATGTGCGCGAGATACGAACGGGACCTATTCTTTTACCATGCCGGCAAAGGACGTGTCACTGCAAGCCGTCCTTTCCTGGCGGCAGGAAGAGATCCTGAAAGACGACGTCCTTTCCTGGCGGGCAAACACTCCTTCGCAGGTGTGCAAAGCGCAGGAAGCGGATGCAGACTGGGCGAGACAGATCGTCTATTTTGACTTCTCTTCCCCGCGCAACGTGGCATCGGGCGGGAAGGTGACTCTCACATCGCTCAACCCCGATATCATTCCGCAGAGCGCGCTGAGTGAACCCTACCTCCATAAATCAGATACCGCCAACGGGTTCTGTGATTACGGTTCCTTTGAGATCTCCCTCGGCGACGTATCCGTCGGAACGGCATACATCGCCCTCCGCGCAGAGACTTCGAGCGGGACGCCCATCGACGCGACGATCATCAAAAAGATCGAAGTGGTCGAATACGGAAACCTGACGGAAGAGACGTGGACAGAAAGAGTAGAAGTTGACCTTTCGGCGGTGTACGAACAGTACGCATCGCAAGGGCTCAAGATCCAGATCTCCGACCAGGACCAGCAATACGGCGCAACGCTGAAAACGGTGACGAGCTCGGCAACGGCGGACGTGATGACGGTATTTATCGAATACGTCCCCACGCACAGTTATGCGGTGACCGTGTATTGCGGAGAAAGCCCGCAGCTTACTTTCTTTTCCCTGACCGAATGTGTGATGGAAAGCGCCTCTTACTTGGACGGCGCCCTGCTGTTCACGCGGGAAAACGCGCTCATCTCCGTCAGCGTTTTAAAGGACTGACCCTTCCTTTTTTAACAACAAAGGCGGCGCCGCAGATCGCGGCGCCGCCTTTGCTTTTATAAACAATGTCCTCAACGTTCCCGAAGAGCTGTGCAAACAGGACATCAAATGTTCTCAACGTCCCCCCGAAGAGCTGTGCGAACAGAGCCCCCCTGTCCCATCGGGCGCCCCGTCTCCTCTGCGGGAGATCATTTGTCTTTTCGGAAATATCTTCCGTTCTTCCGCCTTCATGAAATACTGTTTACAGGCAGCATTTCCGCCCCGAAAACGGCGCGGCGCACCGAGGTGCGCCGCGCCCGCTTTTTAAGATTTGAGATATTTCATCGACCAGAAGGCGACCGCCTTGCAGCCTTTTTTATACTTGATGTTCTTGCCCTTGGTGGTGCGGTCCTCGATGGTGATATTTTCTTCCGTGTCCGCCTGCACAAGTGTACCGTCGTCCATCTGTACGGCAAATTTGTACGGCTCGGTGACGTAATCGGAATAGACGACCTTGCGGCCCTTGCCGAGGTCGACGATCTTGACCCCCTTTCTGTACCGCGCCATCGGGTCTACCTGCGAAGCGATGACCTTTTTGATGGTGTTGCCGTCCGTCGCCACGATGATCTCCCCTTCGCCGTCGATCTGACCCGCATACACGACGTAATCGTCCTCGGCGAGGTTGATGCCGCGCACACCCGCAGAGATCCTGCCCTGCGTGGGGATGTCGTTTTTATACGCGTTCAGGCACATGCCCTGCGCCGTGACAAAGAAGAGCGTGGTGGTAGGTTCGGGGTCGTCCTGCTCGATGCCGATGATCTCGTCCCCTTCGTTGACCTTTGCCGCCTGGAAGGCGTATTTGAGGATATTGTACTCCTTCCAGTCTGTCTTTTTGACGTAACCGAGCTTGGAATAGAAGAGCAGGCTGCCCTTGGGCATCTTTTCGCCCACTTCGCAGAAATACACGGGTTTTTCCCCGTCCAAAGCGTCGGGACAGAGGTCTTTATATGCCATACCCTTGCCTTTGAGCTTGCCGGGTTCGACGTCTTCGAAGTCGATCTTGTAGCAGTTGCCCATGTTGGTGAAGGAATAGACGATCTTGTCCGTTTCGGTATGCAGAGACAGGCGGATGACGTCGGACAGGGAAGAGCGCTCGCCGATATTTTTATCGGACATATTGAAGTTCTTCTCCGCGACCACCTTGACGGTATCGTCCGCGGTGTAGACGAGCACGCATTTTTCGGCGGGGCGCACGTCGTCGAACTTTTCCACCTTGATATCCGAAACGTCGAACACGAGGTTGCTCTTTCTCTCGCTCTTGTACTGTTTTTTGATCTCTTTGAGTTCGTTCGCCACCACTTCCATCTGCAGCTTTTTGCTTTCGACGATGGCGGTGAGGCGGGCGATGAGTTTTTTCAGTTCTTCCAGTTCCTGTTCGAGCTTATAAATTTCCAGCTTGGTGAGGCGGGCGAGACGCAGATCGAGGATGGCCTGTGCCTGACGTTCGGACAGATCGAACCGATCGCGCAGCCGCTGCCTTGCCACGGGCACGCTTTCGCTCGTCTTGATGATCTCGATCACCTCGTCGATGTTGCGCACGGCGATGATCAGACCTTCGAGGATATGGCAGCGTTCCTTTGCCTGCGCCAGGTCGTACTTGGTGCGGCGCAGCACCACTTCGCGCTGGTACGCCACGTAATGGCGGATGATGTCGAGCAGTCCCATCTGCTGGGGTTTGCCCTCCGCAATGGCGACCATGTTGATGCCGAAGGTACATTCGAGATCGGTATATTTGTACAGCGCGGCGAGGATCTTGTCCACGTCCGCATCCTTTTTTACCTTGATGACGGCGCGCATCCCGTAGCGGTCGGATTCGTCCGTGATCTCGGAAATGCCGCCCAAAATCTCCTTTTTCTCCTCGCGAAGTTCGGCGATCTTGGTAAGCAGTCTCGCCTTGTTCACCTGATAAGGAAGCTCGGTAATGACGATCAGCTTTTTGTCGTTGTCCCCTTCCTCGACGTTGACCTTGGCACGCAGCAGAATTTTGCCCTTGCCCGTCTGGTACGCCTGCAGCAGTTCGTTTGCGACGATGTAGCCGCCCGTGGGAAAATCGGGCGCCTTGATGTACTTCATCATCTCGAACAGCTTGATCTTGGGATTGTCGATATACGCGACGATACCGTCGATGACTTCGCCGAGGTTATGCGGCGGGATGTTGGTGGCAAGCCCGACCGCAATGCCCGACGCGCCGTTGACGAGCAGGTTGGGGAATCTGCCCGGCAGCGTTTCCGGCTCTTTTAAGCTGTCGTCGAAGTTGAGAGTAAAGCGAACGGTGTCCTTTTCGATGTCGCGCAGAAGTTCCAGCGCGAGCGGTTCCAGCCTCGCTTCCGTATAACGCATGGCGGCGGCGGGGTCGCCGTCCACCGAACCGAAGTTCCCGTGCCCGTTGACGAGGGTCATACGCATGTTGAAGTCCTGCGCCATGCGCACCATGGCGTCGTAGACGGAGGAATCGCCGTGCGGGTGATATTTACCCATGCAGTCGCCGACGATACGCGCGCTCTTCTTATGCGGCTTGTCGGGGGTGAGGCCCATGTCGTACATGGTGTAC
>CALVHV010000104.1 GCA_944328845.1 uncultured Clostridia bacterium | reverse complement strand
ATTGAGCCGCACGCCGTGCACGACGACGGACAAAAAGCCCATGACGATGTTCAGCGCGTGCCCGATGACCATGATGACGGCGCCGACGATGACGAGCGCGCCGCCGAATCCCGATGCCATGTCGTTAAAGCTCTGCGCGATGGCGAGGGACGCCATGCCCACGGCGAACAGGCGGATATAACTCATCACATTCCCAAACGCCGAGATGGTGTTCAAAAAGGTAGTAAATGCGTTGCCGAGCCCCGCTTTCAGCCCCTGCCCGAACGACTTTTCGGGCGACATCCCTCCGAAGAGCACGACCAGCACAAATCCCGCCGCGATGACCGCCGCGACGACGGGCAGAGCGATCGCCTGGCCGATGACCAGATACAGCACCATCAGATACAGCGCGCAAACGGCGAGCAACCATCCGACATCCGCGATCCAGCTCAGATTGCGGCGGCACAATTTCCGCTTGATGTTCATGACACAGGCGAGCGCCAGCTGCACGACGCCTATGGAAAAACAGAACTTCATCACGTTGTTCTGCGCCTGCGTGGCGGATACGTCGAAATATTCGGGATAGTTTGCGATGCCGGGAATGACAAGCGCCTTCAAAAACGGGATCTGCATTGCCCCTTCCAGCCCGAACCAGGTGCCCGTCAGGGCGCCCCAGACGATGGTCGCCGCCGACAAAAGATACAAAAGCAGGATAACGTTGGTGAGTTTTTTCGACCGAACGTGCAACGCGATCGTCCCGATCAGGAAGAGCGCACCGTAGCCCGCATCGCCGATGATCATCGCAAAAAAGAGGGAAAAGAACGCCAGGAACCAGAAAGAGATGTCGTATTCCCCGTACCCCGGCACGGTGCCCAGAACGTCGAACAGAGGTTTGACGAGCGCCGTCACCTTGTTGTAGCGGATCTTTGTGGGGACGTTTGCATCCCCTTCGTCCGCATCCTCCGCCATCCACGCCCAGTTGTGGGCTTTGGCAGCGTCTGCAAATTTTTCCGCATCTGTCTCGGGAATGTATCCCGTGAGCCAGACGAACCCGCTTTCCTGATTCAGCGACGCATCCGCGGCAGAATATTCGGCGTCGTTCTGCATCTTCAGCAGCTGTTTTGCACAGCCGTTCCGATACGCCGCCGCCTCGTGCAGGACGCGGTCGCACGCCGCGATCTCGGCACGGCAATTTTCCGCCTCCTCTCTCAGCTGCCGCAGTCCCCGTTCGGGAAGAGAAAATTCCGCCGCGTGCAGCGTTTCGTCCGCCGCGCCGATCAGCGCCACCCGCTCCGTCCCTTTCTCCGAACGAAGGCGGATGAAAGAGAGCGACTCGTTTTTGCAGAGCGCGCGGTACTCCTTCTTGTCCATGCGATAGAAATGCAGCGGCACCGTTTTGGCGAGCTCTCTCACTGCCTGAGGGTCGAAATCCCCCCATTCCGCGATCCTCTCCTCTTCGAGGAGCAGCGCGGAGAGGCGTGCCCTGCTTTCCGCTTTCTTTTCGAGGGCGGAAGCCGCCCTGCGGTACAACTCTTCGAACTCCTCGTCCGAAAGCTCCTTTTCCGATTTTTCCTTTCCCTCATACTCCCGCAGTTCCTGCAACAGGCGGGAAAGGGCGGAAAAGCGCTCCGTAAGTTTCGGGTCTGCCGCCCGCTTTTCGGCAAGGTGCAGGATACCCAAACTGCGAAGGGACAGGAGCAGTTCGTCCTTTTTGGAAGTCCGCGCGGCGACGCAGACAACTTTCATCTTCTCGATCATGTCGCCGCCCCCTGCCTCTTTTTCTTGGCGATCTTGCCGCGCACGACGGCGCTCGTCTGCTGATCGCCCAGGTAAATTTCGATCTTGCGGATGTTCTCCCGCGCTTCGGGGATCTTGACCTTTTCGAACAGGTTGACGCGCTGGGAAGTGAGCCGCAGCTCTTCGTTCAGCAATTCCACTTTTTTCCGAAGCGTCTTTAAGAGCGCGTCGCAGGCGGAGATCTCGCGCAGGCGCACCAGCGCCTCGTCTGCCCACAGGGGGTAGTCTGCCACGTCATAGACGATGTCGCGGAAGGTGAGTTCCCTGAACACGGGCACGGAGACGCCCGCAATGTTCTCGCGCACGCAGACGACCTTATCGGGGACGATCAGCCGCTCGATCTTCTTCTCCTCTTCAAAAAAGGTGTTTTCCGCAAAGACCGCCACCCAGTTGTCCAGCCCGTCGATCATTGCAAAAAACCGCCTTTCGATCTCCTGCAGTTCGGTGACCGAACTTCGGATGACCGTCTGCAGCTGCTGCTTTTTCAGTTGCAGGGTGGGAAGATATCGCTCGAACTGTCTGAGCTGGTCCTTCTGCCTCTTTAAGTCGTTTTTTGTCAGTTTTACGGCACTCATACCCCTTCCTCCCTCACGCGGGGTCCAGGTCTTTGGGCCATCTCTCGCGCAGAAGATTGGTTTTCAGCCCCGTTTCGTTGGGTTCGAAGCACTCGGCGAGGATCTTCCAACCCAAATCCAGCGCCTCTTCCAGGGAAATGTTCACGCGCAGGTCCATCATGTTGTCCTCGAACAGCTTACCGTATCTGAGCAGTTTTTCGTCCCATTCGCTCATCAGAAAGCCCATCGACTTCTTTTCCTGGCTCTCCCTGTACGCGCTGTACAGCTTGATCATGCAGTCCATCAGCGCGCGGTGATCGCTGCGCGTTTTTCCGTTGACGTTTTGTTTGAGGCGCGAAAGCGAACCGAACGGCTCGATCCTTCCGCCCTTCAGATAATACTGCCCTTCCGTGATGTAGCCCGTATTGTCTGGGACGGGGTGCGTGACGTCGTCGCCCGGCATGGTCGTAACGCTCAGGATGGTCACCGAGCCGAGCCCCTCGAAGTCCACCGCCTTTTCGTAGCGGGAGGCAAGGCAGCTGTACAGATCGCCGGGATAGCCGCGATTGGACGGCACCTGTTCCATGGTGATCGCCGTCTCTTTCTGCGCGTCCGCAAAGTTGGTCATGTCCGTGAGCAGGACGAGCACCCGCTTTCCGTCCAGCGCAAAGCGCTCGGCAACGGCGAGCGAAAGATCGGGCACGAGGGTACATTCCACCGTGGGGTCGGACGCGGTGTGGATGAACATGACCGTATGCCCCATGGCGCCGCTCTTTTCGAGGGTGTCCTTAAAAAAGAGGAAATCGTCGTATTTGAGTCCCATGCCGCCCAGCACGATGACGTCCACTTCCGCCTGCATGGCGATGCGCGCCAACAGCTCGTTGTACGGCTCGCCCGATACGGAAAAGATGGGCAGCTTTTGACTTTCGACCAATGTATTGAACATGTCGATCATCGGGATGCCCGTGCGGATCATCTTTCTCGGGACGACCCTGCGCGTGGGATTGACGGACGGCCCGCCGATGGGGATCATGTTTTCCGTGAGCGCGGGGCCCTTGTCCCTGGGCACTCCCGAGCCCGTAAAGATGCGGCCGAGCAGGTGATCGGAATAGGAGACCATCATCGGCTTGCCGAGGAATCGGACGGGATCGTTCGTACCGATGCCCTGCGTGCCCGAAAATACCTGCAAATACACGAGGTCGCCGCTGAGCTTGATGACGTTGGCGTAGCTGTTGCCGACCAGCGCCATATCTCCGTTGCGCACGCCCTCCGCGCGCACGGAAATGACGTTTCCGACGATCGATTCGATTTTTGTATAGATCTTTTGCATATCAGACCGCCTGTTCCCAAGATTTTAACTGATAGAAGTTTCGGATGCGCTCTTCCTGCTTTTCAAACTGCTCGGAGCCGAATTCCGTCGTATGCCAGTCGAGGAGCAGCTGACGCAGTCGGTTGAAGAAGGTGCGGATCTCGTTTTTGTCCTCCGTCGAATAGGAATGGGCAAGGATCTCGTCCATCACGGCGAACACCCGCTGTTGCCGCGCGGGGCTGCAGGCGGCATCGATCGGGTCGAAAGAATCCTGCTGCAGGTACGCCGCATCCAGAAGTTCCCCCTTCTGGTATAGGATATAATCTTCCGCCGAAATGCCTTCCTCCCCCACGACTTTCATCATCTGGTTGATCTCGGTACTGCGGATGAGGATCTCGCGCGCCTTTTCCACCTTATCCCGCGCGACGACGCCCCCGTACTTCGACCACGAATCGATGGGATGGATGGCGGGATACTTTCTCGCGTCCGAACGCTCGCGCGAGAGTCCGTGGAAGGCGCCCACAACTTTCAGCGTCGCCTGCGTGACGGGCTCTTCGAAGTTTCCGCCCGCGGGGGAGACCGTGCCGCCGATGGTGACGGACGCCACCTTTCCGTTTTTCAGCCGCACCTTGCCCGCGCGCTCGTAAAAGGAGGCGATGACCGATTCGAGATAGGCGGGGAACGCCTCGTCGCCGGGAATTTCCTCCAACCTTCCGCTCATCTCGCGCATCGCCTGCGCCCAGCGGGAGGTAGAATCGGCAAGCAACAGCACCGAAAGCCCCATCTGTCTGTAATATTCCGCCAGTGTGATGGCGGTGTACACGGACGCCTCGCGCGCCGCCACGGGCATGGACGACGTGTTGCAGATGATGATGGTGCGCTCCATCAGCGACCTGCCCGTGCGCGGGTCGGTCAGTTCGGGAAACTCTTTCAAGATTTCCACCACTTCGCCCGCACGCTCGCCGCACGCGGCGACGATGACGATGTCCACGTCCGCGTTTTTCGCTTCCATGTGCTGCAGCACCGTCTTTCCCGCGCCGAACGGGCCGGGAACGCAGAACGTCCCGCCCTTGGCGATGGGCAGAAAGGTGTCGATACAGCGGATCTGCGTGATGAGCGTCTCGTCCGGGCGCAGGCGCTGCTCGTAACAGGTGATCGGCTTTTTGACGGGCCACGTAAAGACCATCGAAAGGGTCTTTTTTCCGCCCTTTGCGTCGCGGATCACGGCAACCGTGTCGCGCACGTTGTACCTTCCTTTCGGCACGATCGATTCTACCGTCCAGTCCTCGTCCGAAAGGTAGAACGGGACCATGATATGGTGAGTGAACAGCCCCTCGGGCACCGTGCCCAGCGTGTCCCCCGGGCGCACCGCGTCCCCCGCTTTGACCGCGGGCGTAAAGTCCCAATCCTTGTTCGGGATGGGGTCGAGATATTCGCCGCGTTCCAGAAAAAAGCCGCACTTTTCGGCAAGCTCGGGCAGCGGGTTCTGCAATCCGTCGTAGATCTGCGTCAAAAGCCCGGGCCCGAGGGAAACGCTCATCAGTTCGCCCGTGAATTCCGCGTGGTCGCCCACCTTGATGCCGTTCGTCATTTCGTAGATCTGCATGTCGGCGACGCCGCCGCCCACGCGGATGATCTCGCCTTTCAGCCGTTTGCCGTCCACGAGCACGTAGCCGACTTCATTTTTTCGGATGCTGCCATCCAGACGGACGGACACAAGGTTCCCGTTTACGCCCGTCACGCTTCCTGTGATACGATCCATTGTCTTACTCCCGTTCCCCGATCAGAATCTGTTTCTGCAATCCGTCCAGGATACGGTCCATCTCCGTCCTGCCCTTTTTCTGATCGAATCTGTTTTTCCTTTCCAGCAGTTTTAATTTCAGCGCGTAGCCGATGAGCGCGCAGTCGTCGAAAGCGTGGGTGCCGATCAGCTCGTCCAGTTTTTTAAATTGCAGGGCGAGCAGCGCCTTTTCCGCTTCCAGCGGGTCTTTCCCCTCGATGGCGGCAGAGATCTCCCTGCGCAGTGCGCCGTCTCCCCCGCCGCGGCGCTGCGGCTGCCTGCCCAGGCGCCCGTTGCGAAGGTCGGTCAGTTCCCCTTCCAGCGCGGCGTAAAATTTCGACCATTCCGCCAGCAGAGGGCCCCTGTCCGAGGCGGGCGTCAGACTTTCCAACAGCGCGTACCTGCCCGCGCCGACGCAGCTTTTGCACCGCTCCAGAAATTCCGCATACGTCAGGGGCGGTTTCCCTTCCGCCCTCAGCATGGGAAGGCTTGACAGCAAAAAATAATACGAAGCCATTTTTCTTCCCCGTCAGATGACAAATTCCGTAAAAAACGGCGCCAGCATCTCGGCGATCGCCTCGTCCGAACAGTCGAAATACCCCGAGCCGTCCTTTGCCGCCAGGCGGAACCCCGCCTTTACGTTGGGGTTTGCCCTGATCGAAAGTCCGCCGCGGATCTGTTCGGCGAGTTCGCCCTTCAATGCCTGCGTCACTTCTCCCACTTCCGCCGTGTAGTGCGCGGGGTCTTCCCCTGCGAGGGCGGCGCCGATGAGTTTGGCGAGCACCGCGGGAGAAAGCGCTTTTGTCGTTTCGGCCGCCAGCAGTTTTTCGAACTCTGCCCGCACCGAATTTTTAAAGGAAAGCATGGCGTCCCGCTCGGCGTGTTCCGCCGCGACTTTGGCGCTGTCTTTTAAGACCTGTATCTCCTTTTCGCACTTGACGCGGATGTGTTCCGCCTCCTCTTTTGCCTCGGCAACGATCTTTGCCGCACGTTCCCTCGCTTCCGCCAGGATACGCTCCGCCTCCGCCTGCGCCGCGTCCACTCCGTCCTTTTTGATCGCACTGATCAAATCCCCGATCTGCATTTCCACGACCGTTTTCTCCTTTTCTGAGATGCTTACCTTTCCATTTTACCCTGTTTCCGTCCAAAAGTCAATACCGCTTTTGAGAATCTTTTTCCTTTTCTCTCTTTTGCGCGCGTGCCGCCCCGCCGTCTTTTTTGCCCTTACCCTGCCGCGCGGTGCGCCCTTTCGCGGTCAAAAAAAGGACGTTGTGCATTTTTTTGCACAACGTCCCCTCTTTTTTGAAACGAATCCTCTTGCAGCGCATCTCCTGCCGCAAGCGATTTTTAATATCTCCCGTAC
>CALVHV010000103.1 GCA_944328845.1 uncultured Clostridia bacterium | reverse complement strand
GGTCCTTCTTTTAAAGTGCTATAAAAAGTGTCCGCCCGACAAGCTGATCGTCGTTTACGGAAAAAAGAGAGGGGGAAAAGGGGAAGTCATCCGCTATTATAGGTGCGTCCGCGGCGCGGTCTCAACGCGGGGCAAAAATTCCCCGTTTAGAGAAAAAAGATGTTTTCGTGCGCGGAGCGTTTTCCCGCACACGTTACATAAAAAAAGTGAAAAAAGGGAGAAAAAAGTTTTATGCAGCCTTGGATCATCATTCTCATCATCGTGGCAGTCCTCGTCCTGTTTATGATCTTCCTCATGGTCGTCACGCGATACAAAAAGTGCCCGCCCAATAAGGTCATGGTCATTTACGGTAAAGTAGGCACGGACAGAGCAGGCAACAGCCGTTCCGCCAAGTGTATCCACGGCGGCGCCGCGTTTATCTGGCCGCTCGTGCAGTCGTTCACCTACCTCGACCTCACGCCTCTGTCCATCGCGGTCGACCTCAAGAGCGCGCTGTCCCGTCAGAACATCCGTATCGACGTGCCCTCCATCTTCACCGTCGGCATCTCCACCGAGCCCACGGTGATGGAAAACGCTGCCGAGAGATTGCATAACCTCAAGATGACGGAGATCGCCGAGCTCGCCAAAGACATCATCTTCGGTCAGCTGCGTCTGGTCATCGCCACCATGAACATCGAAGAGATCAACACCGACCGCGACAAGTTCCTCGAAGCCATCTCCCGCAACGTGGAAGGGGAACTGAAAAAGATCGGTCTGCGCCTGATCAACGTCAACGTGACGGATATTTCGGACGAATCGGGCTACATCATCGCGCTCGGCAAGGAAGCGGCGGCAAAGGCGATCAACGACGCCAAGATCTCCGTCGCGGAAGCGAACAAGACGGGTTCCATCGGTGAAGCGAACGCGCGCATGGAAGAGCGCGTGCGCGTTGCCGAAGCGGAAAGCGAAGCCATCAAGGGCGAAAACAAGGCAAAGGCGGAGATCGCCAGGACGCAGGCAGAACTGCGCGAAAAGGAAGCGGAAGCGCTCAAACTCGCCGTCACCGCCGAAAAGGTGCAGGCGGCAAAGGCGCTGGAAGAATCGTACGCCGCGGAAAAACAGGCAGAAGTTTCGCGTGCCGCCAAGGAAAAGGCGACGCAGGAAGCGGACGTCATCGTCAAATCGGAGATCGAAAAGCGGCAGATGGAGATCGCCGCAGACGCAGAAGCGGAACAGATGCGCCGCAAGGCCGCCGGTGAAGCGGACGCCATCTATGCAAAGATGGAAGCGGAAGCGCGCGGTATCCGCGAAAAGCTGACCAAACAGGCAGAAGGTATGCAGAGCCTGGTCAAGGCGGCGGGCGGCGGCGCCGACGACGCGGTGCGCCTGATCATCGCCGACAAGCTCGAACAGATCGTCGCCGAACAGGTCGAAGCCATCAAAAACGTCAAGATCGACAAAGTCACCGTTTGGGACGGCGGCGAAGGCAAGGACGGCAAGACGGCTACGGCCGGCTTTCTCAGCGGGCTTTTAAAGAGCCTGCCTCCGCTGGAAGAGATGTACAACATGGCGGGTCTGTCCCTTCCCAAGATCGTGGCGCCGCAGAAAGAGGACGCGGAAAAGGCAGAAAAACAGCCCAAACCCGCGCCCAAAACAGATAAAAAGTAATTAAAAGAGAGAGAGTATGGGTAAGAAACTGACTTCCTGCGCCCTGACGGGGCATAGAAAGATCGAAAAAGATTTTACGAGCGAAATGCTCCGAAAACAGCTGTACGACCTCGTCGAAAGGGGGGTCAATACCTTTTATTGCGGTATGGCGATCGGGTTCGACCTGCTGTGCGCGCGGGAGATTTTGGAGATCAAAAAATACTTCCCCGTGCGCCTCGTCGCCTGCATCCCCTGCGGCGACCAGAGCGACAAATTTTCGCCCTATTGGCGAAACGCGTACGACCTCGTTCTGCGCAGTGCGGACGAAAAGGTGGTGCTTCATCCCACCTATCGCACCGGCTGTATGTTCGAGCGCAACCGCTACATGGTCGACCGCGCCGACGTCCTGTACGCCTACTGCAACGACAACAAGGGCGGTTCCGCGTACACCGTTTCGTACGCCCGCCAGAAAGGCATCCCCGTGCTCGATTACGGGCAGGAGATCGCCTTTTAAAAGACATGCCGTATCCCATCGCCCGCCCCGCTTTTCCGGGGCGGGCGATTTTCTTTATGCCCCGCGCGATCATTCGCGCGGGGCTTTTGTGCTTTTTTGCTCGGGTCTTTTTGCGAGCGGGGTTTTTGCGCTTTTTTTGCTCGGTTTTTTTTCGCGCGTGGCCTTGCTGCGCAGTTCCCGTTCGGAAGGTTTTCGGGCGGGATCTCAGTCTTTTTGGAAAAATTTTTAAAATTTAGGTAACTATGGTTAACAATTTGCTTGACAAAGGCGTAAATTGGTGGTAAAGTACTATTCGTTAACGATGGTTAATTTTTGGAGGAAAGAGAGATGCCGTTGCCGCTTGCACCGATCGGACAGCCGCTGATCGTAAAAAAACTGCTTGCAGAAGAAAAATACAGGCGCCGTTTTCAGGATCTGGGCATTGCGGCGGGGGCGCAGGTGGTGCTGCTTTCCGTCACGGGCGGAAGCGTCATCGTGCAGGTGTGCGCCTCCCGCCTGGCGCTGGATCGGGACATGGCGATGAAGATCGTCGTCTGAAAGCCGCGCATCTCGTGTGCGCCGCTCTTTTCGCAGGCGAAAAAAGGATTTTCGCCCCGCGCTTTGCGTTGCGGGCGCGCCATCTTCGCCGCAGGCGAAAACGAGGCTTTCCGCCCCGCGCTTTGCGTTGAGGGCGCGCAATCGTTCGCCGCAGGCGAAAAAAAGAAAAAAAGCCGACTGAAAGGAAGGCTTTTGAATACAATATTTTAAGAGGCAGGTATGGAAAAGAAACTGAGTGAATTTTCTCGCGGAGAGCGGGGCGTCGTGCTCCGTATCGAAGGGGAAGGCAGGGTGCGCCGCCGCATTTTCGATATGGGCGTCACTCCGGGCGCGGAGATCCTGCTCCGCAAGCTTGCCCCGCTGGGCGACCCCGTGGAGGTCACCGTGCGCGGCTACGAACTCACCCTTCGCAAAAGCGAGGCGGCGTGTGTGACGATGGAGGTGCTCTGATATGTTAAAGTTCGCCCTGGCGGGCAACCCCAACTGCGGCAAGACCACCCTCTTCAACGCCCTCACGGGCAGCACGGCACACGTAGGCAACTGGCCGGGGGTCACCGTCGACAAGAGGGAGGGGGTGTATAAAAAAGGCAGCGTCCCCGTCTCCGTCGTCGACCTTCCCGGCATCTATTCCCTCTCCCCGTATACCCCCGAGGAGCTCATCGCCCGCAACTTTATCTTAGAAGAAAAGCCCGATTGCGTCATCAACATCGTGGACGCGACCAACCTCGAGCGCAATCTGTACCTCACCACCCAGTTATTGGAGATGGACGTGCCCGTGGTGGTGGCGCTCAACATGATGGACGCCGTCCGCAAGAAGGGGGACGCGCTGGATTCCGCCCGACTGGAAAAGGAACTGGGCGTGCCCGTGGCGGAGATCTCCGCTCTGCGCGGCGAAGGCATCGGCGATCTGATGCAATGCGCTTACAAGGCGGCGCAGAAAAAGCGGGAGGGGTCAAGCGTCCTTGCGCACTCTTCTCTGTCCCATCTCCTTGCGGACGTGACCATCGCTCTGCGCGGCGAGGGGATCTCGCACCCGCTCTTTCACGCCGTCAAGCTGGCGGAAGGGGACGAAGAGGAAGTCAAAGCGCACCCGCAGCAGATGCAGACGGTGCGCGCCTTTCAGAAACAGTGCGCGGGCGAAGAGTTTGCGGGCGATCTCGAAGCGCAGATCGCAGACGCGCGCTACAAGTACATAACGGCGCGCTTTTCGGCGGTGCTCACCCGTTCTGCCAAACCGAATACTCTTTCGGGTTCGGACAAAGCCGATCGCGTGCTCACCCACCGCATTTGGGGCATTCCGCTCTTTCTCGTCATTCTGTTCGGCATCTTCCATCTCACCTTCGGCGAAGATCTCTTCTATCTCAACGCCATTTTTAAGATCGGGTTCGACGTGGAAACGGGAAATGATATTCTCAATTCCTTTGTCGCCGTCTTTTTCTCCTCGGCGGGCGTCTCCTCTCCGGGCGTCATACTTTTCAATCTGATGGATTTTGTCTGTTCCCTCGCGGGAGACGGCATTGCAAACGGCGTTTCCGCGGCAGGTGCCGCCGCGTGGGCGCAGGGGCTCGTCAACGACGGCATCTGGGCGGGCGTTTCGGGCGTGCTGTCCTTTATCCCGCAGATCCTGTTCCTGTTCTTGCTCCTCTCCATCCTCGAAGATTCGGGCTACATGGCGCGCGTCGCGTTTATTTTAGACCGCGCCTTCCGCAAATTCGGGCTTTCGGGCAGGGCGTTCATCCCCATGATCATGGGATTCGGCTGTTCGGTGCCTGCCGCCGTCAACACGCGCACCCTCGCCGACGAAAAGGAACGCATCATGACCAACCGCGTCATTCCTTTCTTCACCTGCGGTGCCAAGGCGCCCATCCTCGCCGCCGTCTGCGGCGCCATCGCCGCGCAGTATGCGGGCATCAACGCCGATCTTCTCGTGTTTGCGCTGTACCTGTTCGGCATGGCAATGGCGGTGCTCTCCGTCGCCGTCATGCGTCAGACCACCATGCGCGGCGAGGTCGCTCCCTTCATCATGGAATTGCCCGCCTATCACCTGCCGCAGTTTCGCAGCCTGATGGTGCATCTGTGGGATAAACTCAAACACTACGTCCAAAAGGCGTTCACCATCATCGTCGCAAGTTCCGTCGTCATCTGGTTTTTGTCCAACTTCGCCTGGAACTGGCAGATGGTGGAGATACAAAACTCCATCCTGTACGACATCGGCGCTTTCGTGCAGTGGGTCTGCACTCCCATGGGCTTCGGCGTTCAGCTGGGGCAGTTCGGCTGGGTGTTCGTGGTGGCGGCGGTCACGGGGCTTATCGCCAAAGAAAACGTCATTTCCACGTTTTACGTGCTCGCGCCCGCCATCGGCGCACTTATCCCCGGTTGGGACGACGGCGAAAGCGGCATCGGCCCCGTCGTCGCGCTGATGGAAGCTACGGGCATCACCTGGCAGGGGCTCGTCGCTTTCACCGTGTTCAATATGCTCACCATTCCCTGCTTTGCGGCGGCGGCAACCGTCAGGGGCGAAACGCCCAAGGGCAAGTTCCGCTATACCGTCGCGTTTTGGATGCTCACTTCTTACTTTACCGCCACAGCGGTGTATCTGGTGCTCAGCTGGTGGTGGACGGCGTTCATCCTGCTCGCGCTCGCCGCGCTGTTCGTCGCATACATCATTTTGCGCGGCCGTCGCGCCGCCTGCCGCATGCGCTGCGGTGCAGAAAAATAAAAGCTTTGCCCGCCGCGTATAACGCGGCGGGCAATACAAGGCTCTGTCTGCCGCGCATGACGCGGAGAGAAAAATTTCGCCGAGATCGTCGGCAAAAGGAGGAAACGTATGTCAAATTTGCTGTTGTCTGCCGTGGGAACGGCGGTCACGATCGCCATTGCCGTCCTTGCGGTCGGGCTGGTGGTCTTTGCGGTGTGGTATCAGATCCGTTGCAAAAAGAAAGGAAAGGGCAGCTGCGGCTGTGACTGTTCTTCCTGCGGCGGCCGCTGTCATACGCAAAAAAAGGACAAAGAGTAAAAAATGCGGGACCGCCGCTAAAGCGGCGCTCCCGTAAAATACGCGCCCGCCCCGAGACCCTCGGGGCGGGTGTTTTTTATCTCCTTCGGATACCGAAAGAAAAAGATTTTGCGGGTGCGGGAAAACACGTGCGCGGCGGGCGCTGCAAAGAGACGGGGCTTTTTTTAACGCCTGTGCGACGGTCGCCGAAAAGCGGGGGGCGAAAAAGTCATTTTCCATCTGTTTCTGCCTGAAAACAACGCAACGCGGGCAGAACTTTACGCATTGTATTTTCGTATCTTTCATCAAAATTTTCTGTACAAAACAGAGTTTCCAAAAAGGACAGGGCAAATTTTTCCTGTTGCGCGTCAAAAAATTCTTCTTCCGTACCTAAAACGTATCTGCCCGCGCAGATCAACTGTGCAAGCGTTTCAGCTTGCTCTTTTTGTAGAACAAAGATCATAAAAAACCTCCCATAATTTAAGACAATGATTATATACCCTTTGTCTATTTTTAATAGAAAACATTATATCATAAAGTAAGAGAAATAAATTATATAATCTCTGTCTTATTTTATCAGAAAAGGGGAGGTTTTGTCGGAAAATGCCGATTTCGAAGAGTTTTCAAAACAGGTTTCAGGAACTTGTGGCGGAGCGCGGCGGAAACAGGACGCAGATCGCCGCAGACATGAATATCACGTATGTCCTGTTTTCCAAGGCATACAATTACGGGATCTTGCCCCGACCCGTTGTTTTGGTCCGTATTGCCGACTATTTCGGCGTTTCCATGGATTTTTTGCTGGGAAAGACGGAAGAAAACATCTTTGTCCCCGCGCGGGAGCGGGTCACGTTTGCGCAGCGGCTGGAACAGCTGCGGCAGAAAAAGCAGGTCAGCGTCTACCGCGTTGCCGAACAGACGCACATTCACCGCAACAACATAGCGGGCTGGCTGAACAAGGGGTATCTCCCTTCTCTCGAAGACCTGGAAACGCTGGCAGATTATTTCGGCGTTTCTTTGGACTGCCTGCTCGGCAGAACGGATGCATAGAAAAAAGTACCGCTAAAGCGGCGCTCCCGTAAAACACGCGCCCGCCCCGAGATCCTCGGGGCGGGCGTTTTTTATCTCCTTCGGATACCGAAAGAAAAAGATTTTGCGGGTGCGGGAAAACACGTGCGCGGCGGGCGCTGCAA